>NZ_JAWZSQ010000007.1:0-229701 GCF_034096925.1 Patulibacter defluvii
CGGCGGGCGGCGGGCGGCGGGGGCGAACGTCACACACCCGGAACCCCCGCGCCGGCCATGCGACGAAGCCAGCCGCTGGCGGTGGTCAACGTCGCACGGCGGGTCGGGCCGCGCTGGCGTGTGACGTTCGCCCCCGTCTCCGCCCCCACCCCACCATCACCGGCCCGCCACCCCCGGCCGCGTAGATTGGACCGCCGATGGCGACCCTCCTGGCCAGCGGCGGCGCGTCCGCGGAGCACCTGCAGCTCGCGGCGGTGCTGCTGGCGATCGGCGCGCTGCTGGTGCTCGCCCAGGCCGGCCGGATCCCCTACCCGCTGCTGCTGGTCGTCGGCGGCGGGCTGCTGGCGCTGATCCCGGGCGCGCCGCGGGTCGAGATGAGCCCCGAGCTGGTGCTGATCGTCTTCCTGCCGATCCTGCTCTACGCGGCGGCGTTCTTCAGCTCGCTGCGCGACCTGCGGGCGCAGGCGAAGCCGATCGCGACGCTGGCGATCGGGCTGGTGCTGGTCAGCGCCGTCGCCGTGGCGGTGGTCGCGCACGTGGCGATCGGGCTGCCGTGGGCGGCGGCGTTCGTGCTCGGCGCGGTCCTCTCCCCCACCGACCCGGTCGCGGCGACGGCGATCGCCCAGCGGCTCGGCGCGCCGCGGCGGGTGGTGACGATCGTCGAGGGCGAATCGCTGATCAACGACTCGAGCGCGCTGATCATCTACAAGTTCGCCGTCCTGGCGGTCACCTCGGGCACGTTCTCGATCTGGGAGGCCGGCCTCAGCTTCGTCGTCGGCGTCGCCGGCGGGCTGGCGATCGGGATCGCGGTCGGCGCCGCGATCGTGGCGGTCCGGCGGCGGATCCACGACACCACGACCGAGATCGCGATCTCGCTGCTGACCCCCTACCTGGCCTACCTGCCGGCCGAGGCGGCCGGGGTCTCGGCCGTCGTCGCCGCGGTCACCTCGGGGATCTGGCTCGGCTGGCGCTCGCCGTGGCTCGTCACCCCCACCTACCGGCTGCAGGCGTTCGCGGTCTGGGAGGTGCTGCAGTTCATGGCCAACGCCGCGCTCTTCGCCCTGATCGGGATGCAGCTGCCGACGGTCGTCGACCAGCTGCGGGAGGCGGACGAGCCGACCGTCGAGCTGGTCCTCCAGGGGCTGCTGGTCGCGGGCGTGGTGATGCTGGTGCGGATCGCCTGGATCGGGCTCGGCGAGCTGATCGAGCGGCTGCTGCCGCGGCTGCGCGAGCTGCGCCCGGTCGGCAGCGGCCGCGAGGCGGTGGTGATCGCCTGGACCGGGATGCGCGGCGCGGTCTCGCTGGCGACCGCGCTGGCGGTGCCGGTGGCGCTCGACGACGGCAGCCCCTTCCACGACCGCGACCGGATCGTCCTCATCGCCTACGTCGCGATCCTCACCACGCTGCTGCTCCAGGGCCTGACGCTGCCGCGGCTGCTGACCCGGCTGGGCCTGCGCGACAGCGACGACGGCGACGCCGACGAGGAGGCGATGGCCCGCGCCGCGATGGCCGACGCGGTGCTCGACCGCTTCGACGACGTGGTCGCCGACTACGCGGTGCCCGAGCCGCTGGCCAACCGCTTCCGGACCCAGTACCGCTTCCGCCAGGAGCGCCACGACGCCCAGCGGCGGGGCGAGGCGAACGAGCGGCTGGAGGCCGGCAACGCGCGCTTCGTCGCCTTCCGCAGCGACCTGCTCGACCTCGAGCGGCGGGCGCTGCTGGAGCTGCGCACGACCGGCTGCATCAGCGACGCGGTGATGCACCGGATTCAGCGCGACCTCGACCTGGAGCAGGAGCGGCTGACCGGCTGAGGCGCTTAACGCGATCCCAATCCGGCGCCTGCCCGGGCGCAACCGGCGGCGGGACAAGCTCGCGGCATGTCCACGATCCTGCTGCCGGGCCGCCCCGTCGAGGCCCCCGAGGACGGCGCCGAGCACCGCGCCGGCCGCGCCGCCGTCAGCGACCGCCGCCGCGCCGCCGCGCTGGTCGCGGCCCACGGCGACGACGCGCTCGCCCCCTTCGTGCTCGGCGAGCGGCGGGCGCTGCACGTGGCCGCCGACGGGGTCCTCGCCTACCGGATCGCCGGCCGCACGGCGGTCGTCGGCGGCGACCCGGTGGCCGCCGGCGGGCGGGCCCCGGAGCTGCTGGCCGACTTCGCCGAGCGGGCCCGCGAGCAGCGGCTGCGGACCGTCGTCCACGGCGCCGCCGACCGCCACCTCGACGGCTACCGGGAGCAGGGGCTGCGGACGATCTGCGTCGGCGAGGAGGCGGTCGTCGACAGCCGCTCCTTCGGCCTCCGCGGCCAGCGGATGAAGGCCGTCCGCCACGCGCTCTCGCGCCAGCGCCGCCACGGCTGGTCGCTCGACTGCGTCGCCGGCGCCGCGCTCGGCCCGGCGGCGGCCGAGCTGCACCGGCTGGAGCAGGCGTGGCGGGCCGAGCAGCCGCGGATCTGCGGCTTCGCGATGACCAGCGGGCGGCTGCACGGGACGCTCGACGACGCCCGCGCGACCTTCGTCCTGGCCCGCGACCCGGCAGGCGAGCTGCGGGCCGCGCTGCGGATGGCGCCCTTCCACGACGGGCTCTCGCTCGACGTCCAGCGGCGGATCGGCCCGAGCCCGAACGGGCTCACCGACGCGATGATCGCCACCGTCCTGCTGTTCGCCGCCGAGCAGGGGATCGCCCGCGTCTCGCTGAATTTCGCCGGCTTCTCGCAGCTGCTCGACCCGACCCGCGCCCGCGGCCCCCGCGCGCGGCTGGCGCGGGCGGCGCTGCGGCGGACCGGCGACCGCTTCCAGCTCGACCGGCTGGTGACCTTCTGCGACAAGTTCGGCCCGACCTGGGAGCCGCGCCACCTGGTGCTGCCGCGCCACGCCTCGCCGGCGCTGGCCGGCCTGCGGGTGCTGCAGGCCGAGCAGCACCTGCCGGGCGCCGAGGCGACCCGCGCGCTCAGCCCCGCCCCGCGCCACCGCGGCGCGCCGCGGGCGGCACGAGCAGCGCTGCTGCCGCGATGAGGCCGACCGCGACCAGCGTGCCGGGCCGCGTCAGCTGGTCGCCGAGGTGGTCGGCGACCGGGGTGCTGTCGGCGATCGCGTCCGAGAGCGCGCCGCTGACGAACAGCAGCAGCCAGGCGATCGCCGCCAGCTGCAGCGCCGCCGCGACCCGGGTCCGGGCCGCGACCACCAGCGCGCCCGCGAGCCCCGCCGGCAGCCACGCGAGCAGCAGCCGCGCGAGCGGCTGGGCGTCGTCGTGGGCCAGCTGCTGGAGCGGCAGCGCCCCGCGCACCCGCGGGCCGAGGGCCAGCAGCCCGCTCTCGCGGATCAGATACAGCCAGCCGACGCCGGCGGCGACGACCGCGAGCGCGGCCAGCGCGCCGGCCGCCCGCCGACCGGAGCCGAGGCGATGAACCGGCGGCTCGTCCGCGGGACGGTCGTGCTGTGGATCGCGCTCGGAGCGCTCGGCGTGTTCCGGTACGGCCAAGGCTACGCACAGTACCGCGGCTTCCCGCCCCCGAAGGACCCCGCCGGCGTGCCCGCGGGCCGGCTGCTGCGGGTCGGCTTCCGCTCGGCGGCGCTCGGGAAGCGGCGCTCCTACGACGTCTACCTGCCCGCCGGCTACCGGCGCGACGTGGCCCGCGGGATGCGGTTCGGCGTCCTCTACCTGCTGCACGGCAACCCCGGCAACCCGGAGCTGTACTTCAACGCCGGCCGGGTCGGGGTCGACGCCGACGTGGCCCTCGCCCACCACCGGATCCGGCCGCTGCTGATCGTCGTGCCCGACGGCCGCGACGGCACCTGGCGCGACGACACCGAGTGGGCCGACACCCCGCACGGCCGCTACGGGTCGCTGGTGCTCGACGTGGTCCACGACGTCGACCGCCGCTTCCCGACGATCGCGAACCGCGCCCACCGGGTGATCGGCGGCTACTCGATGGGCGCCTACGGGGCGATCCAGCTGACGCTCGCCCACCCGCGGATCTTCGGCGCGTTCGAGTCGTGGTCGGGGTACTTCCGGCAGCAGCGGCAGTACAGCTTCGCCGGCGCCGACGCCGCCACCCTCCGCGCCGCCAGCCCGGTCGACGAGCTGGCCGCGGCCCCGGTCGGCGCGCGGCCGCGGCTGCCACTGCGGGCCTACGTCTACGGCGGCGACGTCGACCCCGACAGCGCCCAGATCCCGCGCTTCGTGCGGAGCCTGCGGCGGGCCGGGATCGCGACCACGGTCCGGATCGTCCCCGGCCGCCACGACTGGGCGGTCTGGCGGCCGATGGTGCCGACGATGCTGCGCTGGGCGAGCGAGCGGATGGCGGGCCGATGAGCGGCGCGATCGTCCCCGGCGCGCTGCTGGCGCTGCTGGCCTCGCTGGCCCTCAACGCCGGCTACCTGATCCAGCACCGCGGCGGCCGCGACGCGCCGCCGGTCGACGTCCGGCGGCCGCTGCGGACGTTGGCCGGGCTGCTGCGGTCGCGGGTCTGGCTGCTGGGGACGGCGACCGGCACCCTCGGCTGGGCGCTGTTCGTCGCCGCGCTGGCGCTGGCGCCGCTCTCGGTCGCCCAGGCGTTCGCCGGCGGCGGCCTGGCGCTGGTGGTGCCGCTGGCCGCCCGGGTGACCGGCCGGCCGCTGGCCGCGCGCGAACGGGCGGCGGTGCCGGCGATCGCCGTCGGGCTGGCGCTGCTGGCCGTCGGCACCCGCGATCCGGGGGCGCGGACGGCCGACCACGAGCAGCTGCTGCCGCTGCTGGTCGGCGCCTCGCTGGCCGCCGGCGCGCTGCTGGCGCTGCCCGCCGGCGGCCGCCGGCCGCAGCTGCTCGGGGTCGCCGCCGGGGTCTTCTACGGTGCCGCCGACGCCGCCACCAAGGCGGTCTGCGGGGCGGCCGCCCACGACGGGCTGCTGCCGGCGCTGGTCTCCCCCTGGGCGGCGGCGCTGGTGGCGCTGACCGCGGCCGCCTTCTTCTGCTTCCAGCGCGGGCTCCAGAGCGGCCGGCCGCTGCCGGTGATCGCGCTGATGGCGACCGCCACCAGCCTCGTCGCGGTGGTCGGCGGGCTGGCCGCGTTCGCCGAGCCGCTGGGCCAGACGCCGCTGCTGGCCGCGCTGCGGATCGTCGGCCTGGTGACGGTCGCGGTCGCCGGCTGGGTGCTCGCGCCGGCCCCGTCGCGACTGCTGCCGGCCGCCCGCGAGCTGGCCGGGCAGGGACCGGCGCTACCGTGAGCGCGATGGCCGGAGAGACGCTCGAGATCCTGGTCTGCGACGACGAGGCCGCGCTGCGCGAGGCGCTGCGGCAGTCGTTCGAGCGCGAGGGCCACCGGGTGGCGGCGGTCGCGGACGGCGACGAGGCGCTGCGGCGGCTCGCCGAGCAGCGCTACGACGTGGTCCTGCTCGACGTCGCCCTCGGCCCCCGCAGCCCGAGCGGCTACGAGGTCTGCCGGCGGCTCCGCGACCAGCGCGACGACACCCCGGTGATCATGCTGACGGCGCTCGACAGCGAGGCCGACGCGGTCCAGGGGCTGGAGGCGGGCGCCGACGACTACGTGATCAAGCCGTTCCGCCCGGCCGAGCTGCGGAGCCGGATCCGGGCGCTGCTGCGGCGGGCGGTGCCGGCCCGCGAGGAGCCGCTGCTGGAGCTGGGACCGGTGACGATCGACGTCGGCCGCCGCGAGGTCCGCCGCGACGGCCAGCCGGTGACGCTGACCTTCTCCGAGTTCTCCGTCCTCCACGCGCTGGTCGCCGACCGCCAGCGGGTCCACGGCCGCCAGGAGCTGCTGCGGATGATCTGGGGCGACTCGGCCTACCGGGACCCGCGCGCGATCGACGTCCACGTCCGCCACCTGCGCGAGAAGCTGGAGCAGACCCCGAGCGCGCCGCGGCTGATCCTGACCGTGCGCGGCGTCGGCTACCGGGTCGGCGAGGTCTGACCGATGCGGCTGGGGCTGCGGGGGCGGTTCGTCGCGGTCCTGGTCGGCGTCGCCGCGCTGACCCTCGCCGTCGCCGCGGTCACGCTGCTGTCGCCGCTCGACGCACGGCTGCGGGCCGACGCGGTCCGGACGCTCTCGCACGAGCTGCGCGACGGCCGCGGGGCGCTGGCCCCGCTGCGGGCGGCCGACCTGCGACCGCCCGCCCCGGCCGCCGGACGGGTGGGCGAGACCGCGGTCCGGCCCCCGCGCGAGCAGCCGCTGCGGCGGGCGATCCGCTCGCTGCGGCGGCGGACGCTGGCCGAGATCGCGCTCTTCGACGAGCGCGGCCGGCCGCTGGCGGTCGGCGAGGGCGCGGAGGACGCCGACCGCGACCTGATCGCCGCCGCGCTCCGCTCGCCCGGCGTCCGCACCCGCACCCGCCAGGACCGCCACCCGCCCGAGGCGCTGGCCGCGCTCGCCGTCCGGCTCCGCGACGGCCACGTGGTCGTCGTCCAGGCCACCCAGTCGCTGCGCAGCATCGACAACGCGGCCGCGGTCGTCGGCCGGGCGGTGGTGCTGGCCGGAATCGCCGGGCTGGTCGGGGCGCTGCTGGTCGGCACGCTGCTGGCCGGCCGGATCGTCCGCCGGCTGCGGCGGCTGCGGGCGACCGCGCTGCGGGTCGCGCGCGACGGGCCGGCGGCCGAGATGCCCGAGGTCGGCGGCAGCGACGAGGTCGCCGACCTCGGGCGCGCGTTCGCGGCGATGCAGCAGCGGCTGCGCGAGCAGGAGGAGGCGCGGAAGGCGTTCGTCGCCACCGCCTCGCACGAGCTGCGGACCCCGCTCTCGTCGCTGCGGCTGATGCTCGACATGCTGCGCGGCGACCTCGACGCCGAGCCGCCGGCGCTGGCCGACGCCCGCGAGCAGGCGCAGCGGGCCGAGACCCAGACCGAGCGGCTGTCGACCCTGGCCGACCAGCTGCTGCAGCTGAGCCGGGTCGACGCCGGCCTGCCGCCGCGCCGCGAGCCGGTCCAGGTCGACGAGGTCGTGCGCTCGGTGGTGGCCGAGTTCGACGCCCGGGTGGCCGACGCCGGCCGCGAGCTGGTGCTGACGATCGGCGGCGAGCGGTGGGTCGAGGGCGATCCCGGGGCCGTCGCCCAGATCGTCCGGATCCTGCTCGACAACGCCCTCCGCCACGCGCCCGGGGCCGCGATCCGGGTCACCGTCGGTGCCACCCCGTCCTCCCCCGCGCTGGCCGTCGCCGACGACGGCCCCGGCGTCCCGGCCGACCAGCGCGAGGCGATCTTCGTCCGCTTCGCGCGCGGTCGCGAGGCCGGCGAGGGCTTCGGCCTGGGGCTCGCGATCGCCCGCGAGCTGGCCCGGTCGATCGGCGGCGAGCTGACCCTCGACGGCGACGCGCCCGGCGCGCGGTTCGTGCTCACCCTCCCCGAAGGAGCCCCCGGATGACCGTTCGCCCGCTGGTCCTCGTCGCGCTCGCGCTGACCCTCGCCGGCTGCGGGACCGCCGGCGCCCGCAGCGCGACGGCGGCGGCGCCCGGCACGATCGTCGACGGCAGCTACCGCTCGACGGCGCTCCGCGGCAGCGTCCGCTACCGCGTCTTCCTGCCGCCCGGCTACGCCCACGGCCGCCGCCGCTACCCGGTCGTCTACTTCCTCCACGGGCTGCCGGCGACGGCCCGCTCGTACCGCAACCAGCGGGTCGGGCTGATCGGCCGCGCGGCGGTCCGCGCCGGCCGGCCGGCGATCGTCGTCGGAGCCCAGGGCGCGCGGGCCGGCGAGCGCGACCCGGAGTGGCTCGACCACGGGCCGGGCCGCGACTGGGAGTCGGCGGTCGCCGACGAGCTGGTGCCGCTGATCGACCACCGCTTCCGGACGATCGCCGACCGCCGCGCGCGGGCGATCATGGGCCTCTCGGCCGGCGGCTACGGCGCGACCCTGATCGGGCTCCACAACCCGCAGCTGTTCTCGGTGATCCAGGCCTGGAGCGGCTACTTCTTCCCGACCGACGAGCGCGGCCGGCGGATCCACCTGGGCAGCGCCAGCGCCGACCGCCGGGCCGACGCCCACACCCTGCTGGCCGACCTGCCGGCCGAGATCCGGCGCGACGGGCGGGTGACGCTCGAGTTCTACATCGGCGACCGCGACCGGGCGCTGCTGCGCGAGAACCGCCGCTTCGCCGACGACCTGCGGCGGCTGGAGGTGCCGCACCGGTTCGCGGTCTACCCCGGCGGCCACTCCTCGCGGCTCTGGAACGCCCAGCAGCAGACGTGGGTCGGGCGGGCCGTCCGCGGCCTGCTGCCGGCGAGGGCGCCGGCCCCGCGCACGGCCAACCAGAAGTAGGAGGTGCCACCTCTCACTCTGGCATGATCCGCGCCGTGAGCACCGTCGACCCGCGCACCCCCGTCCTCGTCGGCACCGGCCAGGTCACCCACCGGCCCGGCGCGGACCCGACGTCGCCGCTCGACCTGATGGTCGAGGCCGCGCGCCGGGCCGCCGCCGACGCCGGCCCGGGCGGCGACGCGCTGCTGGCCGGGGTCGAGAGCGTGGCCGTGGTCGACGTCTTCTCGTGGCCGATCCCCGACCCGGGCACGCTGGTGGCGACCGAGCTGGGGCTCTCCCCGCGCGAGACCGTCCGCTCGGTGATCGGCGGCAACGGGCCGATCGCGCTGCTCGGCGACCTGGCCTCGCGGATCGCCGACGGCCAGCTCGACCGCGCGCTGCTGGTCGGTGGCGAGGTGGTCAGCGTCTTCCGCAGCGCGATGGCCAGCGGCGGCCAGACCGGCTGGCCGACCCAGCCCGACGGCACCGCCCCGACCCGCGTCGTCGGCCACGACGCGCCGCCGTCGCACCCGGCCGAGCTGGCCGCCGGGCTGGTCGTGCCGGCCAACTACTACCCGGTCTTCGAGCACGCACTGCGCCACGAGGCCGGCCGCACGACCGCCGAGCAGCAGGCCTGGATCGGCTCCTGGTGGTCGCGCTACAGCGAGGTCGCCGCCGGCCACCCGAACGCCTGGTCGACGACGCCGATGAGCGCCGAGCAGGTCGCCTCGCCCGAGGCCGGCAACCGCCCGATCAGCGACCCGTACCTGAAGTGCATGGTGGCCAACATCACCGTCGACCAGTCGGCGGCGCTGCTGCTGACCAGCGCCGGCGCGGCCGAGGCGGCGGGGATCCCCCGCGACCGCTGGGTCTTCGTCCACGCCACGGCCGGCGCCGCCGACCACTGGCTGGTCGGCGAGCGCGACCAGCTGCACCGCTCGCCGGCGATCGCCGCCAACGGCGCGGCGGTCTTCGGCCACGCCGGGATCGACGCCGACGACGTCGCGCTGGTCGACCTCTACTCCTGCTTCCCGTGCGCGGTCCAGATCGGCGCCCGCGAGCTGGGCTTCGCGGTCGACGACCCGGCCCGGCCGCTGACCGTCACCGGCGGGCTGGTCTTCTTCGGCGGGCCGGCCAACAACTACGTGACCCACTCGCTGGCCACGCTGGTCGACCGCGCGCGCGAGCAGCCCGACGCGCTGGCGCTGGCCAGCGCCGTCGGCTGGTACATGACCAAGCACGGGCTGGCGCTGCTCTCGGCCCGGCCGCCGGCCCGCCCCTACGCCCACCACGACGTCCAGGCGACGGTCGACGCCGGGCCGCGGCGGTCGATCGTCGAGGACCCCAGCGGCCGCTGGACGGTCGAGAGCTTCACCGCCAGCTACGACCGCGAGGGCCAGCCGAACTTCGGCACCGTCGTCGCCCGCGACGGCGAGCGGCGGGCGTTCGCCAAGACCGGCGACGCGGCCACGATCGCGACCCTGCTCGGCGACGACCCGATCGGCCGCCCGGTCGAGCTGGGCGGCGAGCCGGGCTTCGCGCTCTAGCTGTAGTTCCCACGGAGGTTGTTTCATCCGGGTGTCCCGTTCGTAGAGGCTGAGAGTTGCGAAGCACTCAGTCCACGAAGGGACACCCGAATGAACCTCCACGGTAGCTAGAGAACCTGCAACTCGACCTCGGCGGCGACCTCGCCGGTCGAGGTCAGCAGACGGAGCTTGCGGGCACCGGAGCGGCCATCGACCTTGCCCACAGAGATCTTGTAGACCCCGTTCTGGACCTTCGCACGGCCGGTCTCGCCGCCGCCGGCGTCGATCGACACGACCTCTGTCACGCCGTCGGGAGCAAGGCCAAACTTCTCGGTCAGACCGCCGATGGTGCCCGCGTTGAACGGCACCGGCTTCTCGTCTGCGAGCGCCTCCCGGTTGGCGGCGAGTTGGTCGGCCGTCAGGTCGCCGACATCCGTCGCCGTGAAGCCGAAGCGGCCGGTCTTGATGTCGTGGCCATCGCCGCAGGTGATTCCCTCAGGCGCCGCCAAGCAGGCCCCGCCATCCCCAGCCGGGACGACGACCCAGTCAGCACCCTTTCCGGTCGGGTTCGGAACGCTCCGCGCGTCGTCGAACGTCGGCTTGTAGGCGACGCTCTCGGGAACCGCGCGCAACCGCTGGATCTGGTCGGCCGAGGCCGGAGCGCCTGCCGACAGCGCCACAGCAGCCGGGCCGCGATCGGGAGCGTCGTCGTTGCCGATCACACCGGCCGTACCCACGACTGCTGCCGTGATGACCGCCGCGGCGGTCGGGATGGCGACAGAGCGCCGAATCTTGAACTTCATGCGATCAGTCCTCGTCACGTTCAGTCGGCTACCAGTCTTCGCGGGCTCGGGCGACGACTCCGCCGCCGGAACCGGGGGCGCGAACAGCTGGGTCGTACAGCCGGCAGCCGCAGAGATCGTCGCGGTACGCAAGCGTGCTGCTGCACCGGTTCTGAATCGGTGCTCCGGTCTTGTTCACGTACGTCTCGATGCACACGGTGTACCCGTCGAGCGAGCGGGCCGAGTTCTTCCTGAGGCTGCGCCTGGGCCCTTGCTCCTCGCGCCCTGCGTAGAGAAACGCTCCGGACGTGTCGCTGCCCCCAGGAGGCCAGTACACGTACGTCGCCGCCCCAGCGACGGCAGGGATCGACACGGTCAGCGCCAGAGCTGACGCGAGAACAGCTACGCGCCTGTTCCTGGTATTCATGGCCGCAGACTAGCAACGCCCGTCCGGTTCCAGACGACCTGCACACGGATTCAAGAAACAGACCGGAAACGGCCAAGAGTCGAAGTGGGCGTCTGGTGGCCGCCGAATCTTCAGGTCGCTCCAGTGGCGACCGCTCCAAAGAGCAGTCCAGAAGGACGACCACATAGCGATACGTGTCCGACATCCGTTCGAATCTTTCGCCAGACGGACGGCCTGGCAAGTGGTTCGGAGCCTGTTTCGACCCTCTCGGGTGGCCTTCCACAGCGAATAGCGGACCCCCCAGCGTTCCCGCGTCGAGATTCTCGACGTACACGTATCCCTTGCGCTCGTGGTGCAGCAGGAACACTGCGCATTCGAACTCGGGCGAGGCTCCGCAAGAGCTTGCCGTTGCAGCCGCTCGCCCGGCGTATCACCCGCAGACCAACACGGTTTCATCCGCACGAGGCTCAACGGCTGGGCCCACGGGCCGATCTACGGCTCCTTGAGTGAGCGTTCCCGCGCTCCCGGGGTAGCTGCTTCCTACGACCGCCGACGACCCCACGCCGCGCTGAACGGTCGACCTCCGGCCCTGCCGGGCCTCGACGCGACCCCGGCACCTGACCGAAACAACCTCCCTAGCCCTTACGGCTAGCGCTGCGGACGGACCTGGGCCCGCAGCCAGGGGCCGTCGGCGACCCGCACCGAGACCCGCGTGCGGGCGGCGCCACGCAACCGCCGCTCGGCCCGCGCCGAGAGCCGCACGCTGATCCGGCAGCGGAGCGCCCCGCAGGTGCCGACGCGGGTCGCGATCCGCTTGCGGCGGGCGTCGCGGATCGTCGCCCGGCAGCGGCCGAGGCAGCGGACCGAGAGCCGGATCGACGACGAGCGGCGCGGCAGCCGCAGCGTCCGCGAGCGGATCCGGGCGACGGCCTGGGCCTCCTCCTCGGCGCTCCGGACGACGGCCGCCGCCGGCTCCTCGGTCTGCAGCGAGCCGTCGGCGCGGAACCAGTCGGGGTGCGCGGCCCGAAGCGTCGCGGCGCTGCCGTCGCGACGCAGCGCGGCCAGGCAGTGCGGCTGCCGCGCGACCGTGCTGGCGCGGACCACGAAGTCGCGGTAGGCGACCGCGGTCGGCTTGAGGGCGAAGGCGGTCTCCGGTCCCCACAGCAGGCCGTAGAACTCCTCCCGCACCAGCCGCTGGTAGGCGTCCTCCGGCACCGTCAGGTCGCGCGGCGGCACCGCGTTCGAGGTGTAGAGCGTGTGGACCTGCCAGACCGGCACGTTGCAGTCGTTGCGGCTGCCCAGCTCGGCGCCGCGACGGACCATCGCGGCCCGCGCCGACTCCTGCGAGCCGTGGTCGCGGAAGACCCCGTCGATGAACCCGGGCGGCGTCGTGACCCCGGTCTCGGTGGCCAGGATCGGCACCCACGGCGGGATCCCGAGCGCCAGCAGCAACTGGCGGTAGGCGACGACGTCGCCGAGCACCGCCTCGCCCGAGCCGGCCACGCCGTGGCCGCCGTAGGGATGGAGCCCGAAGCCGTCGAGCCGGCCGAGGACCGTCCGGTCGGCCGCCGCGACCGCCCGCAGGAAGTGCTGGATCGCCAGCACCCGCCGCGGATCGGTCTCGCGGTCGAGCCAGTGGTTCGACGGCCCGGCGAAGGCGACCCGCAGCGACGGCGTGCGGCCGTGGAGCGCGTCGAGGGCGGCGTCGAGCATCCGCGCGTAGGCGGCCGCGTCGACCGGGCCGCACCAGCGCGAGGGGTCGTTGGTCTCGTTGCCGACCTCGAGCCACTGCGGGGCCAGCCCCTGGTCGAGCTTGCCGTGGGCGCGCCAGAAGCTGCCGCCGGCGGCGTAGCGATCGGCGACCCAGCGCACGAACGAGCGCAGCGCGCCGAGGTCGGGTTGGCCGTAGCTGACGTCGCCGTGGCGGCAGCCGGGCGGGCCGGCCCACGGCGGCCACGAGTCGAGCACGAACTGGACCCGGACCCCGCGCTTGGCGAGGCCGCCGACGAGCGTGTCGAGCAGGCCGGGGTCGTGCTGGCCGCGCCGCGGCTCGGTCGCCGCCCAGCTGAGCGTGACGCGGGCGGTGGTCAGCCGCATGTCGCGGATCCGGTCCATCATCCGCTCGCTCTCGGTGATGTCCCGCTGCTGGATCGCGTGGACCAGCTCGAGCGTGTTGACCCCGTAGTCGACGCCGCCGAGGGTCGCCCGCGGTTCCGGGACCGGGGCCGGTTGCTGGGCCTCGGCGGTCGCGACCGGCAGCCCGCCGATCGCCGCCGCGAGCAGCGCGACCAGCGCCGCCCGCAGGCGTGCGCCTCCGCCGATCCGTGATCGCCCGCCCGACGCCCCCATGCCCCGGCACGGTACCCGACCGCGGCCGGCTCCGGGCCGGCTTGGTCGGCTGGCCAGCCGGGGCCGTGGCCTGTCACACTCGCGGCGCCGCCACCGGAGGAGCGCACGACGATGAAGAGGACCCTGTTCGAGGACGAGCACGAGGAGTTCCGGCACAGCTTCCGGACCTTCCTCGAGCGCGAGGTCGCGCCCCACGACCGCGAGTGGGACGCGGCCGGGATCGTCCCCCACGAGATCTACGAGGCGGCCGGCGAGAACGGCTTCCTCTGCATGTCGGTGCCGGAGGAGTACGGCGGCGCCGGGGTCGACGACTTCCGCTTCAACGCGGTCCAGCACGAGGAGCTGATGCGGCTCGGGCTGACCGGGTTCGGGATCGGCGTGATGCTCCACAACGACGTCTGCCTGCCCTACTTCCTGCACTACACGAATGAGGAGCAGAAGCAGCGCTGGCTGCCGGGGATGGTCAGCGGCCGGATCGTGACGGCGATCGGGATGACCGAGCCGGGGATCGGCTCCGACCTCGGTCGGCTGGCCACCACCGCCCGCCGCGACGGCGAGCACTACGTGGTCAACGGCGCCAAGACCTTCATCACCAACGGCATCAACGCCGACCTGGTGATGACCGCCGTCAAGACCGACCCGACCCAGCGCCACCGCGGGATCAGCCTGATCGGGATCGAGCGCGACACGCCCGGCTTCGAGCGCGGCCGCAACCTGGAGAAGGTCGGCCTCCACGGGCAGGACACCGCCGAGCTGTTCTTCAGCGACGCCCTGGTGCCGGTCGAGAACCTGCTCGGCGAGGAGGGCAAGGGCTTCGGCTACCTGGTCGCCAGCCTCGCCCAGGAGCGGCTGTCGGTGGCCTGGGACGCGTGGTCGTCGGCCAGCGCCGGGCTCGACTGGACGATCGAGTACGTCAAGCAGCGCGAGGCCTTCGGCCAGACGATCGCCGACTTCCAGACCACCCGCCACGCGCTGGCCGACTGCCGGACCGAGGTCGACGTCGCGCGGACCTTCCTCGACCGCTGCACCGTGGCCCTCAACGACGGCGAGCTGACCGTCGAGGAGGCCGCCCAGGTGAAGCTGTGGACGACCGAGATGCAGACCCGGGTGCTCGACCGCTGCGTCCAGCTGCACGGCGGCTACGGCTACATGGTCGAGACCCCGATCGCGCGCGCCTGGGCCGACGGCCGGGTGACCCGGATCTACGCCGGCGCCAACGAGGTGATGAAGGAGATCATCGGCCGGGCGGTGCTCGCCTGAGGGCGGGCAGGCCGGCGGGCGCTACCCCAGGTGGCGCTGGAGGAAGGCCAGCTGGTCGGCGACGACCCGCTCGAAGGCATCGCCGACGTAGATGTCGAAGTGGCCGATCGGGTAGTGGATCGCCTCGCCGCGGGGGGCGGCCGCGGCCATCTTGGCGGCCGCGCCGGGCGGGGTCGTCTGGTCCTCGTCGCAGATGCAGACCAGCAGCGGCGCCTGGACCTTCGGCGCCCGCCGGATCGGCCGGTAGAGCGGCATCGTCAGCGCGATCCGGCCGGCGACCGCGTTCTGCCAGCGGGTCCCCTCCCCCTGGATCGCCTGGAAGCCCGGCTCGGCCTCGGGCGCGGTCATCACCGCGAAGGTGCCCGGCGCGCCGACGGCCGGGATCCGGTGGGCGTCGCGGCCGAGCAGCGCCCCGGCCTGGTCGCGGAGCCCGGCGACGGTCAGGCCCAGCAGGTTGCGCAGCGGCACCTCTCGGAGGGTCGGGATCGAGTCGGCGTAGGGCGCCTGCGAGACGACCGCCGCGATCGCCGGGTCGCCGGCCGCCACCGCCACCACGTGGCCGCCGCTGAACGAGCTGCCCCAGAGCGCGATCCGCTCGCGGTCGACCCCGTCGAGCCCGCGCACGTAGGCGAGCGCCGCCCGGTAGTCGTCGTGCTGCTTGCCGATGTCGAGCAGCTGCCGCGGCTCGCCCTCGCTGGCGCCGAAGTGGCGGTAGTCGAAGGCCAGGACCACGAAGCCGGCGGCGGCGAAGCGCTCGGCGTAGGCCGGCAGCCGCTCCTCGCGGGTGGCGCTGAAGCCGTGCGCCATCACCACCGCGGGGTGCGGGCCGTCGCCGTCCGGCCGGTACAGGTAGGCCGCGCACTGGGCGCCGCCGGAGGGGAACGTGACCTCGCTGCGCTCGGGCATGGCCCGCAGCCTATAGCCGCCCCCGCCGGCGGTCGCTGGCGGAACCCGTGAGCGCGCCGCTCACCAGCCGGCGGGCAGCGAGCGGTAGTAGACGAGCGGCCCGACCAGCTTGCCGCTGAAGACGTAGGCGGAGACGAACAGCACCCGGCCGAGCCGCAGCGGCCCGGGCAGGACCTTGACCGTCGGCACCCCGACCGAGGTCAGCGGCCCGAACCAGCCGTTCAGCGTCATGCCCTCGGTGGTCCCGGTCGTCAGGTCCTCGAGCGCCAGCGACCAGGCGCCGAAGCTGCCGGGCAGCCGCTGCGCCTCGACCACGTCCCAGCGACCGCCGGCCAGCTCCAGGTGCGAGCGCTTGCCGTGGCTGGCCAGGAACCCGGCCTGCCGCAGCCGCCGGCCGGTCGCGGCGTCGCTCGTCGCCCGCCAGTCGCGGAAGCCGCGCAGGTAGCCCTCGGCCTGGCGGTCGACGCCGCGGGCACCGGCGTTGTAGTGGAAGCCGATCCGCAGCACCGAGGTCTCCGGCCGCCCGCTCCAGGCGATCCCCTCGATGCTCGGCGTGCCCTCGTTGGTCGGCGAGAGCGTCCGCGGCAGCAGCTGCTCCATCGCCCAGCGGTTGCGCAGCAGCTGCTCGCGGCCCGGGTAGTAGCGGACGCGGATCTGGCTCTTGCCGCTGCCCCGCTCGAGCGCGGTGTAGTCCTCGTAGGCGACCAGGAAGCCGCCGCCGGGGAGGCTGCGGATCGTCGGCATGTTGCCGCCGTCGACGTCGAGATCGGTGATCCGGCGCCAGTTGATCAGGTCGGTCGAGGCGCCGACGCTGACCGTGTAGTCGGTCGCCCCCGGTCCGTGCGGCCAGAAGTAGACGCCCAGGTAGCCGACGCCGATCGGGTCGGCGACGACGTCGAGCCCGGCCAGCTGCCGGCGGCCCGTGTCCTTGGCCCCGTAGCGGACGTGGAGCGGGTCGCGCGGGACCGCCTCCAGCAGCGCGCGCGGCGACGGCGCGGCGGCTGATCGGGCGGTCGCGCCGCCGAGGCCGCCGAGGGCGAGGGCGGCGACCAGCGCGCCGACCAGTGGTCCGCGCGAGCGCACGCGCGTGCGCCGCTGCCGTCCTCCCCCCAACCCGTCGCCCATCACCCGAGGGCGAGCCTACGGGAGCGTCGCCACGGCGGCAAATCGGGCGACGGCGAGCGCTGCTCAGCCGTCGCCGTCGAGCCGCTGGCGGAGCGCGGCGACCTCGGCCTCGAGGTCGAGCAGCCGCTGCAGCAGCCCGGCGCCGGCGGCCGGCGGGATCCCGGCCAGCAGGTCGCCCGGGGTCGTGCCGAGCGCGATCGCCAGCGTCACCACCTGGCTGGCGCCGGGCTCGCCCTGGCCGTTCTCCCAGCGGCGGTAGGTGACGCCCGAGACGCCGATCCAGGCGGCGACCTGCTCCTGGGTCAGGTCCACGGCCTCGCGGGCGCGGACGAGGGCTGCCGTGAAGGGAGTGCGGGACGACGCCATCACCGGGCAGTTTCCGCGATCGGGCCGCCGGAGGGAACCCCGGTCGCGGCCGATCGTCGTCGGCGATCACGAGACACGTTCGTGACGATCGCTCGCGGTGTGGCGGGAGCGAGCGGAGGAACGCCAGTGAGTTCCCGACACGATCACGGTTCCGGTGCTGTGACGCTCGAACTTGACTGCATCCCTGTTCTCGCTGATGATCGCTTCCGTGAGCGTCTCGACCAACACCGAGGACGGAGCCCACGGCCTGCCGTTCAGCGGGATCGCACCGCGCCAGGTGTCGGCCCACGCGGCGATCCAGTGCGCCCGCCGCCTGCGCCAGGACCCCCGCGCGCTGGCCTGGTCGCCGCGCTCGCCGGTGCCCTCGATCCCCGACGACGCGATCCCCGCCGAGATCCGCGGCGCGATCGACGACGCCCGTGCCTACCTGGTCGAGATCGCCCGCCACGGCCGCTTCACCACCGAGCCGCCGCCCTGGCTGCGTCCCGCCCCCGACCGCGACCGCCGCCACGACGCCTTCCTCGTGATCGGCGACGACGTCGCGCTGCTGCTGATCCGCGGACGGCCCCACCACCCGCGGCGCGACCACTGGCTGGTGACCACCGTCGTCACCCGCAACGGCCTCGACAGCCCCTATAGCCGCGAGCTGAAGCACGCGCGGCGCGCCCGGGTCCAGGCCCGCGAGCACCGGCCCGAGCGGTGGTTCTCGTCGCGCGGCTACCGCCGTGCCCCGGGCCGCCGCCAATGGCTGCGCGACGAGTACCGGGACCGGGGCGGCTGACCCGCCCGCCGGCCGCCCCGGTCCCCGCGCGCGCTCGCTGAGCCGCGCCCACCGACTGCCCCACACCCCGCTCGCGGCGTCCGGACCGGAGCGGGCGATCACCCCTGTCCGGAGACCTGAACCCAGGAGGACCCTTCGTGCGTCGCACGCGCAACACCCTGCTCACCCTCGTCACCGCCGCCGTGCTGGCCGGCGGGGTCGGTGCCGGTTCGGCCCAGGCCGGCGGCAGCGACGGCCCGCTCTGCATCGTCAAGCCCGGCGACGGCTGGGACCACTGGATGCGGACCACGCCCAGCCCCTACAACCCCGGCTTCCTGCTGCTCTCGCCGGGCACCCAGTTCCGGATGCATCGGGACCGCGAGTGGAACTGGAGCGTCGACTGGGCCTACGGCCACGCGTCGACGTCGTTCCCGACCGACGGGTACATCCCCCGCTACGTCCTGCAGTGCTCGTGAGGTCCCGGCCCGGCCGCTGACCGATCGGACGCTCGCGAGCGAATGCGCACGCTCCTGGCCCTCGTGGCCCGTGCGACGGCCGTCGCCGTCGCGGTGGGCGTCCTCCTGCCGGGTGCCTCGACGGCGGCACCCGGCCCGCCCGGGGGCGGCGTCCGGCCCGGCGAGATCCGGGCCCTGGCCGACCAGCTCACCGCCACCGCCCTGGCCACGATCGACGCCGACGGCCGCCCGCGCGACCCGCTCGGCGGCAACCACATCGGCTACTACGGGCCGGCCGCGTTCGGCTACGCCGGGCTCCGCGCGGCGGTCCGCCGCGGCGACCGCGAGCTGCTCGACCGCGCCCTCCACGCGCTGCGGCTGTCGGCCGACCGCCGCCACGCGACGCCCTTCGACCAGTGGCTGGTGGCGAAGGCCTACGCCTGGGGCAGCGCGCGGCTGGCCGACGACCCGGCCTGGCGGGCGACCGCGCCGGCGCTCGCCGGCTACCTCGACGACCCGCCGCTGACCGCGCCCGACCAGCGACCGTCGCCGGCCTGGATCGACCCCGGCCGCTACAACAACTGGAAGCTCGTCGAGCTGGCCGCGCGCGCGATCGCCCAGCGCGCCGGCCGCTTCCCCGCCACGCCAGCCCGCCGCCGGCGGCAGGCCACGATCGAGCGGCTGGTCGCCCGCGCCGCGGCGCCGGCGGCTCGCGGCCGCTGGACTGCCGGGTCGGCGCGGGCGCTCTCCGACCCACCCTCGAACCCGCTCGCCTACTCGGCCCTGTCGGCGGTGATGCTGCGCGACGTCGGCCGTGCCGCGCCCGCCGGCGGACCGCCCGCGCTGCGACGGCTGCGGGCCGCGGTCGGGCGCTACCTGCTGGCGATGGCGGCCCCCGACGGCACCGTCGCCTGGAGCGGCCGCTCGGCCGAGCTGAGCTGGACGCTGGCGGCGGCGATGGTGGTCGGCGCCGACCGTCGCGACGGGGCCGGTCGTGGCCTGACCCACGCCGCCTGGCGGCGGCTGCTGCGGGCCCACGGGGTGCGGCCCGACGGCTACCTGGCGATCGCACCGGTGCTGCGGATCGGCGACGACGCCAGCGGCATCGACCGCTACGCGAACACGGTGATCTACGGCGGCCTGACCGTGGCGCTGCTGAACGACGCCGCCGACGCGCTCGACGGCCAGCCGGCCCTCCGCGGCGGTCCGCCGTCGGCGACGGGCGAGGGCGAGACGGACGACCGCCGCGGCTCGGGCGCGGTGACCGGCCGCCGCGGCGACGTCTGGTGGGCGGCGACGCTGCGCCCTAGCCACCTCGACCTGCGCTACCAGCCGGGCCTGCAGGCGGTCCAGGTCCGCGACCGCGGGGGCCGCTGGCACGCGCTGCTGCCGGCGCGGCCGAAGACCGGTCCCGCGCGCGGGCTCTGGCCGACCCCCGACGGCTGCCGCTGGCGGGCGATCGGCGCGACCGCCCTCCGCTGCCGCGGCGCCCGTCTGACGATCGCCGTCGACCGCCGGCGGCGCCGGCTGCTGCTGCGCCTGCGGACCCGGCCGGGAGCGGTCGTACGCGGGCGGCTCTACCTGCCGGCGCCGCGGACCGCCGACCGCCACAGCCTGGCCTGGCCGAGCGGCCGCCTGCGCGCCAGCGGTCCGCTGACCGTCCGCCTGGCGCCCGAACCGCCCCGCAGCTCCCCCACCGACCGCGACCTGCAGGCGGTCGACTACGCCGTCCGCAGCGACCGCCGCGGGCGGCTCCAGATCGCCCTCGGCCGCTGACCCGTCCCGCCCCGCCCCAGTCGTCCGCCCCCCACCCTATGGTCCATCTCCCCACCAAACCACAGCGCCCCCGGCACCGCAGGAACGGTCCGGGGGCAGGCCACAGGAGGGTCGGACTCCCATGACAATCCCGGACGCTACCGCGTCGGCCGTCACCATCGTCGCCGCGCACCTGCTCGCCGCCGGCCTCGACCCCGACGAGGCGTTGCCGTTCGACGCCCCCGGACGGGCCGCGACCGCCTTCGACCGCCGCCGCTTCCTCCCGCTCGACGACCGCCTGCCGGTCCGCGCCGCCGCCCTCCGGCGGCTGGCCGACCACCACGGCGTCGCCGTCGAGGACCGCCACTGGGACGGCGAGCGCTACTGCCTGCTGACCCGCGCCGCCGACGTCCACGCCCTCCGCGGCGCCCGGATCGAGGACGACGCGATCGACGACGCGATGGCCCAGCTCGCCGCCGGCTGGGTCCCGCTCGAGCTGGTCGACCTCGACGCCGACACCCGCAGCGTGCTCCGCTTCCTCGAGCCGGTCGCCGAGCCGATCGAGCAGCTGGAGCTGGACGGCTGAGGGCTCGGGCGGCGCGAGACCGCCCCCGAAACGCGAACCGGCGCCCCGATCCGGGGCGCCGGCTTGCTCCTTCGAGGTGGAGACGGCGGGAGTCGAACCCGCGTCCACGACCGCGCAAAGGGCGACGTCTACGAGCGTAGTCGGCTGGTCTGGATCTCGCACCCCGTCGGTCTCGCCGACCCACGTCCGGGATGCCAGCCCTCCTGTGATGTCCCCGAGTCCGCGAGGGCGTCGAACCCGGGTGATCCGGCTGAATGATCCCGGGGACCCCCGCCGCCGGCGAGCAGGGCCCGAGACCTCAGGGACTAGTTGTTGCTAGGCCGCGAGGGCGAACTCGTGGGAGTCCGCACGTATGGTTTTTGCCGGGGTTTTACGAGGCCTCCGGTACCTCGACTCGCAATCACCCCCGCGAACGACCGCGTCGAAGCCTGTCGTCCCCTCGGGTGACCCCAATCGCTGGGGTCTCCCCATCGTAGCGCGCCCGCTCACGGCGTCGGCGTCACCGGCGGCCGGATCCTGGTCCAGCTCTCGCAGGACGAGCGCCGCGGGGTCTTCCCGCACCAGCGCAGGCTGTTGCGGCCGTAGGGGCTGATCGTCATCGTGCCGTTCGGGTCGACGTCGACCTGCTGGCAGTCCTTCGCAGTGTCGACCCACTCGAACGACGCCGTGTAGCTGCCCCAGCCACCGGTGATCGCCCGGCTCTGCCCCTCCCGCAGCCAGATGCACTTGCCGAGGCCGTCGGTGTCGAGGTCCTCCAGCGCCACCATCCGGAACTGGCCCTCGCCGGCCGCCTCGATCCGCACCGTGCCCTCGTTCTCGTCCGACTTCCACTCGCCGATGATCGGCTCGGTGGTGCTGCACGCCGACAGCTCGTAGGGCCCGAAGAACGGCTCCAGCTTCGCGTCCAGCGTGTAGGTCTTGACGAACATCTCGGCCACCAGCCGCGCCGATCGCTCGACCGTCAGCTCGCACAGCTCCGGTCCCGGCTTCGTGTAGTCGTTGGTGCGCGAGACGACCTTGACCTCGGGCCCGATCTCGACCCGCAGGTTGGCCACGTCGGGAAAGCCGATCCCGAACTCCAGGTAGACGCCGGCCGTGGCGTTGGCGTTGAGCTTGAGGCTGTTGTCCGGCCGCTCCAGCGGCGACGCCGTCAGCCGCAGCTTGTCGCTCGCCCGCGAGCTGTCGAAGTCGTAGTCGATCCGTCCGCCGATCTGGCCGGTCGAGGGGCCGTCGGCCGAGCTGACCCCGAGCCCGGCCTCGGCCCGCATCCCGACGAACATCGGCAGCGGCACCCCCGCCACCAGCACGACGAAGGTCCGCGCGAAGCCCTCCGACTCCGAGCAGGAGCCGGTCAGGCCCTCGGGCACGTGCCACTCCATGCCCAGCCGGCCGAGCGACCCGCGGACCTGAACCGCGCCGGAGAAGGCGCTCCAGTCCCACGAGGCGATCGTCGGCCCGTCGAAGAACGGCTTCAGGACCGGGATCGACAGCGGCGAGCCGTTGAGCGCCGTGTCGAACCGGCAGGGCAGCTGGTCCATCACCGCCGCCGTGTCGCGGGCGACCGCGTTGCCGCTGGTCGAGAGGTCGATCCCCTCGATCCGGCGCGCGTGGCCGCCGAGCGCCGCCCGGCTCTTCGCCACGTCCGGCTGGGTCGGCGACAGCCGCACGCCGCCGCTGTGCTGCGGGATCACCTCGGTCACCAGCACCCGGGTCACGCCGACCCGGACGCTGCGCGCGCTGCGACGGACCGTGGTGATCCGCGAGATCAGCCCCGCCGGCAGCGCCGCCGTCGGCCCCGAGGTCAGGTAGCCGCCGACCCGGTAGCGCGACGAGCGCGGCAGCACCAGCTCCGACGGGTTGCGCGGGTCGCCGACGATCCGCTGGACCCGCGCCGGCGCGGCGACGACGTTGGCGCTGACGACCGTGCCGTAGCGACCCGCGATCCGCGCCCGCTTGCCCGCCTTCACGCGGACCGCGACCGTCCGCGTCGCCGGCAGCGCGCGGGCCCCGCGGCGCATCCCCCGCCGGGCCTTGCGGAGGGTGACCGGCGAGAGCGTCAGCCGGTAACGGCCGGCCCGGACCCGCCGCAGCGTCAGCCGGTTCGATCGGACCGCGCGGCGGACGCCGGGCCCGGTCAGCCGCCCGCGCGGCCGCTCGCCCTTCGGGAGCCCGCTGATCCGCAGCTCGACGGTCGCCCGCTTGGCGGACGCGGCAGTGGCGTCGGCGGGGGCCGCCGCTGGTCCGAGCAGGGCCAGCAGGGCGACCGCGACCGCGGCGCCGGACCACGAGGGACGAGACACGGACACGCTCCAATCTCCGGGGGGAGCGCGAGTGTACCCCGTCCCGTGCGACCGGGCACACGACGAGGAAGCGGACTTGACGGTCCACTTGCATCGTCCTAGGATCGACGGACGAACGAAATGGACCCATGGGTCCGCTTCATCTCGGGCGCCGTTCCCCGACTCGCCCTCTCGCTTCTCCCCGACTGGACCCCCGCCATGCCCGCCGCTCCCCCCGCGCCACGCGCGCCGATGCACCCGACCCGCGTGATCGCGATCCTCGGCCTGGCCGCGCTCGCTTTCTCGCTCAGCCAGACGATGGTCGTCCCGGCCCTCGGCACCCTCCAGGAGGAGCTGCACACGACCGCCAGCGGCGCCACCTGGACGGTCACCGCCTACCTGCTGGCCGCCGCGGTCGCGACGCCGGTCGTCGGCCGGCTCGGCGACATGTTCGGCAAGCGGCGGCTGCTGATCGTCGCGCTCGCCTTCTTCACCCTCGGCTCGGTCGTCTCGGCGCTCGGCAGCAGCGTCGGCGTGGTGATCGCCGGCCGCGTCCTGCAGGGCGTCGGCGGCGGCATCTTCCCGCTCTGCTTCGCGATCATCCGCGACGAGCTGCCGCAGGAGAAGGTCGCCGTCGGGATCGGGATGATCTCGGCCGTGCTGGCGATCGGCGGCGCGCTCGGCCTGGTCACCGGCGGCCTGCTGCTCGACCACGCCAGCTACCACTGGATCTTCTGGGTCGGCGCCGGCCTCGGCGTCGTCGGCGCGGCCGGCTCCTACCTCGGCGTGCCCGAGTCGCCGGTCCGGATCCCGGGCAAGGTCGACTACGCCGGCGCGCTCGTCTTCGGCGTCGGGATCGTGCTGCCGCTGCTGGCGATCTCGAACGCCAACGACTGGGGCTGGGGCAGCGCGCGGGTGCTGGGGATGATCGCCGCCGGGGTCGCGATCCTCGCCGGCTGGGTCGCGCTCCAGCGGCGGACGGCCGAGCCGATCGCCCACATCCCGACCCTCCGCCAGCCGCGGGTGCTGCTGACCAACCTGGCCACGGTGCTGGTCGGCTTCGGGATGTTCGGCGCCTTCGTCCTGATCCCGCAGATGCTGCAGTCGCCCGAGGCGACCGGCTACGGCTTCGCGCTCGACGCCACCCAGTCGGGCCTGGTGATGGTGCCCGGCGCGCTGGTGGCGATGGTCGCGGCGCCGATCTCGGGCCGGATGAGCGGCCGCCTCGGCAGCCACGTCCCGCTGGCGATCGGCGGCGTGCTGGCCGCGGCCGGCCTGCTGATGCTGGCCGAGCTGCACTCGACGATCGCGCTGATCGTGCTCGGCTACGCCGTGACCGCGGTCGGGATCGGCCTGGCCTTCGCCGCGATGCCGAACCTGATCGTCGACGCGGTCGCCGCCGAGCGGACCGGCGAGGCGACCGGCTTCAACACCGTGATGCGCTCGGTCGGCTCCTCGGTCGGGTCCCAGATCGCGGCCACGATCCTGACCGCCAGCGTCGTCGCCGGCAGCCCGCTGCCGACCGACGACGGCTTCACCACCGCCTTCGTCGTGATGGCGATCGGCTCGCTGCTGGCCGGCGGGATCGCGGCCCTGATCCCGCGGCTGGCCGCCCGCCGGACCGCGGCCGCGACCGAGCTGGCGGCGGCCGGCCGGAGCTGACGGCCGGCCCGCGTAGGATCGGGAGCGCGGCCCATGCCCCACGACTCCGCCTCTCCCCTCCTGCGTCCGGCCGCCGACGGCGACGACGCCCGCCCGCGCCGCAGCGACGCGGTCCGCAACCGCGCGCGGGTGATCGAGGCCGCGACGCTGGTCTTCGCCGAGCAGGGACTGGACGCGCCGGTGCCGGAGATCGCCCGCCTGGCCGGGGTCGGCAAGGGCACCGTCTACCGCAACTTCCCGACCAAGGAGCACCTGGCCGCGGCGGTCGCGATCGCGCGGCTGGAGCAGTTCGAGGTGCGCCTGGCCGACGTGATCGCCGAGCGCGGCGAGCCGCTCGCCACCCTCCGCGGGATGCTGGTGGCGGTCGCCGCGCACCTCTCCCAGGACTGCGCGCTCGGCGAGGCGGTCGATGTCGTCGCCGACGATCCGCAGGTGCTGGAGCTGCAGCGGCGGCTGTCGGAGACGGTCGCCGGCGTCGTCCGCGACGCGCAGCGGGTGGGCGCGATCCGCGACGACGTCTCCCCCGCCGACGTCACCGTGCTGATCATGGGCGTCGCCCGCAGCCTGCCGCCGCTGAACCACGGCGGCCGGCCCGAGCTGTGGGAGCGCTACGCGCTGCTGGCCTTCGACAGCCTGCGGCCCGGTGGCAGCGCGCTGCCGCCCGGCTTCGCCGACGACGACGAGATGCGGCTGGCGCTGCGCTCGGCCCGGCGGCTGCGCGGTCGCCGCGGCGGCTGAGCCCGGCTCACCAGCCGCCGGCGGGCGCGCTGCCGTCGTCGGGCGGCGGTGACGGCGGCGGTTCGTGGCCGAGCCCGTCGGGGTGCTCCTCCTCGTCGAGCCAGCCGGCGCCGGCCGCGACCGCGGCGATCAGCGGGGTGGCGAGGAAGGCGCCGGCGATCCCCAGCAGCGCCCCGCCGGCGCCGACGCCGAGCAGGACCGTCATCGGGTGCAGCCGCAGCGAACGGCCGATCAGCAGCGGGTAGAGGATGTTGCCCTCGACCTGCTGGACGATCACCGTCACCACGATCGCCCCGAGCATCCCGTCGACGCCGTCGGTCGAGAGCGCCACCAGCGCCGCCGCGATCCCGGCCAGGATCGCGCCGACGTAGGGCAGGAAGGCGACGATGAAGGTGAAGACGCCGAGCGGCAGCGCCAGGTCGATCCCCAGGATCCAGAGGCCGACGCCGATCCCGACCCCATCGATCGCCGCCACCAGCACCTGGCTGCGGACGTAGAGCGTGACCGCTCGCCACGACCGCTGGCCGGCCCGGTGCCAGGCCGGACGGCGCTCGCGGGGGACGAACCGCAGCGCACCGCGCCAGAAGCCGCCGCCGTCGATCAGCAGGTAGATCAGCATCATCAGCGCCAGGAAGATGCTGGCCGCGACGCTCGCGACGCCCTGGGCGACCGAGACCACGCCGGTGCTCAGCTGCCCGCCGATCGAGCCCAGCGACTCCTCCAGCTTCTTCGTCAGCTGCTCGGTGAAGCGCTGGATGTCGGAGTCCTTGATGCCCAGGTCGTGGAGCACGTTGGGCAGCTGCCGGATCCCGTCCTCGACCTGCTCGACCAGCTGCTCGGCCTTGCTGAAGATGTCGGGCGCGATCCAGGTCAGGATCCCGGCCACCAGCACGATCGTCCCGAGCACGGTCAGGACCGCGGCGATCCAGCGCGGCAGCCGGACCTTCTCGTGCAGGGTTCGGGCCACCGGCTCCAGCAGCGCCGAGAGCAGCACGGCGACCGCGAACGGCAGCAGCACGAACTGCAGCTTGCCCCAGACGAGCAGCAGCCCGTAGCCGACCAGGCCGATCAGGCCGAGCCGCAGGGCGAGGACGCTCAGCTGGTCGAGCGCGACGCGCTGCGGAGGCGGGGACGACGCCATGCGTGGGCCATCATCGCATCGCGCGCGGTCGCCCTCCGCCGCCCCCGGTGAACGTTCGGTGTCGCTCGCCGTCGTCGGGCGCCGGTGGCCGGTCGAGCCGCAGCACGAGCACCTCCCAGCCGCTCGCGGCGTGGCGCGTGCGGCCGGTCACCCGCATCCCCAGCCGCTCGGCGACGGCCAGCGAGCGCTCGTTGTCGGGGTGGACGATCGCGATCAGCTGCCGCAGCCCGATCGCCCAGCCGGCGGCGACGGCCGCCTGCGCCGCCTCGGTCGCGTAGCCGTGGCCCCAGGCGTCGCGAGCCAGCCGCCAACCGACCTCGACCGCCGGCAGCACCTGCGAGAGGAAGAGCGGCACCGCCAGCCCGCAGAAGCCCAGCAGCCGCCCGTCGGCGCGCCGCTCGATCGCCCACAGCCCGTGGCCGCACCGCCGCCACTCGTCCTCCAGCCGCCCGACCAGCTCGTCGCTGGCCGCCCGCGACAGCGCGCCCGAGCCGATGTACCGCATCACCTCGGGATCGCCGTTGATCGCGGCCAGCGGGGCGTGGTCGTCGGCCCGCCAGCGGCGCAGCAGCAGCCGCGCGGTCGGCAGCTCGTCGGGGGCGCGCTCGGGCACGAGGGGCAACGGTAGCCGCACGTTCCGGTCGCCGGGCGACCGGAACGTCGCAGCGGGCGCCCCGCTCAGACCGCCCCGGCCGCCTCCGCCGCCGCCTCGGCCTGCTCCAGCTGCTCGCGGACGAGCGCCAGCCCGCTGCGCCAGAAGCCGGGATCGGTCAGGTCGAGGCCGGCGATCGCCACCAGGTCCTCGGGCGAGCGCGAGCCGCCGGCGGCCAGCAGCTCCAGGTACTTGGGCGCGAACGGGGCGCCGTCCTGGCGGTAGCGACCGTAGACGGAGAGCGCCATCAGCTGGCCGTAGGCGTAGGCGTAGACGTAGCCCGGGGTGCCGATGAAGTGCGGCACGTACGACCACCACGAGCGGTAGCCGTCGGTGATCTCGACCGCGTCGCCGAGCATCGCGTGCTGGCTGTCGTGCCACAGCTCGCCGAAGCGGTCGACCGACAGCTCGCCCTCCTCGCGGCGGGCCGTGTGGACCGCGTGCTCGAAGCGGTTCATCGCGGTCTGGCGGAAGATCGTGGCGATCGAGCCCTCGATCTGCTCGGCCAGCAGGCCCAGCCGCGCCTGCGGGTCGGTGGTCTCGGTCAGCAGCCGGTCGAAGACCAGCGTCTCGCCGAAGACCGAGGCCGTCTCGGCCAGCGTCAACGGGGTGTGCTGCTCGAACGGGCCGCGATCGCGGGCCAGGTAGGCGTGGATCCCGTGACCCAGCTCGTGGGCCAGCGTCAGCACGTCTCGGCGGCGGCTGGTCCAGTTCAGCAGCACGTACGGGTGGTGGGTCGGCACGGTGTAGGCGCAGAACGCCCCGCCGCGCTTGCCGTTGCGCGGCGGCGCGTCGATCCAGCCCTCGCCGACGAACCGCCGGGCCACGTCGCCCATCTCGCCCGCGAAGGCGTCGAAGCTGGTGAAGACCAGGTCGGTCGCCCGGCCCCACGAGAACTGCTCCTCGTCGGCCTGGGTGATCGAGGCCATCCGGTCGTAGTCGGCCAGCCGGTCGATCCCGAGGATCTTCGCCTTCAGCCGGTACCACCGCTGCGGCACGTCGTAGGCCTCCTGGACCGCGTCGACCAGCGCCTGGACCGACTCGTCGCTGGCCTCGTTGGCCAGGTTGCGCGACGCGATCCACGACGGGTAGGTCCGCAGCCGGTCCTCGACCGCCTTGTCCTGGAGCAGGGTGTTGAAGATGAACGCCCGCGTCCGCAGGCCCGGGGCCAGCGCCTTCGTGACCGCCTCGGCGACCTTCTGGCGGACGGCGCGGTCGGGGTTGGTCAGCTGCGCGAGGGCGACGTCGAGCGCGACCGGCCCCTCCTGACCCTCGAGGTCGACCTCGATCACCGACGTCAGCTCGTCGAACAGCCGGTCCCAGGCGCCGCGGCTCGAGGTCTGCTTCTCGGCCAGGATCCGCTCCTCCGGCTCGCTCAGCTGGTGGGGCTTGTAGCGGCGGACGGTCCGCAGGTAGTGGCGGGCGGTCTCCAGCCCCTCGGCGCCGAGCAGCGCCTCGGCCGCGTCGTCGTCGAGCGCGGTCCACTCCAGCTCGAAGAAGAGCAGCTTCGTCTGGACCGCGGTCGCCCGCTCCTCGACCTTCGCCAGCAGCGCGCCGTGCTCGGGCTTGGTCGTGTCCTCGGCGAACTTGAGCGACGCGTAGGAGGCGGCGCGGCCGATCAGGTCGGAGAGGTCGGCCAGCTCGGCGACCGCCGCCGCCAGCCCGGCGCCATCGAGCTCCGCGACCTTGCCCTGGTGGGCGGCGGCGAAGCGATCGGCCCGCTCCTGGGCGTCCTCGAGCAGCGCCTCGACGCCCTCCGCGCCCGCCGGCGTGCCCGCGGGCGTCCCCTCCGTGACCAGCGTTTCCAGGTCCCAGGCGACGTCGGTGTGCTCCACGGCGGTGCTCATGGGCCGAAGCCTACGCGACCCCCGCGGGCGGCCCGGCGGGGCGGCTAGCGGTTGCGTTCGCGGAGCGCGCGCTGCATCTCGCGCTGCTGGTCGCGCTTCTTGATGTCGTGGCGCTTGTCGGCCACGTTCTTGCCGCGGGCGAGGGCGATCTCGACCTTGATCTGCTGGCCCTTGGGGTAGATCCGGGTCGCGACCATCGTCAGGCCCGACTGCTGGACCTCGCCCAGCAGCTTGTCGATCTCGCGCCGGTGGGCGAGCAGCTTGCGCGGCCGGTCGGGCTGGTGGTTGTTCATCGCCGCCGGCGCGTAGGGGTCGATCCGCAGGTTGCGCAGCCACAGCTCGCCGCGGCGGACGTCGACGTAGCTGTCCCCCATCTGCGCCCCGACCGTGCGCAGCGCCTTGACCTCGGTCCCCAGCAGCTGGACCCCGCACTCCAGCTTGTCGAGCAGCTCGTAGCGGAACCGCGCCTGGCGGTTGTAGCCGTAGTCGCCGCCGGACGGCTTCTTCTTGCCCTTGGCCATGAACCAGCGAGCGTAGCGCCGGGACCGCGGCGGCGGCCGGCCGACCGCCGCCGGCCGCGATGCCTGCGAACGGTTCGATCCCCTGCGCTATACCCCCGGCATGTGGATCCCCCCGTCCCGCCTCGTCCCCCTGCTCGCGACCGCCGCGCTGACCGCGGGCCTCGCCGCCCCCGCCGCCGCCGAGGTCCGCGGCGGCTCCTCGGCCGTCAGCACGCTGCAACCGCGCAACCCCGACCTGCGGATCGAGCGGACCCAGATCGTCTACGACACGAAGGGCATGCTGTCCGGCACCGTGCGGACGGCGGGACAGCTGCGAGATCGCAACGTCTTCGTGACGTTCGTGGCGGGCGTCTACGACCGTCAGCGCCGTTGCCGTCAGACCACGCGCGACCGCTTCGGCGTGGTGGGCGGCGCGGTCGACACGTTCGGCTTCCCGCCGGTCCGCGATCCCGCGGGGACGCTGCCGCCCGCGACCCGGCTGGCCAGCTACGACGGCGTGCCGCTCGGCGGCGACGGGGTGGCGTACGCGGCGACCGGTGCGACCGCGCGACTGGTGGCGACGCTGTCGCCGTTCGCCGGTCGCGGCTGGGACTGCGGCTGGGTCGACGTCGCCGACGGGGCGACGGAGAGGACCGCCGACCGCTCGCCGGCGTTCCCGCTCGGGCGGCGGGCGACGGCCGAGAACCGCCGCCGCCAGGCCCGCGCGCTGAAGCGCTGCGGCACGGTCCGCCAGGCCGGCGCCCGCAAGCGCTGCAAGCGCCAGGCGCGCGAGCGCTACCCCGCCTGACCGGCGTCCGCCCGGAGACCAGGCTCCGGGCGGACGCCGGCAGCGCTACCCCTGCCGGTTGGCGACGAGCACCCGGTAGCCGCCGAGCACGATCAGGACCCCGATGATCGCGCTCAGCAGGCCGCCGAGGTCGAAGATGTCCGTGTCGCCGATCCCGAGCAGGGCGGTGAAGATCAGCCAGCCGACGATGGCGCCGGCGAGGCCGATCAGGATCGTGACGAAGAACCCGCCCGGGTCCTCGCCGGGCATGATGGCCTTGCCGATGAAGCCGGCGACGAGGCCGAGGATGATGGCGCCGATCATGGGTGTGCGCGCTCCTTGGTGGGGGAAGGGATCCGCGGACGTTGGCGCCGCGGCGCTCTCTGGTACTTCGCCGTACACGCGAGAGGTCCCGGCGTTGCACGAGGTCGTGCGTTTCGTCACGAAGCTGCGTCAGCGCGCCGGCACGAGCGTGACGCGTCCGCGCACCGGCTCGACCCGGTCGACGGCGACGGTGACCGGGTCGCCGATCCGCAGCGTGGCGCCGGAGCGGGTGCCGACCAGCATCACCCCCAGCTCGTCCAGCTCCCACCAGTCCTGGGCCATCAGGCGGACCGGCAGCAGGCCCTCGAAGGCCTCGGCGTCGCTGCCGCCGGCGCCCAGCTGCTCGGCCCCGAAGCGGACGAACGCGCCCGCCGCGGCGACGCCGGTCACCTCGCCGGCGAAGCGGTGATCGAAGCCGTGGGCGAACAGCAGCCGCTCGAGCAGGAACGCGCGCGCGATCCGGTCGGCCGTCCGCTCGACCTCCATCGCGTCGCGCTCGGTCGCCGAGCACCAGGTCGCCAGCTCGCCGAGCCCGTCGGGGCTCGGGGCGTCCTCCCCCGCGCCGATCAGGGACAGGATCGCCCGGTGACAGACCAGGTCCGGATAGCGCCGGATCGGTGACGTGAAGTGGCAGTAGTGGCGCAGTCCGAGCCCGGCGTGACCGGTTCCGCGCGGGTCGTAACGCGCCTGTTGCAGGGCGCGGAGGACCAGGTACGAGAGGCCCGCGCGCCCGTGTCCCTGGCGGCGGACGTGCTCGTCGACCCGGCGCGAGATCTCGGCCACCGCGGCGGCGGCCTGCTCGGGGCCCAGCGGCGCGTCGCGGTCGCCGTCACGGCCGCCCAGCGGCGGCAGCGCCACCCCCAGCACGGCGAGTTGGTCGGCCAGTCGCCGCACCGCGGCCGGGTCGGGCCGGTCGTGGACCCGGTGGAGGGCCGGGACGCGGGCCTCGTCGAGCAGCCGCGCGACCTGCTCGTTGGCGGCGATCATCAGGTGCTCGATCAGCCGGTGGGCCTCGGTCTGGCGCTCGACGGCGATCGCGTCCACGTGGCCGCCGCCGTCGAAGCGGAACTGCGGCTCGCCGGTGTCCAGCTCGAGCGCGGTGGTGGTCTGCTCGCGCCGCCGTTGGAGGGCTGCCGCCACCCGCCGGGCGATCGCCAGCGGGGCGGCCCAGGGGTCCTCGGCCTGCTCCCGCCCGGCGAAGATCCGGTCGACCTGGTCGTAGTCGAGGCGAGCGTCGGAGTGGATCAGCGTGCGGTCGACGCGGGCGGCGACGACCTCGCCGGCCCGCAGCTCCAGCTCGACGCTGACGGCCAGCCGGTCGACGCCGGGCACCAGCGAGCAGGCGTCGTTGGAGAGCGCCGGCGGCAGCATCGGCTCGACAGTGCCGGGGACGTAGACGCTGGTGCCGCGCCAGCGGGCGTCGGCGTCGAGCGCGCCGCCGGGCCGGACGTGGGCGGCGACGTCGGCGATGTGGACGACGACCCGGAAGCGCTCGGCCGCGGCGTCGATCTCCTCGGCACTGATCGCGTCGTCGAAGTCGCGGGCGGTGACCGGGTCGATCGTGAAGGTCGGCAGCCCGCGCAGGTCGCGGCGGACGATCCGCTCCTCGCCGGTCGGCCCGCCGGCGGCGACCGCCTCGGCCTCGGTCGCCACCGACCGCGGTATGCGCCGCGGGAGGCCGTGGTGCAGCAGCAGCGCCTCGAGCACGTCGCGGGCGACGTCGGGCGTGCCGACGTCGCGCAGCAACCGCGCGTCGCGGCCCCGCTTGCCCCCGGACCCGCGCCCGCGCCGTCCGCCCGGCGGCGCGAACAGCCCGATCCGCCCCTCGCGGATCTCGGCCGAGCGGTCGACGACCACCGGCGCACCGCGGTCGAAGAGCGGCTCGGCGACGAGGAACCGCCCGCGCCGGCGGACGACGCCGACGGTCGGCGGCGGTCCGTGGCCGCTGTCGCGCCAGACGTCGCGGGGGAGCGCGGCGGTGCCGGAGCTCACGGCCGGGCGGTTGCGGTTGCGGTCGCCGCGCGCTCCACCACGACCACCCGGACCGTCCCGCCCCGCAGACCCCGCCGGACCCCCCGACGCGTCCCGCCCGTCCCGCGGCCCACGACCGCGCCCGCCGCCCTTGCCCTTCGGTCCCGGCCGCTTCGACCGCTTCGCCGCCGGGCGCGAGGGACCGGGCCGCGACCCGGGCCGGCCCTTGCCGCCCCGGCCGGGCGGCCCTCCGCGGCGGCGCCCGCTCACCGCCCGCGGCGCTCCTTCGCGACCAGGTCGATCGCCCGCTCGAGGCTGGCGTTCGGGGCCTTGGGATCGGTCGCCACCGGCACGTCGGGCCGCAGGCCGGTGCCGCGCGCGGTGCCCTTGCCGCCCAGGTTGCGGCCCTTGGGGGTGAAGTACTGGCCGGCGGTGATGTCGAGCGCGCCGCCGTTGCTCAGCGGCTCGACCCGCTGGAAGACGCCCTTGCCGTAGGTCCGCGTGCCGACGACCTGCGCGCGACCGCGGTCCTGCAGCGCCCCGGTCACGATCTCCGACGCCGAGGCCGAGCCGCGATCGACGACCACCACCAGCGGCTGGCGGGCGAACGGCGGGGCGTCGCCGGCCTCGTAGCGCTGTTCGCGCACGGTCCGGCCCTTCAGCGTCACGACCGTGCCGCCCTTCAGGAACAGACTCGCCACACCCTGCGCCTGCGTCACCAATCCGCCGGGGTTCGAGCGCAGATCGAGCACGAATCGGTCGGCCCCGCGCTTGCGCATCCGCTCGAGCGCGGCGCCGACCTGGGCGGTGGCGCCGTTGTTGAACTGCGCCAGCCGCACCACGCCGACCTTGCGGCCGTCGCGCCGGAACAGCTTCGAGTCGACGATCGGCACCTCGACCGGGGCCCGCTTCGAGGTGATCGCCAGCGTCCGGACCTTGCCGTCGACCCGCCGCCGGATCCGCAGCGAGACGCTGGTACCGGCCGGCCCGCGGACGTGGTTCGACGCCTCGTTCGCCTTCAGCCCCTTCAGCGACGTCTTGCCGGCGCGGACGATCAGGTCGTCGATCCGAAGCCCCGCGGCCTTCGCCGGCGAGCCCGCGTAGACCTGGGTGATCCGCAGGCCGAGCGGATCCTGCTGGACGACCACGCCGATCCCGTCGAAGCGGTTGTCCTGGGCCTGCTGGAAGCTCTTGTAGGTCTTCGGGTCGAGGTAGTTCGAGAAGCGGTCGTCGAGCTTGGTGACCATCCCCCCGATCGCGTCGTCGACCAGCCGCCGCTCGCCGGGATCGCGGTAGTAGACGTCGCGGATCGTGCCGAGCGCCTCGTTGATCGCGCCGGCGCCGTGCGGGTCGACGACGCGGTCGCGGATGACGCCCGGCAGCGACTCGGGGTCGCGGGCGCCGACGTAGGCCCCGGCGCTGAAGATCAGCACCACGACGGCGAAGAGCGCGGCGACGGCCAGCGCCGCCCGCAGGGCTCGGGTCCAGAAGCTCACCGACACAGCATGCCGCCCTCGCGGGATCGGTGGTCCAGCGGGTGGATGTGAGACGCGCGTAGACCGAGGAGGTCGCCGCCGGGAAGCGAGAGCAGTACTCCGTACTGCCGAGCGCACCAGGTGGCGAGATCCGACGCGTCTACGCGCGCCTCACGCCACCCGCCGGTCCCGGCGCCGTGGCACGCGGGCGCCGGGATCGGAGAGCGGGCGCGGGACGGGATCAGACGCGCAGGAAGCGCCGCAGCGAGAGGCCGGAGCCGGCGGCCGAGACCGCGATGCTGGCCAGCACCAGCAGGCCGATCAGCGGACCGAAGGCGATCATGTCCGGCCGCGAGATCAGCGTCGCGATCCCCTCGAGCTGGCTGAGGATGGTGACCTTCGCCAGCGCCAGCATCGCGATCGCCACCGCGCCGCCGATCGCGCCGAGGATCAGGCCCTCGATCACGAACGGCCAGCGGATGAACGAGTCGGTGGCACCGACGAGCTTCATCACCTCGACCTCGCGCCGGCGCGAGAAGAGCGACAGGCGGATGGTGTTCGAGATCAGCAGCACCGAGGCGACGATCAGCAGCAGCGCGAGCGCGCCGATCGAGAGCTTCACCGCGCCGGTGATCTTCACGATCTTGTTCGTCTCCGACTTCGACGCCTTGATCTCGCCGATCCGGGCGTCGAACGGGGCCGGCTTGCCGCTGGTGCCCTTCGGCTGCAGCGACGCCAGCAGCGCGTTGGTGTTGCCGGCGCTGTCGGGAGTGATCCGGAACGTGTCGGGAAGCGGGTTCATCTTGCCCAGCAGCGCGTAGGCCTCGGGGTTCTGCTTCTTCTGCTCCGCGAGCGCCTGCTCCTTCGACACGAACTTCACGTTCTTGACGTGCTCCGTGCTCTTCAGGCGCTGCTCGACGCGGGCCAGGTCGGCCTTCGTCGTCTTCTTGTCCATGAAGACCGACACCTGGACGCGGCTGCGGACGTCGTCGGCGGCGCCGTTGGCCAGCTGGACGGCGGGGATGAAGACGCCCAGCACCAGGACGGTGATCAGGACGGCCATCAGCGCGGCGAAGCTCGGGATCGGGTTGCGGCCGATCGAGCGGAGCGCTTCCTTGAAGAAGAACGTGACGCGATTCATGAGGTCTTTCGCAAGTCGGGGCGTCGGGGCGCGGGGAGGCGGGCGGAACGGGTCCTAGTCCGCGAACGCGTCGTCGAACAGGTCGGCCTCGGACGGCTGGCGCAGGCGCTGCGGCGCGGGCGCCGGCTCGCCGCGCATGAGGGCGCCGAACTCGGCGGTCGACTCGCTGTCGCGGCCGTAGCCACCGGCGACCTCGTCGCGCACGATCTCGCCGCCCTGCAACTCGATCACGCGGCGCCGCATCCGGTTGACCATCCCCTCGTCGTGGGTGGCCACCAGCACCGTGGTACCGGCCTTGTTGATGCGGTACAGCAGCTGCATGATCCCGATCGTGGTGTCGGGATCGAGGTTGCCGGTCGGCTCGTCGGCCAGCAGCAGCGGCGGGTGGTTGACGAACGCGCGCGCCACCGAGACGCGCTGCTGCTCGCCGCCCGACAGCTGGTGCGGGTAGTTGTGGAGCTTGGTCGAGAGGCCGGTCAGGCGCAGGATGTCCGGCACCTGGCGGCGGATCTGCTTGCGGTTGGCCCCGGTCACCTGCAGCGCGTAGGCGACGTTGTCGTAGACCGTCCGGTTCGGCAGCAGCTTGAAGTCCTGGAAGACCACGCCGAGGTTGCGGCGGTAGTACGGCACCTTCTTGCGCGTGATCTCGGACAGATCGCGCCCGGCGACGCGGATCACGCCGGAATCGGGCTCCATCTCCTTCAGGAGCAGCTTCATCAGCGTCGACTTGCCGGCGCCGGTCTGCCCGACGAGGAACAGGAACTCCCCGCGGTGGACGGTGAAGGACGCGTCGTGCACGCCCGCGTGGGTGTTGTCGTACGCCTTCGTCACCCCCCGGAACTCGATCACCGCGTTCGGGTGCGACGGGCGGCCCCCGCTCGTGGGGGCGCCTCCCGCGACGGGGTGCGTGCCGGTCGTGCGAGCGGCGGCGGCTGCCTGGCGGGCAGCGGCAGCGCGCTGGCGGTCGGTGGTGGAGCGCGAGACGGCCATATCCGAATCGCAGATTGGCACCGAACCCCCACGATTCCTGCACGCCGCCGTGCAGTGCAACGCGGCTTGCGCTCATCCGGCGGCGATCGGCGCGACGGCGCGCAGCGGTGCGGCGGCGAACTCGGCGATCCCGGCCGCGAACGGCTCGCGGGCGACGAACCCCAGCACCTCCGCCGCCCGCTCGGGTGCCGCGAAGACGTGTCGGACGTCGCCCAGCCGGTACTCGCCCGTGACCACCGGCTGCCGGCCGCCGCCGCCCGCCGCGGCGGCCAGCGCGGTCGCCATCTGCCCCACCGATCGCGGCGTGCCCGAGCAGACGTTGAAGGCCCCGGCCACCGGGCGCTCGCCGGTCAGGGCCAGCAGGTTCGCCCGCGCCACGTCGCGCACGTGCACGAAGTCGCGCAGCTGCCCGCCGTCCTCGAAGACGCGCGGAGCCCGCCCCGCCTCGATGGCGCTGCGGAAGATCGCCGCGACCCCGGCGTAGGGCGTGTCGCGGGGCATCCGCGGGCCGTAGACGTTGTGGTACCGCAGCGCGGTCACGGGCACGCCGGTCTCGCGCGACCAGGCGGCCGCCAGGTGCTCCTGGTGGAGCTTGGTGGCGGCGTAGACGTTGCGCGGGTCGAGCGGCGCGTCCTCGCGGACCGCCTGCGGCTCCAGCGTCGCCCCGCAGGTCGGGCAGCGCGGATCGAAGCGCCCGCCGTCGAGATCCTCGCGTCGCCGCGGCGCGGGCCGCACCGTGCCGTGCGCCGGGCAGCGATAGCGACCCTCGCCGTAGACCACCATGCTCGACGCGAGCACCAGTCGCTCGACGCCGCCCCGCCGCGCCAGCGCCCGCAGCAGCACGGCGGTGCCGAGGTCGTTGTGCCGCACGTAGTCGGGCGCGTCGTCGAAGCCCTGCCCGAGGCCGACCATCGCCGCCTGGTGGCAGACCGCCGTGACGCCGTCGAGCGCCGCCGCCACCGTCGCGGGATCGGCGACGTCCCCGACCACCAGCTCCGCTCGCGGGTCGATCGCCGCCTCCGCCGCCGGCCGGTCCGGGCCGTGCGCGGCGGGCAGCAGCGCGTCGAGCACCCGCACGGCGTGACCACGGTCGAGCAGGGCGGTGACGATCTGGGCGCCGACGAAGCCCGCGCCTCCGGTGACGAGCAGCATGACCAGGACCGTACGCCCGATCGGCGCCGCCGCGGCCAGCGTTCATCGACCTGTAATCGACGGGCGGCCGGGGCGCTCCTAGCGTGGTCGACGTGCTCGACGTCGTCCTGCCCGTCCTCGACGAGGCGGTCGCGCTGCCCGGGGTCCTGTCGCGGATCCCGCCGGGTTGGCGGCCGATCGTGGTCGACAACGGCTCCACCGACGGGTCCGCGGCCGTTGCCGCCGCCGGCGGTGCGACCGTCGTCCACGAGCCCCGTCGCGGCTTCGGCGCCGCCTGCGCGGCCGGGCTGCGGGCGGCCGACGCCGAGCTGGTCGCCTTCATGGACGCCGACGGGTCGCTCGACCCGGCCGACCTCCGGCGGCTGCTGCCCGCGATCGAGCACGGTGCGGGCCTGGTCCTCGGCCGGCGGGTGGCGGAGCCCGGCGCCTGGCCGTGGCACGCGCGGCTGGCCAACCGCGCGCTGGCCGCCGAGCTGCGCCGTCGCGGCGTGGCCGAGCTGCGCGACCTCGGACCGATGCGGATCGCGCGCCGGACGGCGCTGCTGGAGCTGGCGCTGCGCGACCGCCGCTCGGGCTGGCCGCTCGAGATGGTCGTCGCCGCGGCGGCGGCCGGCTGGCCGATCGCCGAGGTCCCCGTCCCCTACCGCCCCCGGACCGGCGGCCGGTCGAAGGTCACCGGCAGCGTCCGCGGGACCGTCGGCGCGCTGCGCGACATGCGCCGGGTGCTCGCCGCATGAGCCGCCCGCTGCCGGCGCTGGCCGTGATCGCGAAGGCGCCGGTCGCCGGTCGCAGCAAGACCCGACTCTGCCCGCCCTGCACGCCGGTCCAGGCGGCGCGGCTGGCCGCGGCGGCGCTGGCCGACACGCTGGCCACGGTCGCGGCCACGCCCGCCGGCGCCCGGGTGCTCGTGCTCGACGGCGAGCCCGGCCCGTGGTGCTCCCCGGCCATGACCGTCATCCCGCAGCGCGGCGACGGACTCGACGAGCGGCTGGCGGCGGCGTTCGAGGACGTCGCCGGGCCGGCGCTGGTGATCGGCATGGACACGCCGCAGGTGCGCCCGGCGCTGCTCTCGGCCGCGCTCCGGCGGCTGACCGAGCCGGCGGTCGACGCGGTGCTCGGCCCGGCCGACGACGGCGGCTACTGGGCCCTCGGGCTGCGACGAGCGGATCGCGCCCTGCTCGAAGGCGTGCCGATGAGCGTCCCCGAGACCGGAGCCGCGCAGCGCCGGCGGCTGGCCGAGGCCGGCCTGACGGTCGCCGAGCTGCCGACCCTGCGCGACGTCGACCGGTTCGCCGACGCGCGGGCGGTCGCGGCGCTCGCGCCCGGCGGCCGCTTCGCCCGCGCCGTGCACGAGCTCGACCGGCGCCCGGCGGCCACGAGCGCGGTGGCGGGACCGTGCTGAGCCCCGAGATCGCCTACGGCGAAGCGCTCGCCGCGGCCCCGGCCGCTCCTCCCGTACTGGTCCGCGAGCGCTGCGGGAGCGCGTGGCCGCTGCCGCTCGCGGTCTGGCTCGGCGGCGTCACCGCGGTCGACGAGCGGGTGCTCGACCGCGCCCGCGGACCGGTGCTCGACGTCGGCTGCGGGCCGGGGCGCCACGTGCGGGCGCTGGCCCGGCGGGCGGTCGTCGTGCTCGGCGTCGACGTGGCGCCCGCCGCCGTCCAGCACGCCCGTCGGCGCGGCACGCCGGTGGTCGAGGGCTCGGTCTTCGGCCCGCTCCCGCTCGCCGGCCGCTGGCGCACGGCGCTGCTGCTCGACGGCAACGTCGGGATCGGCGGCGACCCCGCCCGGCTGCTGGGACGGCTTGCCGAGCTGCTGCGCCCGGACGGCGCGGTGCTGGTCGAGCTCGACCCCGACGACCGGGCCGGCGACGGTCGCGGCCGGGCGATCAGGCTCGAGCAGGGCGACGGCGTCAGCGAGTGGTTCCCGTGGGCGCGGGTCGGCCCGGGAGCGATCGCCACCCCCGCCGCGGCGGCCGGGCTGCGGGTGGCGGAACGGTGGCAGGACGAGGGGCGGCGGTTCTGCGTCCTGACGCGGAGCTGACGACGTGCGCCCGCGCCTGCCGACCGCTCCCCCGCCCGGCCCGGCCCGCCCGGGCTTCTGGCGGAGCCCGATCCGCGGTCCCTGGCTGACCTCGTTCGTCGGCCTGCTGCTGCTCCCCGGCCTGGCGATCCTGTTCGCGACCGGGCTGCTGTCGCACGCGGTCTACCAGCCGCAGCTGGGCCAGAACGCCGTCGTCCCCCGCGACCTGCCGCTGCAGCCGCTGACGTTCGCCTGGCCGACCTCGCCGAGCTGGCTCTACGCCGCGACGCAGGGCACCCACATGACGCTCGGCATCGCCCTCGTCCCGCTGCTGCTGCTGAAGCTGTGGTCGGTGATCCCGCGGCTGTTCGCGTGGCCCCCGGCGGCGACCCCGGCCCAGGCGCTCGAGCGGCTGGCGACCCTGCTGCTCGTCGCCAGCGCGCTCTTCCAGTTCGTCACCGGGATCACCAACGTCCAGCTCTGGTACCCGTGGGGCTTCGGCTTCGTCGTCGCGCACTACTACGGGGCGTGGGTCTTCGTCGCCTCGCTGGTCCTGCACCTGGCGGTCAAGCTGCCGACGGTGCGCCGCGCGTGGCGGACCCGCCAGGCGCTCCGGCCGCTGCTCGACGACCTGGCCCGGACCCGCCCCGAGCCGTTCGAGCCCGGAGGCCTCGTCACGCCGAACCCGGCCGCGCCGACGATCAGCCGCCGCGGCGCGATCGGGCTGGCCGGGGCGGCCTCCGGATCGCTGCTGCTGCTGACGGTCGGGCAGAGCGTCGGCGGGCCCCTGCGGAAGATCGCCCTCTTCGCCCCGCGCGGCGCGGGCGCGGTCTCGCCCGGTCCCAACGGCTTCCCGGTCAACAAGACCGCGCTGGTCGCCCGGGTCAGCGCCGAGATGGCCGGCGCGGCCTGGCGGCTCGACCTGCGGGGCGCGGAGCGGCTCTCGCTCAGCCGCGACGAGCTGCTGGCGATGGAGCTGGCCAGCCACGAGCTGCCGATCGCCTGCGTCGAGGGCTGGTCGACGATCCAGCGCTGGACCGGCGTTCCGCTGGCCGCGTTGGCCGCGCTCGCCGGCGCCGACCCCGACGACGTGCTGCACGTCGCCTCGCTGCAGCCGCGGGGCGCCTTCCGCCAGACGACGCTGGGCGCCCACCAGGTCGCGGCCGACGGTGCGCTGCTGGCGCTGCGCGTCAACGGTGCCGACCTCTCGCTCGACCACGGCTTCCCGGCCCGGATCATCGGTCCCGGACTGCCCGGAGTCCACTGCACCAAGTGGGTCTCCGGGCTGACTTTCGCCAGGAGCTGACGTGTCCGACGCCGCCCCAACGCCCACCCGTCGCGACCGCTGGCGGCTCCGCTACGGGGCCTCGCCGGTGCACCTGCTGCTGCACGCCGCCGGGATCGGCGCCGCGGCGTTCGCGCTCGCCCAGGCGCTCGATCCGCGCGCGGTCCCGAGCGCCGGCCGGCTGCTGCTCTGGCTGCTCGGCGGGGCCGTGGTCCACGACCTCGTGCTGCTGCCGGCCTACGTGGCGGCCGACGGCGCGCTGCGACGGCTGGCGGCGGCGCTGCGACCGGCGGGCGGCCCACCGGCGGGCGTGCCGCTGCGCGGGCACGTGCGGATCCCGGCGGCGATCGCCGGCGCCGTGCTGCTCGTGCACCTGCCGTCGGTGCTCGGCGAGGCGCCCCGCGGGAGGCTGCTGACGACCGGCCATCCGCCGCCGGACTTCGCCGGCCGCTGGCTGCTGCTCGCCGCCGGGCTGGCCGCCGCGTCGGCGGTGGTCTACGGCGCGCGGGTCGCTCGCGCTCAGGGCCGGACGCGCTGCAGGACGCCGGCGGCGGTCCCGATGACGAGCACGTCGCCCGAGACCGGATCGACCGCGACCGCCTGCGGCTGGCGGACCGTGGCCGCGCGGGCCAGGAGCCGGGTGCCGTGAGCGGCCGGCAGCCGCGCCAGCTGGTTGCGTCCCGGGACGGCGACCCACAGCCGCCGGCGGCGCCCGTCGACGGCGATCGCGAACGGTCCCCCGGGCAGGTACTGGCGGCGCGTCGGCTCGAGCCGGCCGTCCGCTCGCCCGAACAGCAGCAGCGCGTCGCCGGCCGTGTCGACCACCCAGCAGACGCCGCCCGCGGCATCGTCGCGGCAGGCGACGTCGGTCGGGCCGACCCCGGCCGGCGCCGACGCCGTCCGGCGCAGGGTCCGGACGTCCCACAGCTCGAGCCGGCGCTCGCGAGCGGCGACCACGGCCAGCGTCCGTCCGCTATCGAGGGCGGCGATCCCACCGGGCTCGCGCGGGCCCGGGGCGCGGGCGACGACGCGGTCGCCGCGGACGACGGCGAGCTGGCCGTCGGTGGTCGCGACGGCCACCCGTCGTGCCGCCAGCGGCACGATCGCCCGCGGCGGCCCGGGCAGGCGGACCGACGCCCGCCGGCGCCCGCCCGGCAGGCTCAGCCGCAGCAGTCGCGACGGCGCCTCCAGCGCGACCAGCAGCGAGCCGCCCCCCGGCTCGGCGGCCAGCTGGCGCACCCGCCCCGGCAGGGCGACGCGGCGCACGACCGCGCCGTCGCGAGCGAGCAGCAGCAGCCGCGCGGGACGATCGAGGGCGACCGCGGTCAGGCCGGTCGCCGGGTCGACCGCCAGCGCCGACGGGCGCCCGCCGAGCGCCAGCACCCGGCCGCTCGGCGGGACGCTCGCGGCCGGCGAGCGGGGCGGCTCGGCCGCCGGCGGCAGCCGCTCGGGCGACGCCGAGCCGCAGCCGCCGAGCACCGCCAGCAGCGGGACCAGCAGGCACGATGAGCGGACGATCGACACGACCGCGAGCAGCTTCGCAGGCGGATCTTGCGAAACGCGAACAGACGAGCCTGGCGGGGCTGGCGCTCGTCGCGGCGGCCACGGTCGCGATCGGCGTCTGGCACGCCGCCACGGGCCGTGAGCTGGGCACCGCGACGCCGCCCTTCGTCGCCGGCTGGCTGCCGCAGCTGGCGCCCGCCGCCGTCGTCGCCCTCGGCCTGGTGCCGGTCGTCGCCTGGTCGGCCCCGGGCCTGCGCGACCGGCGGCTGCGACCGGCGGCGGTGGCGCTCGCGCTGCTCGGCCTGGCGCTCGCCGCCGGGCTCGCGGTCGGGGCGATGCGGCTCGGTCCCGCCGGCTGGTCGCACGTCTTCGACCTCGGCCCGGGGGGCTCGTTCGAGGCCGCCAACGAGTACCTGCCCGGTCTGCCGACGCTCCAGTGGGGCGTCGGGCCCTACCTCGACCGGTTCGCCGAGACCGTGCCGTCGCAGCCGGTCAACGTCGCCGGCCATCCCCCCGGCCCGCTGCTGCTGATGCGGGCGCTCGGGATCGACGGCCCGGGCGGGCTGGCCGCGCTCTGCATCGGCGCGGCGGCCGCCTGCGCCCCGCTGACCTACCTGCTCGCCCGGGCCGCACGCGGGCCCGCCGCCGACCGCGAGCGGACGGCCCGGACCGCCGGCCTGCTGGCCGCGCTGACCCCGATCGTCCTGCTCGACGGCGTGACCTCGTTCGACGCGGTCTACGCCGCGTTCGGCGCCGCCGCGGCGATCCCGCTGCTGTCGCGACGGCGCGCGGTGGCGGCCGTCGGCGCGCTGCTGCTGGCGCTCGCGACGCTGTTCTCGTGGGCGCTGCTCGGGATCGGCGCGGCGGTCGCGGTGCTGCGCTGGCGGCGCGACGGCTGGCGGGTGGCGGCGGCGGTCGCGGCCCTCTGCGCGATCGCCTGGCTCGCCGTCAACGGGCTGCTGGCGCTGGCGTGGGGCTACGACCCGATCGGCACCCTCCGCGCCACCGAGGGCGTCTACCGCAACAGCCTCGCCCGGATCCGCCCCTACTGGTTCTGGCTGTTCGGCTCGCCGGTCGCCTGGGCGCTGATGCTGGGACCGGCGGTCGCCGCGGCACTCGTCCGGTCGGCGCTGCGCGGCTCCGCCGCCGGGCGGGCGATCGTGGCGGTGGTCGCGTTCGCGGCCATCGCGGGCTTCACCAAGGCCGAGACCGAGCGGATCTGGCTGATCTTCGTGCCGCTGGCCTGCGTCGCCGCGGCGGAGGCGATCCCCGACCGCCGTCTGCGCCCAGTGCTGCTGCTGCTGGCCGCGCAGGCGCTCGCGATCCAGGCGCTGGCCAACACCGTCTGGTGAGCCGCTAGCCGAAGGTGAACGCGTAGCCGGAGACGCCCGGCGGCAGCTCCAGCTCCAGCCGGCCGTCGGCCACCGACGGCCGGTCGACCAGCTCGTACAGCCGCTGCGGCCCGACGGCGACGGCCCCGCCGTGGACGTCGGGACCGGCGTCGGCCGCGGCGATCGGCCGTCCGTCGAGCCGCACGCCGACCCGGGCCCCCGGCCGCTCGCTGCTGAGCACCAGGTAGACCCGGCGAGCACGGAACCGGAGCCCGATCCGGGCCCCGACCAGCGCGGTGGCGCGGTCGTCCTCCAGCCGCCAGCGGCCGCCGAGCGCCATCGCGTCGGCCGGCAGGCCCGCCGGCAGCGGGCCGTACTCGTGGACGCCGGGGTTGGTCGCGTCCTCGACCGTCCGGATCCGGGCGCTGCCGAGGTAGGTCTCCGGCGTCGTCACGCCCGACGCGGCCCGCGGCACCCGGAAGCGCCCGACCGGCCGCGGCAGCCGCCGTCCCGCCGCCTCCAGCAGCTGCCGGACCGCGCGCTCCTTCTCCTCCTCCGCCCCCTCGCCGAAGTGGGTCCAGCGGACGTGGCCGGTGGCGTCGATCAGGTAGCTGGCCGGCCAGTACTGGTTGCCCCAGGCGTCCCAGGTGGCCAGGTCGTTGTCCTGCGCGACCGGGTAGCGGATCCCGGTCCGGCGGATCGCCGCCTGGACGTTGGCCGCCGAGCGCTCGAAGGGGAACTCGGGCGAGTGGACGCCGACGATCGTCAGCCCGGCGGGGCGGTAGCGGGCGTCGAGCGCCTTCAGCGCGGGCAGCGTCCGCAGGCAGTTGATGCAGGTGTAGGTCCAGAAGTCGATCAGGACCACCCACCCGCGCAGCCCCGCCAGGGTCAGGGGCCGGCCCCCGGGCACGTTGAACCAGCGCTGGGTGCCGACGAACTCCGGCGCCCGGCCCAGGTCGGGCAGGCCGCCGCCGGCGTCGGCGGTCGGACGGGCCTCGGCGATCGGGGCTCGCGCGTCGCCCGGCCGCTTGGCCTGGCGCAGGTCGCGCAGCGCCCCGCGGAGCGCGTCGCCGTCCTCCAGCCGGCCGGTCGGGGTGACGAGGAACGACGGCAGGTCGGCGGCGATCGCGGTCTGGAAGCGCTGGTCCAGGTCGGCGGCCATCGCGATCCCCAGCACCACCATCACCACGCCCATCGTCACCTGGAAGCGGCCGCTGCGGCGGGCGAGCGGCCGCGCCAGCCGCCGTCCGCCGAGCATCAGCAGGTAGAGCACCACCGCCGTGCCGAGGCCGTAGGCGAGCGCCACCGCCAGCCGCCCGGCGCTGAACGACTGCGCGGCCGAGGTGGTGATGACCGCGGCCAGGATCGGTCCCGCGCAGGGCGCGTAGACCAGCCCGAGCCCGGCGCCGAGCAGCGTCCCCGACCAGAAGCCGCCGGCCTGGCGACGGCGCGGGCCGCCGGCGATCCGGCTCAGCGCCGCCTCGACCCGGGCCGCCGCGGCCGGCACCGCCAGCACCACGCCGAAGCCGATCAGGACGGCGATCGCCAGCGCCCGCAGCAGCCCATCCGGCAGCCCGAGGGCGCTGATCACGTAGACCAGCGCGACGACCGCGAAGGTGAACGCCGCCGTCAGCCCGGTGACGATCCCGAGCGGCCGCCGCCGTCCGCCGGTCGCCCCGCCGGCCAGCACGATCGGCAGCACCGACAGCACGCAGGGCGAGAGCGCGGTCGCGGCCCCGGCGACGAACGCGAACAGCACCAGCAGCAGCACGTTCCCAGCCTCCCACCCGGATCTTGCGAGAACGTGAACGCGGCGCGGTCGCGTTCACCGATCGGTAATCGCCAGCGCCTACGGTGGAGTGATGGCCACCTCCGCCTGCTGGGATGATCGGACCGTGGAGCGCTCCGGCCCCGATCCGGCCGCGGCCGCCGGACGGGCGGACGTGCTGGTCGTCGACGACGAGCCGACCGTCGCCGACCTCGTCGCGCGCTACCTCGCCCGGGCCGGCTTCCGGACCCGCGTCGCCCACGACGGCGAGACCGCCCTGGCGCTCGTGGCCGAGCGCCCGCCCGACCTGCTGGTGCTCGACGTGATGCTGCCCGGGATCGGGGGCCTGGAGGTGCTGGCGCGGGTCGCCGAGCGGCGGCCCGACCCGCCGGCGGTGATCCTGCTGACCGCCCGCGGCGAGGAGCCCGACCGGATCACCGGCCTCCGCCGCGGGGCCGACGACTACGTGGTCAAGCCGTTCTCGCCCGGCGAGCTGGTGGCGCGGGTCGAAGCGGTCCTGCGGCGACGCGACCCGGCGGCGACCGCGGCACCGCCGCTCGTCCATGGGCCGCTGACGATCGACGGCGCCGGCCGCCGCGTGCTGCTCGACGGCGCCGAGGTCGCCGTCACCCAGCGCGAGCTCGACCTGCTGCTGTTCCTCGCCCGCCACCCGGGCCAGGCCTTCTCGCGCGACCAGCTGATGGAGAGCGTCTGGGGCTACGGCTTCTACACCGACACCTCGACCGTCACCGTCCACGTCCGGCGGCTGCGGGCGAAGATCGAGCCCGACCCGACGCGGCCGCGCTTCGTGCAGACGGTCTGGGGCATCGGCTACCGGTTCCAGCCATGAGCGCCGCCGGCCGCTCGCGGCTGCTCTCGGCCGCCGTCCTCGCCCTCGCCCTGGCGGCGGTCGCGCTCGCCGTCGGGCTGGTGCTCGATGCCCGCGGCGCCGGTCTGACCGTGCTGATGCTGGCCCCGCTGGGTGGGCTCGGGCTGGCGCTGGCCCACGTCGCCGACGCCCGCCGCGGCCACGGTCGGGCGCTCGGGCGGCGGTTCGCGATCGGCGTCGGCCTGGCCCTGGCGCTGGTGCTGCTGACGCTGGTGATCGCCGTCGTCGCGATGTTCCTCTCGACCCACGACGCGACGATCGCGATCGCCGCCGTCGCGCTGGCCGCGGCGGTCGGCTTCCGGGCCGTCCAGGTGCTGGCGCGCGGCCCCCAGGAGGACGTCGCGGCGCTGCGGGCCGGGCTCGACCGCGTCGCCGCCGGCGAGCGCGACGTCGTGCTGCGGACCGGCGCGGACGACGAGCTGGCGGCCCTCGCCCGAGCCGGCAACCGGATGATCGCCGCGCTGAACGCCGGCGAGACCGCCCGCGCCGCCAGCGAGCAGGCCCGTCGCGACCTCGTCGCCGCCGTCAGCCACGACCTGCGGACGCCGTTGACGGCGCTGCGGCTGATCGTCGAGGCGATCGACGACGACGTGCTCGACCCCGAGGCCGCCCGCACCTACCTGCGCACCCTGCGTACGCACGTCGATGCCCTCGGGGGGCTGATCGACGACCTCTTCGAGCTGTCGCGACTCGACGCCGGCGTGATCGAGTGGAGCATCGAGCAGGTGCGGCTCGCCGACCTGGTCGACGAGACGGTCGCCGCGATCCTGCCGCAGGCCGACGCCAAGGGCGTGCGGATCGTCGGCCGGATCCCCGCCGATCTGACTCCGGCCCGCGGAAATCCGGCGAAGCTGCAACGGGTGCTGCTGAACCTGCTCCAGAACGCGATCCGCCACACCCCGAGCGACGGCAGCGTGGTGGTGCTGGCCGAGCCGCGCCGCGACCGGCTGGAGATCGAGGTCCGGGACAGCGGCGAGGGGATCGCCGACCACGACCGCGCGCGGATCTTCGAGCCGTTCTACCGCGGCGGCAGCGTCGCCGCCCGGACCGACGCCGGATCGGGGCTCGGCCTGGCGATCGCCCGCGCGATCGTCGAGGCCCACGGCGGCCGGATCTGGCTCGCCGACGGCGCACCGGGCGCCGCGGCCGACGGCGGCGCGGCGATCCGGTTCACCCTCCCGCTGGCGTCCTAGCCGCGGCCGAGGACCGCCGGCGCCGCCCACTGGTGGACGCGCAGCCGCCGCGGCAGCAGCGGGAAGACGGTCCGGACCGAGCGGCCGATCGCCTGCAGCTCCAGCTCGCGGGCCCGCGACCACGGCAGCTGCCAGCGGTCGCGGATCTCGGTCGGCAGCAGGCCCAGGCTCAGCGTGCCCAGGGCCCGGCCGCCGACCGCGCCGGCGGTCAGCCGCCAGAGCAGCTCGGGCACCGGCAGCCCGGGCGGCGCGGCCGGACGGGCGACCGTCTCCAGCACCTCGTCGACGGTGCTGTTGCGGTCGAGGCCGTCGGCCAGCATCTCCGTCCAGTAGCGGCCGAAGGCGACGTGGTCGGGCGGCATGTGGCGGTCCTCCAGGCCCAGGATCCGGCCGACCTCGCGCCACTCGTCGTAGAGCCGCGGCCGCTCCTGGGGGCGGATCGGCGGACCGACGAGCTGCGCCATGTCGTGCCCGACCTGGATCAGCGTCGCCAGCACCCAGAAGAAGCCGTCCGGCTCCTGGGCGTGGTAGCGGCGGCCGCGCATGTCGACGCCCTCGAGCTTGTTGTGGAGGGCGTGGATCCGGTAGCCCTGCTCGTGGCGGTCGCCGATGTCGAAGACGATCCCGCCGAAGACCAGCTCCATCGTCTTGTGCAGCCGGTGCCACGGCCGCTCGCGGTAGGTGGAGAACTCCCCCACCGCCGCGCCGACCGCCGGATGGGCGACCTGGAGCAGCAGCGCGGTGCCGCCGCCGGCGAGCATCCGCCACTCCTGCGTCTGGCGCCAGACGATCGCCTGTGGCCCGAGCAGCCCTTGACGGGGCGTAGCCGGCCGCCGCTCGGGCGGGGCCAACCGCGTTCCCGTCTCGGACGGGGCTGCGGGCGTCACCTGATCGAGGCTGTGAGACATCTTGATTCAAACTGTACCACCGGCCCACGACGATGCGACCCGAACGGCGCGGGGCGGCGTGCGCGAGGCGGTACCGTCGTCGCTGATGCCCCAGATCAGCTCCACCGTCGCCCCCAACGGCCTGCCCGTCCACCGGATCGCGCTGCCCGGCACCCGGACCCTGACCGCGCTGGTCGCCTTCCACGCCGGGGCCCGCACCGAGCGGCCGGAGGAGAACGGCATCGCCCACTTCCTCGAGCACCTGGTGTTCAAGGGCGGCGAGACCTACGACGACTACCGCAAGGTCAACGAGACGGCCGAGCGGATGGGCGGCGTGCTGAACGCCTACACCTCGCACTCGATGGTGGCGTTCCACATCACGGTTCGTGCCGAATCCGCGGAGCCGGCGCTCGATCTGCTGACGGACTTCGCCGGACGGCCGCGGATCGACGCCGAGGAGCTGGACAAGGAGCGCGGCGTGGTGATCCAGGAGATCGCCCGCTACAACGACCAGCCGGCGGCGCTGGCCGAGATGCTGATCGACGAGGCGACCTTCGGCGACCACCCGCTCGGGCGGCCGGTGCTGGGGCCGGAGGAGCACCTGCGCACCTTCACCCGTGACCAGGTGGTGGCGTTCCGCGACCGTCGCTGGTCGGGCCGCAGCGGCGGGGCGTTCCTGGTCGGCGACGTCAGCCACCTGCCGGAGGACGAGCGGCTGCACGAGCTGTTCGCCCGCTTCCCCGACCTCGGCCCCGACGGTCCCGCCGACGCGGTGCCGGCGCCGCGGACCGACGTCGTCGTGCGCGAGCGCGACACGAACCAGTCGCACCTGCGGATCACCTACCGGCCCGAGCTGGACGCCGGCGACCCGGCGGTGCGGGCGGCGCTGACGATCTACGGCACGCTGCTCGGCGGCTCGATGGGCTCGCGGCTGTTCGACGAGATCCGCGAGCAGCGGGGCCTGGCCTACTCGGTGTCGGCGTCGGCTTGGTCGCTCGGCGACGCGACCCAGCTCCAGCTGTCGGCCGGACTCGACTCCGAGAAGTGCCTCGAGGCCTACGCCCGGATGCGCGAGATCGTCGCCGAGCTGCACGCCGACGGCCCGACCGAGGAGGAGGTCTCCCGCGCCCGCGCCTACGCCGCCGGCCGGCTGGTGCTCGCCTTCGAGAACTCCGGCGCGGTCGCCCGCCACGCCGCCACCCAGGCCATCGTCCACGGCGAGGAGCTGGACCCCGACCGCGCGATCACCGCCCTCGACGCCGTCACGATCGACGACGTCCGCGAGGTCGCCCGCCGGATCGATCCGGCCCAGGCCGCGGTCGCCTGCGTCGGGCCGCAGGGGGCGGGCGATTTCGGGTGGGAGGGCTAGGGCGGCGCGGCCGTCGCGGCGCGGCCGGAGCGGCGCGGCTGGTCGGCGGGCCGGGGCGGCTGAGCGTTGCGGGTCCCTGGTCGGTGACGGGCCGCCGCACCGGGTCGGTGGGTGGGACGGCGTCGGCCCCGGCTGACGTCGGTGGTGGGCCAGCGAGGCACTGAGGGGAGCGGGGCCGGCGGCCTGCCTCGGCGGACGGGGTGCCGAGGGCGAGCGGCGCGCGCCGGCGTGTTCCGCCCCACCTCGGGCTGGCACGGGCGTGTCGCGCGTGGTGCTCGTGGGGCGGGCCTGGGGTGCGCCACGGCCTCGGGGTTCCCGGGCGTCGCGCTTGGTGCTCGTGGGGCGCGCCTGGGGTGCGCCACGGCCTCGGGGTTCCGGGGTGGCGCGTGTGATGCTCGTGGAGCGCCGGCCGGAGGGGCGAACGTTGCTCGGCTCGGGGGCCGGCCGGGGCGTGTGACGTTGGCCGCCGTCGGCGGCGGTCAACGTGACATGGCCGCCGGAGCCGCCGGGGTATGTGACGTTGGCCGGAGCTCAGCGGCCGCGGCCGCCGTCGCGGCTGCCCGGCTCGATCGGGCGCCGGACCCGGGCCGGGCTCGGCGCCTCGGCCTGGGGCGCCGGAGCGGCGGCCGCCGGAGCCGGAGCGGCCTGAGCCGGGGTGGCCGGGCCCGGGACGGCCTGCGCCGGAGTCGGCTGGACCGGAGCGGCCTGCGCCTGGGCCGGCGCGGCCTCCGCCTCGACCTCGGGCTGCGGCGAGCGCTGGGTGCCCGGTTCGACCGGCAGCGGGGTCGGGGTCGGGGTCGACGCAGCGGGGCTGGCCGACGCGGCGGGCGTGGCGGACGACGACGTCGCCGGGCTCGCGGACGCGGGCGCCGGGGTGGGCGCCGGGGCCGCGGGCACGGCCGGAGCCTCGGCCGCAGCCGCCGTCGGAGCGGCCGCGGACGCCGGGGCCGCCCCAGCGGCCGGCGGCGACGAGGCCGGAGTCCCCGAGACCGCGGCCCCCGCCCCCGCGTCCGCCCCCGCCAGAACGCCGCCGGAGGCCGCGGCAGCAGCCCCGCCATCGCCGGCGGGCACGGCCACCGGGCCGTCGCTCCCCGCCACGACCGTGTCGCCGGCGCCCGGCATCGCGGTCGAGGGGGGCGTCGTCGGGTGAGCCTGGTCGGCGAAGCGGTCCTGGACCGACTTGCGAGTGCTGCCCAGGCGGGCGCCGACGGCCATCGCGGGCAGCTCGACGAACTTGTGCAGCAGGTAGGAGATCGCCATGGTCGGGATCACGGCCAGGAACCACGTCACCGCACCGGTCCCGAGCGGGTCGGTGGTGACGTGGTCGTGGACCCAGGGGACGATCGCGAACATGATCGGCACGTGGACGACGTAGACCGGGTACGTCATGGGACCGAACCACAGGACCCAGCGCCAGCGCATGAAGGCCGGCGGCTCGCGATCGGCCAGCTCGTGGAGCAGGATCCCGAGCATCAGGACCGACATCGCCAGCACGGTGCCGTAGATCGCCACGCCCGGTCCCCAGCTGTCGGCCCCGACCGCGGTGCCGACCGGCATCGCGACGATCGCCAGCACCAGCGCCACGCCCAGCAGGGCCGCCGGCACCCAGCGGCGCATCCGCTGCGCGAACGCCGGCAGCCAGCCCGCCACCTCGGCCGTGGCGATGATCACGCCCGGCATGAACGCGGCGAACGCGGTCGGCACCGTCTGCGGCAGGTTCGAGTTCCGCCCCGCGTAGACCGAGATCACCGTCAATAGGCTGGCGAAGGCGATGATCACCCACGCCCGCAGGTTGACCGAGCCGGCGCGGATCGCGTTCATCGCCTTCAGCAGCACCCAGAGGCCCGCCGGCAGCAGCAGGTAGATGATGAACTCCACGTGCAGCGACCAGGCGTGGCCGACGTGCTTCCAGCCGCCACCGGTCGATCCGTCGTCGCTGACCAGCAGGCTGCCGACCGCCAGGAAGTGCTTCGGCGTGACGCCGTGGCGACCCCAGCCCCAGATCAGCAGCGACAGCACCAGCACCGTCAGGAACAGCGGGTGCACGCGCAGGATCCGGCGCAGGACGTAGCGGAACGAGTTCGGCCAGCGCCGTCCGTGCAGCACCGAGGCCAGGAACGGCCGCGCGATCAGGTACGCCGACAGCACGAAGAACAGCAGCAGGATGCCGCCGAAGGCCCGCAGCACCAGGCCGGGCACGTCGCCCAGCTGGTCGCGCAGGTCGAGCGTCGCGTACGCCTTCGGCGTGAACGCCGCGGTCAGGAGCAACCCGACCGCGAACGCGTGCCAGGTGTACACGGCGAGCGAGCCGTAGGCCCGCATCGAGTCGCCGCTCCAGAACTCGCGCAAGCGCACCGTCTGGACCGGCGGCGCCCCCGCGGCCGGTCCCGTCATCCGTGTCCCCCGACCCTTGCCCATCGGGGCGCGAGTCTACATCGGTCGAGCGGGGTCCAACCAGGGCCGTGCGCCGAGCACCTTCTGTGATCGGGTCACCTTGAGCGTTCGGGCCCGGAGCGCCACAATCGGCTCGGTGAGTGCGACCGGCGCGGTCAACCAGGTGGAGCTGCGGCGCTACGTGCGGCGGGTCGACGACCGCTGGCCGCTCGAGCGGGCCCTGCTCGGCGGCGCCCGCGTCGCCGACCAGCAGGGCGTCGGCCCCCAGCGCGAGCGGGGGCCCGAGTTCGTCGTGATCCTCGTCTCCGAGGCCTTCGACGGCGTCCCGTGGCTGGAGCGCGTCCACACCGCCGCCAGCCTCTGGGACCGCAGCGAGATGGGCGACGACCCCGACGTCCACTGCTACACGCCGACCGAGTTCGAGCGCCGCTCCACGACCCTGCCGCGGCTGCGGCGGGCCCTGGAGCACACGGTCGACGTGCTCGCCCCGGTCGGCTGAGGCTGAGCGCTACTCGCCGCCGAGCGGCGCGTTGGCGTCGCGGCCGATCGCGACCATCCGCTCGATCGGCAGCTTGGCCCGGCGGGCGATCTCGTCCGGCACCTTGACCAGGCCGGTGCCGTCGCGCAGCGTGTCGCGCAGCTTCGGCAGCGTGATCATCTTCATGTAGCGGCACGAGGCCTGCTCGTTGGCGGCCACGAAGTCGACGTCGGGGGCGGCCATCCGCAGCGGATGCAGCATCCCCGTCTCGGTCGCGACGATCGTCGTCGGCCGCTTCGCCGCGCCGCCGGCGGCCTTCTCCTGCTCGACGGCGAAGTCGAGCATCCCGCCGGTCGAGAGCATGTGGACGCCCTCGCTGGCCACGTCGCCGGCCGCGACGTACTCCATCACCTGGGTCGAGCAGCCGCACTCGGGGTGGATCAGGAAGTCGGCCCCGGGGTGCTCGGCGCGCACGCGGTCGATGTCGCTGGGGCGGATCCCGGCGTGGACGTGGCACTCGCCGTCCCAGACGTGGAAGCCGGTCAGCGGCGGCTTGCCGGCGGCGGCGCGGTCGGCGGCGATCCGCTTCTGCACGTAGGAGCCGAGGAACATGTCGGGCCCGAACAGGACCTCGGTGTCCTCGCCGTGCTCGCGGTAGAGCGCCTCGACCACCGGGACGGCGTTCGACGAGGTGACGCAGTAGTCGGTCAGCGCCTTGACCTCGGCCGTCGTGTTGACGTACATCACCGTGATCGCGCCGGGGTGCTTGGCCTGCCACTCGCGCAGCTGGTCGGCGGTGATCGAGTCGGCCAGCGAGCAGCCGGCGTCGACGTCGGGGATCAGGACGGTCTTCTCGGGGCTCAGGACCGAGGCCGACTCGGCCATGAAGTGGACGCCGCAGAAGACGATCGTCTGCGCGTCGGTCTTCGCCGCCTCGATCGAGAGCCCGAGCGAGTCGCCGACGACGTCGGCCACGTCCTGGATCTCCGGCAGCTGGTAGTTGTGCGCCAGGATCACCGCGTTCTTCTCGCGCGCGAGCTGGCGGACCTCGGCCTGCAGGGCCCGCAGCTCGTCCTCGGCGAGGGCGGGAACGCCCGCGCGGACCGGGTCGGGGGCCATCGGGAGGGGGGTCGTCACGACAGGGGCTCCAGGATCAGGGAGAGGTCGAGCACCGGGGCCGAGTGCGTCAACGCACCGGACGAGATGAAGTCTACGCCGGTCGCCGCGATGCCCCCGACGGTGGTCAGGTCGACGTTCCCCGACGCCTCGAGCGGCACCCGGCCGGCGACCAGCGCGACCGCCTCACGCAGCTCCTCGTTGGTCATGTTGTCGAGCAGGATCCGGTAGCGGTCGGCGGGCAGGCCGACCTCCTCGGCGGCGGCCAGCGCCTCGCGGACCTCGTCCAGGTCGCGGCACTCGGACTCGATCGGCAGGTCGGGCCGGTGGGCGTGCGCCGCCCGCACCGCCGCGCCGACGCCGCCGGCCATCGCGGCGTGGTTCTCCTTGATCAGGATCTGGTCGTAGAGCCCGATCCGGTGGTTGCCGCCGCCGCCCGTCGCCACCGCCTGCTTCTCCAACAGCCGCAGGCCCGGCGTCGTCTTGCGGGTGTCGATGACGACCGCCTTGGTGCCGGCCACCGCGTCGACGTAGCGGCGGGTCAGCGTCGCCACGCCCGAGAGCCGGCCGAGGAAGTTGAGCGCCGTCCGCTCGCCGGCCAGCAGCGACCGCGCCGAGCCCTCGGCCCGCAGCACCGGGCCCTGCTCGCGCCAGACGCCCTCGTCGGTCAGCGCCGTCACCCGCAGGTCGCCGTCGACCGCCAGCAGCACCCGCCGGGCGACGTCGAGCCCGGCGACCACGCCCGGCGCCTTCTGGGTCACCGTCGCCGTCGCCCGCAGCCCCTCCGGCACCGTGGCCAGGCTGGTGGCGTCGCCGTCGCCGAGGTCCTCGGCGAGGGCGCGGGCGATCAGGTCGTCGAGCAGGTCGTCGGGCACGGACGGCATCGCGAACGAGGATAGGCAACGCCCGCCGCCAGCGGCTGCCGAACGGGCGATCAGGCGCCGGCCAGGCAGCGCGCGAGCGCCGCCGGCAGCGCGGCCGGGGCGGCGACCAGCACGGTGGCGCCGGCCGCGGTCAGCTCCGGCTCGCGGCCGCCGGCCCAGGTGACCCCGACCGCCGGCACCGCGCAGGCCCGCGCGGCGTCGACGTCGTGGTGGCGGTCCCCCACCATCGCCGCCCGCGCCCCGTCCGGGTCGCCGTGCTCGGCCAGCGCCGCCCGCAGCGAGCGTGCCTTCGGCACGTGCCGCTCCTCCGGCCCCGGCGCGTGGACGGCGGCGATCCGCGCGTCGAGCCCGGTCGTCGCCAGCACGGCGAGCGCGGCCGGGCGGATCTTCGAGGTCACCAGCACCAGCCGCCAGCCGTCGTCGCGCAGCCGGTCGAGCGCCTCCGGCACCCCCGGCACCGGGACGGTCGCCGGGATCCCCTCGGCGACGTAGCGCCGGCGGTAGGCGTGGAGCAGCGCGTCGGCCGTCGCCGCCGCCTCGGCCGCGACGACGGTGCCGGCGGCGACCGCCTCGGCGGTCAGCGCCTCGGCGGTCTCCTCCAGCGGCGGGCCGAGGAAGCGGTGGAGCGTGGCCGGCGCGCGGTCGGGCAGGCCGCACTCGGCCAGCGCGCCGCGCATCGCCGTCGCGAACGGCCCCCGCGAGTCGACGAGGGTGCCGTCCAGGTCGAGGCAGGCCAGCGGCGCCGCCGTCACTTCCACTGCCAGGAGCCGCGCAGCTCGTCGAGCGCCTGGCGCGGGGCGTCGAGGTCGTCGCCGGCCGGGATCGTCACCTGCAGGTAGTAGGCGGTGTCGCCCTTGACCGTCACGATCTGGCGGTTCTCGAGGTAGGTCCGGGCCCGCTGCTGGAGGTCGACCACCAGCGCCCGCCGGCCGTCGACCTCGGTGTCGCGGCCGATCCGCAGGTTGCGCAGCTCGCCGCTGCGGATGCTGGAGATCACCGTCCGCTTGAACCGCGTCCAGTCGCTGTCCGCCTGGGCGGCGGCGCCGGGCGCGTTGAGGGTCATGACGACGATCAGGCCCTTGGCCGGGCTGCCGCCGGAACCCTTGGCGACGAGCATCGCGACCGGCTTCAGGCCGCCCCCGGGGGTGCTCTTGGCCAGCGCCTTGCGGAGCGCCGCCGGCGAGTGCTCCCAGCCGCTGGGGACGGCGAACGAGGCCGCGTCCAGGTCGACCCGGCCGTCGGTGCCGGTGGTGGCAGTCGTGGCCGTGGTGTCGGTGGTCGTGGTCGGGCTGGTCGTCGTCCCCGTGGTGGTGGTCGGGGTCGAGGCCGCGGTGGTGACGGTCGACGTCACGGTCTTGCCGCCGTCGTCGCCACCGCAGCCGCTCACGGCCAGGGCCGCGGCGGAGGCCAGCGTCAGGCCGGCTGCACGCCATCGCATCTCGGGTTCTCCAGTCTCGGGTTCGGGACCGCGGGCGGGAGGGCGCGCTCGCGTCGTCCGCAGGCTACTGCGGCCGCCGCGCGCGTTCGTCCCCCGCCCGGGGGCCCCGGACCACTCGCTAGAGCCCGAGGGTCTTGGCGATGATGTTGCGCTGGATGTCGTTGGTGCCGCCGAAGGTAGTGGCGACCAGCGAGTACGGGACCTGGCGGGCGATGTCGTACTCGACCGCGTAGCCGTAGCCGCCGTGGATCTTGAACGCGCGGTTGACCGTCCGCTCGGCGACCTCGGTGGCGTAGACCTTCGCCATCGACGCCTCCTTCGGGAACAGCGCCGTCGGGTTGCGGGCCACGTCGCCGGCGACCTTGTAGACGAGCAGCCGGGCCAGCTCGACCTCGGTCGCCATGTCGGCCAGCCGGTGCTGCTGGACCTGGAAGCGGCCGATCGGCTTGCCGAACTGGACCCGCTCCTTGGCGTACTGGAGGGCGTCCTCGAACGCCTTCGTCGCCTGCCCCAGGGCCAGCGCGCCGATGATCAGCCGCTCGACGTTGAGGCCCGAGGTCAGCTGCAGCCAACCGTTGCCGACCTCGCCGAGGACCGCGTCGTCGCCGACCACGACGTCGTCCAGGTAGACGTAGTTGACCTCGTCGACGCCGCCCATCGTCTTGATCCGCTCGACCCGCACGCCCTCGGCGTCCGGCTCGACCCAGATCATCCCCAGGCCCTCGTGCTTGGGGTGGGAGGGATCGGACTTCGACGAGTCGCGGCAGACGATCAGGATCCGGTCGGCGATGTGGGCGTTCGAGATCCAGACCTTGACGCCGTTCAGCTTCCAGCCGCCGTCGACCCGCTCGGCCTTGGTGGTCAGCGAGGCGACGTCGGAGCCGGACTCCGGCTCGGACATCGCGATCGCCTCGACCCCGCCGGCGGCGACGTTGCCGAGCACCAGCTGCTTCTGCTCCTCGGTGGCGAACTTCATCACCGCCCCGGCGACGATCAGCGAGACCGCGTAGGCGCCGATCGGCGCCCCGGCCCGCATCATCTCCTCGAGCAGGATCATCTCCTCGACGATCCCGCCGCCGGCGCCGCCGTACTGCTCGGGGATGCTCGGGCCCAGCAGCCCGGCCTCGCCGAGCTTGCGGCTCAGCTCGTCGCTGTGGTGGCTGCGGTGGCCGTCGGTCAGCCGCTCGAGCTGCTCGGCGCTGCCGACCTCGCGCTGGAAGAGGTCGCGCAGGGCGTCGCGGTAGGCCTGCTGCTCGTCGCTGAAGGTGAAGTCGATCGCCATCGGGGGTCTCCGGTCCAGTGGGCGCCGTGGGTCCTCCGTGCCCGCGGCGCGTCACGGCGCATGCTACTGGCTGGCTGGCCAACCGGGAAAGGTCGTGCGGCGACGAGCGCCCGCCGCCGGCCGCTCCGACCGTCAGCGGCGGTCGGTCCAGCGCCAGCTGCGGACCACCGTCCGCAGCAGCGATTCGGCGGCCGAGCGTGACCGGCTCGGCACCAGGCCGTCGATCGTCAGCAGCTTGTCGCCGCGCGCCACCAGGTAGCGCAAGACCAGCACCTTCAGCCCCTCGAAGCGGCCGGTCGCCTCGGCCCGGTAGGCGCGCAGGCCGCCGAGCCGGCCGTCGGCCAGCCCCTTGACCCGCTTGCCGCCGAGGCCGCGCAGGCCCTCGACCGCCTCGGTCCGCATCGACTCGCGGTCGCCGATGTCGACCAGGTCGCCGATCGGCTTGGTCGAGACCCCGATCAAGCCGACGTCGCCCGACGACCGGGCCAGCCCGACCAGCAGCTTCTGGGGCGGCGCGATCACCCGCCGGAAGCGGGTGGTGCTGTTCTCGACCCCGGCGTCGACCCGGAAGCGGAACCCGCGGCCGCGGACGGCGCCGTCGCGCAGCCGGGCCGGGCCGGCCGGGGTCACGACCCGCCGCCGCGGCCGCTCGGCGGTGGTGGTCGTGGTCGAGCCCGTGGTCGACGTGGTGGTGGTCAGCGGCGCCGGGCCGGAGGCCGTTCCGCCGTCGTCGCCGCAGCCGGCGACCGCCGCCGGCAGCGCCAGCGCCGCCGCGACCAGCAGGAAGCGCGCGCGCCGCACCGTCGTCCCCTAGGCGCCGGCGGCCGCGGCGTCCTCGCCCTGGCCCGCCTGCTGCAGCAGCCAGGCGCGGACGAACGCGTCGAGATCGCCGTCGAGCACCTGCTGGACGTTGCCGGTCTCGACGTTCGTGCGCAGGTCCTTGACCATCGTGTACGGGTTGAGGACGTAGGAGCGGATCTGCGACCCCCAGCCGACGTCCTGGGACTCGCCCTTCTCCTTGGCGATCTCCTCCGCGCGCTCGCGCTCCGCCCGCTCGATCAGCTTGGCGTAGAGCATCTTCATCGCGGTCATCTTGTTCGCCGACTGCGAGCGCTCCTGCTGGCAGGCGACGACGATCCCGGTCGGCACGTGGGTCAGGCGGACGGCCGAGTCGGTCTTGTTGACGTGCTGGCCACCGGCGCCGGACGCGCGGTAGGTGTCGACGCGCAGGTCCTCGTCCTTGATCTCGATGTCGCCGACCTCCTCGACGACCGGCGCCACCTCGAGGCCCGCGAACGCCGTCTGGCGGCGGCCCTGCGAGTCGAAGGGGCTGATCCGGACCAGCCGGTGGACGCCGCGCTCGGCGCCGTAGAGGCCGTAGGCGTGGTCGCCCTCGACCCGGAAGGTGGCCGACTTGATCCCCGCCTGCTCGCCGGCGGAGGCCTCGAGCAGGTCGACCTTGAAGCCGCGCCGCTCGGCCCAGCGCATCTCCATCCGCAGCACCATCTCCGCCCAGTCCTGGGCGTCGGTGCCGCCGGCGCCGGCGTTGACGGTGATCAGCGCGTCGCCGCTGTCGTAGGGGCCGCTGAAGAGCCGCTCCTCCTCCAGCTCGGCCAGCCGGCGCTCGACCGAGTCCAGCTGCTCGACCAGCTCGCCGGCCAGCTCCTCGTCCTCCTCGGCCAGCTCCAGCAGGCCCTCGAGGTCGTCGAGGTCGGAGGCCAGGCCGTCGTGGACCTGGAGCTTGCGGGTCGCGCGGGCGTGCTCGCCGCTGACCTTCGCCGCCCGCTCCTGGTCGTCCCAGAAGTCGCCCGCCCCCATCGCCTGCTCGAGCTCGGCCACGCGATCGCGCAGCTCGTCGGGGCGCAGATGGGGCTGCAGGTCGACGAACCGCTCGCGGGCGTCGGCGATGCGCTGGGGTGCGGACTCGGGGACGGCCATCGAACCAGCGACGCTAGCAGCCGCCCGGCGTGATCGACCCTCCGGGCGCCCCCGGGCCGGATAGGGTCGAGCCGTGAGCCCGCGCGTTCCCGACCCGAGCCGGATCGCCGCCGACGCCGGCCGGCTGGCGGCCGACACGACCCGGCTGGCGGCCGAGACGCCCGGCAAGCTCGTCAGCGACACCGGACGGCTGGCCGGCGACGCCGCCGACGACATCCGGCGGCTGGCCGAGGCGGCCGCCGGCGCCCCCGACGCGGCCGCCCGCCTGGGCGAGCGGCTGGACCGGCTCGACCAGCACCTGGAGGCGGCGCTCGAGCTCGGCAACCGGATCGCCGCGATCGGCGAGGGGCTGGTCGGCTTCGCCGAGCAGGTGGCCGCGACCGGCGAGCAGCTGGCGATCCTCGGCCAGCGGATCGACGAGCGCAGCAGCCAGATCATCGACGTCGGCGAGAAGCTCAGCTCGCAGGCGGTCCAGATGGCCGACCGGGCCGGCGAGGCGACCGCCCAGGCGGCCGAGATCGCCGGCGTCCGCCAGGCGGTCGAGCAGCTGATCGCGATGATGGGCCCGCTGGCCGGCACCGTCGAGCAGCTCGGCCGGGTCGCCGACCGGATCCCCGGCGCGCGGGCGGTCCGCCGCGGCACCGGCGGCGGCGACGCCCAGTCCTAGCCGGTCGACACGCGGCCGCCGCCCAGCTCGGCCCGCCGCTCCGGCGCCCGCTCGGCGGCGACGTCGGAGCGCAGCAGGCCGTAGACGGCGACGTCGCGGCGGACGCCCTGGGCCAGCCGGTCGATCACCGACCCGCGCAGCGTCCCCTCGTCGCGGAAGCCGGCGTGCTCGGCGACCCGCCGCGAGCCGGCGTTCTCGTCCCAGATCCGCAGCTCGACCCGCTCCAGCCCGAGCGGTCCCAGCGCCCAGCGCGAGAGCAGCCGCAGGGCGGTGGTGGCGACGCCGCGGCCGCGGGCGTCGGGGGCGACCCAGTAGCCGATCTCCCCCACCCGGTGGCGCCAGTTCAGGTCGACGACGCCGATCGCGCCGATCAGCAGCCCGGCGCGGCTGTCGGCGATCGCCAACTCCAGCGCCTCGCCGCCCTTCTCCCGCGCGCGCATCGCCGCGATCCAGCCGCGGGCGTCGCCCTCGCGGTACGGCACCGGGACCCGGGTCCAGCGCTGGATGTCCGGGTCCTGGCAGGCGGCGGTGATCGCGGGGACGTCCTGCCCCCGCAACGCCCGCAGCATCACGCCGTCGTGGCTGAGCGGCGGGCTCGGCGTGCGCAGCGACGGCACCGCGCGCCGCTCCGCTCAGGCGCCGTGGCAGCGCTTGTACTTGCGGCCCGAGCCGCACCAGCAGAGGTCGTTGCGCCCCAGCTGCTCGTTCGAGGCCAGCACCCGCTGCTGGACCGGCGGCGGCGCGTCGGGATCGGCCGCCTCGCCGTTGTCGTAGGCGGCCAGCGCGGCCCCGTCGACGTCGTCCTGGGCGACGGCCAGCGCCGAGGGCGCCGCGTCGGCCCCGCTCGTGTACTGGTAGTCGGTCGCCGCCGCCGACGGCGCCTGCTGGAGCCCGGCGTCCGGCTGCTCGACCTCGACCTCGACGTGGAAGACGAGCTTCGCGAAGTCGCTCCAGATCGTGGCCATCAGGTCCTGGAAGAGGTCGTAGGCCTCGTTCTTGTAGGCGACGATCGGCTCGATCTGGGCGTAGCCGCGGAGGTGGATGCCCTCGCGCAGGTAGTCCATGTCGTAGAGGTGCTCGCGCCAGCGCTGATCGATGATGTTCAGCAGCAGGTAGCGCTCGACCTGGCGCATCAGGTCGGGGCCGAGCTGCTTCTCGCGCAGGTCGTAGGCCGCGATCGCGTCGGCGTGCAGGCGGTTCTGCAGGTCCTCGCGGTCGACGGTGTCGGGGTCGAGCTCGTCGCGGTCGATCGTGACCGGCCAGATCTCCTCGAGCGCGCCGAAGAGGCCGTCCATGTCCCAGGACTCGAAGTCCTCCGACGGCAGGTACTCGTCGAGCGCGCGCGTGATCACGCCGCCGACCTCGTCCTTGGCGTCGTCGGACATGTCGCGACCCTCGAGGATCTGGTCGCGGTAGGCGTAGACGACGCGGCGCTGCTCGTTCTGGACGTCGTCGTACTCGAGCACGCGCTTGCGGATCAGGAAGTTGCGCTCCTCGACGGTGCGCTGGGCCTTCTCGATCTGCTTCGTCAGCATCCCGGCCGAGATCGGCAGCTCGTTGCCGTCGTCGTCGGTCGACGGGAAGCGGTCGAGGATCTTGTAGATCCGGTCGCCGGCGAAGATCCGGACCAGGTCGTCCTGGGCCGAGAGGAAGAACCGCGACTCGCCGGGATCGCCCTGACGGCCGGCGCGACCGCGCAGCTGGTTGTCGATCCGGCGCGACTCGTGGCGCTCGGTGCCGGCGATGAAGAGTCCGCCGGCGGCGACGACGATCTCGCGGTCGGCGGCACAGCGCTCCTTGATCGCGGGCAGCCGCTCGGCGAACGCCTCGTCGTAGCCCTCGTCCCCGGGGTTCAGGCCCTCCTGCCGCAGCTCCTTGCGCAGCAGGTGCTCGGGGTCGCCGCCGAGCTTGATGTCGACGCCGCGGCCGGCCATGTTGGTGGCGATGGTGACCGCGCCGGGGCGACCGGCCTCGGCGACCGTCTCGCCCTCGATCGCGGCGTGCTCGGGCTTCGCGTTGAGGACGGTGTGCGGGATCCCGGCCTTGCGGAACATGCCGCCCAGCAGCTCGGAGACCTCGACCGAGACAGTGCCGACCAGCACCGGCTGCTGGCGGGCGTGGCGCTCGACGACCTCGCGGGTGACGGCGGCCCACTTGCCGTCCTTGGTCTTGAAGACGTCGTCGTTGTTGTCGACGCGCGCGACCGGCTGGTTGGTCGGGACCGGGACCACGCCGAGCTTGTAGATCTTCATGAACTCGGTGGCCTCGGTGAGGGCCGTGCCGGTCATGCCCGCGAGCTTCTTGTACATGCGGAAGAAGTTCTGCAGCGTGACCGTGGCGAGGGTCTGGTTCTCCTCCTGGATCGCCACGCCCTCCTTCGCCTCGATCGCCTGGTGCAGGCCCTCCGACCAGCGGCGCCCCTCGAGGATCCGCCCGGTGTGCTCGTCGATGATCGCCACCTCGCCGTTGACCACGGCGTAGTCGACGTCGCGCTTGTAGAGCGACTCGGCCTTCAGCGACTGGTGCAGGTGGTTGACGAGGTGGCCGTTCTCGGCCCGGTACAGGTGGTCGATGCCGAGGAACCGCTCGGCCTTCTCGACCCCGCGCTCGGTGACCGCGACGGTCTTGTGCTTCTCGTCGAACTCGAAGTCGAAGTCGGCGACGAACTCCTTCTTCGTCCGCGGGTCCATGCCCTCGGGCTTCTTGCCCGAGACCATCGTCCGCGCCAGCTTCGAGAAGGTGACGTAGAGGTCGGCCGCCTGCTCCGGCGCGCCGGAGATGATCAGCGGGGTCCGCGCCTCGTCGATCAGGATGTTGTCGACCTCGTCGACGATCGCGAAGTTGTGCATCGCGACCGGGCGGCCGTCGTCGCCGATCCGGCCGCCGTGCTGGACCTTCTCCTCCAGCGTCTGCGCCATGTTGTCGCGCAGGTAGTCGAAGCCGAACTCCGAGTTGGTGCCGTAGGTGATGTCCGCCGCGTAGGCCGCCCGCTTGACCTCGTGCGGCTGCATGTTCTGCAGGATCCCGACCGACAGGCCGAGCGCCCGGTACAGCCGGCCCATCCACTCGGCGTCGCGCTGGGCCAGGTAGTCGTTGACCGTGACGACGTGGACGCCGTGGCCGGGCAGCGCGTTGAGGACGACCGCCAGGGTCGCGGTCAGCGTCTTGCCCTCGCCGGTCTTCATCTCGGCGATGTCGCCGCCGTGGAGCACCTGGGCGCCGACCAGCTGGACGTCGAAGTGGCGCATCCCCAGCACGCGCTTGGACATCTCGCGCGTGATCGCGAACGTCTCGGGCAGCAGGTCGTCGAGGCTGGTGCCGCCCTGGGCCGCCTCGCGCAGCTCGGTGAACCGCTCGCGCAGCTCGTCGTCGCTGGCGAGCTCCAGCTCCGGCTCGAAGCGATTGATCTGCTCAACCCGCTTCTCGTAGTCGCGGAGCTGTTTGCCCTCGCCGATGCTCAGCGCGCGGGAAAGGAGGCCCATGACCCGAGAGTACCAGCGGGATACGGGTCCTCCCGCGCCCCCTGGACGGCGGTTCGCGGCCGGCCGCGACGACCGAGGGCCGCGGCGGTCGCCGCGGCCCCCGTGCGAGGCTCCGTCCCGGCCGGCCGTGCAGCCGGCGGGGTACGGAGACGAAATCGAGTTCGATGCTGCCGGGGGTGCCCCGGGCGGGGCGCCCTACGCGGCCGGCGCCGCCCCGTCGGCCCGGGCCTTCTGGGCCTGCGAGAACCGGCGCGCATCGCGGCGATGGCGCCGCTGCACGCGGTTGCGCTTGACCTGACGGGTGAGTTCCTCCTCGACGAGATGGATGGCGTGCTTCAGGTCACGGCTGACGTCGTGCGCCCGGAGCGTGACCCCCTTGAGGCGGAGCGTCGCCTCGGCCCGGAACGGTTCGGCGACGGCGGGATTCGTGGCCTCGATGAGCTCGATCTCGAGCTCCGCGAGTTCGGACACCTGCGCATCGACCTTTCGGAAGCGGCGCTCGACGCACTCGCGCACCTCCGTCGTGATCGGGACGTTGCGGCCCTTCACCTCGATCCGCATGGATCTCCTTTCGTCCGGTGGACTCCAGCGGTAACGCGACCGTAACAGCGCGGCCGGTCGTCTGGCAAGGGCCGGGCGACATCTCTGGTGGAGACCTGCTATATGCCGCCGGGCCCTTCCCTCGACGGCCGTTCCGTGGTAGTCCCGGAGGGCCCTGCTCAGCTCGAGCTGGGACCGTCCTCCGCGGGCTCCAGCGCCCCCAGCAGCTCGCCGACGCGGCAGACCAGCAGCCGCTCCTCCTCGACGTCGACCCAGGTGCCGGCGGAGGCGGGGAAGACGACGTGGTCGCCGGGGCGGACCGGCATCTCGACCCCGGCCTGCTGCCACCAGTCGAGGCCGGGGCCGACCCGCAGCACGATCCCGTGCTGCGGCGGCGGCTCGTGCGACCCGGGCGGGACCACCAGGCCCGAGCGGCGGACGCGGTCCGGCTCGAGCTCCTTGATGACCACGCGGTCGAAGAGCGGGCGCAGCATCTGCCTCATCGGTCCCGGAACGGTAGCGAGCCGGCCCACCCCGGGCCTCGCGTGGCGGATCGCCCCCACCTCTCGGGGGCGATCCGCCACGCGAGCGGAGGGAGGGAGCGGTCAGGGCAGCGTGCGGAAGGCGGTGGCCGCCACCACCCGCTCCGCGCCCGCGTCACGGAGGGCGGCCGCGGCCCCGCGGAGGGTGGCGCCGGTGGTGTGGACGTCGTCGACCAGGAGGACGGTCGGCGGGACCGGACCACGGACCCGCGGCGGCGGCAGCCGCAGGCGGTCGCCGCGGTCGCGGTGGTGCTGGGCGACCGCCGCCCGCTCGCGCTCCAGCAGCGGCAGCAGCGGCGCGTCGAGGCCGGCCGCGACCGCCGCCGCGATCAGCCGCGCGTGATCGACCCCGCGCCGTCGCCGGCGGGCGGGATCGGCCGCCACCGGCACCACCGTCGGCGCCCCGGCGGCCAGCGACTCCGGCAGCCGGGCCACGATCGCCGCGCCCAGCCAGCGGCAGGTCCGCTCGGCCGCCCGCTCCTTCGCCGCCAGCGCCAGGCTGCGGGCCGGACCCTCGTAGGCCAGCGGCGCCCAGGCGGCGGCGAACGGGGCCGCCCGCGCCGGGCAGCGACGCGGCGGGCACGGCTGGGGCAGCGCGCAGCGCGGGCAGCCATCGACCGGCAGCCACGGCAGCGCGCCGCGGCAGCCGTCGCAGAGCAGCGCGCCGCCGCGGGCCGGCCCCCGGCAGTGGAGGCAGCGGTCGGGCGCGATCAGGGCGGCGAGCAGGTCGGCGAGGCGGGGCATCCCTCGATCGTGGCCCGCCGGCCCGCACCGCCGAAAGGGAGGAACTGCGCCACACTAGTTCCGTGTCTCCTCCGATCACGTGGAGTCCCGAGATCGCGCCGACGCTGATGGCGCTGCTGCTGCTCGCGGCCTACGTGCCCCGGTGGGTCCGGGTCCGGCGCTCGGCCGACCGCGCCGAGGCCCCGGTCTGGCGGCTCTGCTCGTGGATCGCCGGCGCGCTGACGCTGGTCGTCGCCCAGGGCAACCCGATCGACAAGCTCGGGGACTACCTGCTGGTGATGCACATGGTCCAGCACCTGATGCTGCTGGACCTGATGCCGCTGCTGCTGCTGTTCGGCCTCAACCGCGTGATCATGCGCCCGATCACCCGCCGCGTGCAGTGGCTGGAGCAGCGGGTCGGCTTCCTCGCCAAGCCGTGGTTCGGGCTCGTCGCCTACACGCTCGGGATGTGGTTCTGGCACGTCCCGACCTTCTACGACGCCGCCGCCCGCAGCGAGACCGTCCACCTGCTGGAGCACATGACCTTCACCGCGGTCGGCTTCCTCTACTGGTGGCACCTGCTGCGGCCGATCCCGACCCGCGAGCGGATGACCGCGATGGGCCCGGTCGCCTACATGGGGATCACGAAGATCACCGTCGGCCTGCTCGGCGCGCTGCTGACCTTCGCCCCCAGCGCGATCTACGGCTTCTACGACAACAACCAGGAGTGGTGGGGCCTCTCCCCCGTCGCCGACCAGGCGATGGCCGGCGCCCTGATGGCCACCGAGCAGGTGCTGATCATGGGCGTCGCCTTCGGCGCGCTCTTCATCCGCGGCCTCCGCGAGGCCGAGCTGCGGGCCCAGCGCGAGGAGCGGCTGATGGACCGCCGCGAGGCCGCCGAGCGCGAAGGCCGGATCGCGCCGGAGCCGAGCGAGCCGCCGGCCGCCGACGGTTTGGCCCTGCGGACCGGCGCGCCGGCCGAGGGCGAGTAGTCCCCGGGGCGCCGCCGCTCAGGCGGCGCCGACGCGGGTCTCGGCCCGCGGGCGCATCGCGCTGACGATCCCGGTCTGGCCGGTGATCGCCTCGATCAGGATCGTGTTCGGCTGGACCGTCGTGCCGGGCAGGACGATCGAGCGCTTGAGCGCCGAGCCCTCGCCGATCACAGCGCCGTCGCCGAGCACCAGCGGGCCCTGCAGGCGGACACCGGCGCCGACGGTGACGTCCTTGCCGACCCAGACCGGGCCCTCGACCAGCTCGGCCGCGTCGAGCGACGAGCCCTCGCCGACGACGATCGCCTCCGGACCGGCCCCGGGCAGCGCCTCCAGGTGCAGCGCGCCGCGGAGCGCGTCGAAGGTGCCGTTGCGCAGCTCGTCGAGCGATCCGACGTCGTTCCAGTACTCGTCCAGCTCGTGGATGTGGAACGGGACGTCGCCCTCCAGCAGCCGCGGAAAGACGTCGTGGGCGAAGTCGACGAACGGCGTGTCGGGGAAGTAGTCGAAGATCTCCGGCGAGAACAGGTACATGCCGCAGTTGGCCAGGTTCGACAGCGCCTCGTCCGGGTGCGGCTTCTCCTGGAAGCCCTGGATCCGGCCGTCGGCGTCGTGGATCACGACCCCGTACTCGCTGGTGTCGGTCACCTTCGTCACGCAGAGGGTGGCGACGCCGCCGGCGCTGCGGTGGCGCTCCAGCAGCCGGGTCACGTCGAGGTCGGTCAGCGCGTCGCCGGAGATGACCAGGAACGGGTCGTCGCCGAAGAACTCGCGGGCCTGGCGGACGCCGCCGGCGGTGCCGAGCAGCTCGTCCTCGAACGAGTACTCCAGCTCGTCGCCGAAGTAGTCGCGGATCGTGTCCGGGAAGTAGTGCAGGTTCGCCACGATCCGGTCGATCCCGTGCCGGTGCAGCAGGTCGACGGTGTGCGCCATCGCCGGCCGGTCCAGCAGCGGCACCATCGGCTTCGGCAGCTCGAACGTGAGGGGCCGCAGGCGGGTACCGAGGCCGGCGGCGAGGACCATGGCGGACAGCATGAGGGGGCAACGCTACCGCACGCCCGCATCCCGCCGTGTTGCCCTCGCGGCGCTCGCGGACGGGCGGCGGGACGCCGTTCCGGGGTGGTTCAGGCGTCCTCGGCGAGCCGCGCCTTCAGCTGCTCGATCACGGCCACCGGGGCCGGATCGACGCCGGCCAGCACGGCCATGTAGAGCGAGACCAGGTCGCCGAGCAGGACCAGCGAGAGGACCCGCTCGACCGCCGTCTCGCCGCGCGAGCGGACCCGGTGGACGCCGGCGGCCTGGGCCGCGATCAGCTCGGCCGTCAGCTCGGCCCGGCGGACCAGCCGCGGGTGCGCGTCGCAGTCCTCCAGCAGCACCGCCGAGAGCTTGCCGACGCTGGCCGCGCCGCCCCAGCCGACGATCTCGTTGTGGTCGACCTCGGGCAGCTCGCCCCAGAACGCCGGCCGCTCGGCGTTCTCGTTGATCTGGCACTTCCAGCGGTAGGCGACCGGGGTGGTCAGGCCGGTGCCGGTGATCACCGGGACGGTGCCGTGCAGCGCCCGCGCGAGCGCCTTCGCCTCGCCGTCCTCGGCCCCCGACGGACCCCACTCGCGGGCCAGCTCGTCGAGCGCGTCGGCGGCGACGTCGAGCTCGGTCCGCAGCGACGGGCCGGCGCCGCAGGCCGCGGCCGCCTCGAGCACCGCCACGACCATGTAACCGACCGCCGCGCGCGGCTGCAGCCCGCCGGCGACCGGGATCACCGGCACGCCCTCCTCGCGGGCGACGCGGCCCAGCTCGCCGCCGGAGGTGACGACCACCCGCCGGGCGCCGATCACGCCGGCCGCCTCGAAGCAGGCCAGGGTCTCCTCGGTGTTGCCGCTGTAGCTGGCGCAGAGGACCGTCGTGTCGTCGGTCGTCCATGGCGGCAGCTCGTAGCCCTTGGCCGAGAGGATCGGCCGGCCGGCCTGGTCGGCCAGCGCGGCGCGGGCCAGGATCCCGCCGACGGCCGAGCCGCCCATCCCGGCGACGACCAGGCCGCCGCGGCTGTCCCACGTCCCGAGCCCGGCCGACTCGGCCTTCCACATCGCGTCCCGCAGGTGATCGCCGATCGCCAGCGTGTCGGCGAACTGGTCGCTGACGTCGACCGCGGAGACGGCGGCGGGATCGAGGGGGGCGTCGGTGGTGGCGGTCGGGGGGTTCATGGCGTCTCCTGCGCGGCTGCGGCCGTCGGTCAGAACCGGATCGACCCGGCGGGGAGGCTCGCGCCAGGCGCGATCCGGATCCCGCGGGCCAGGACGTTGTTGGCGCCGATGGTGGCGCCGTCGCCGATCATCGCAGCGTCGGACAGGTGCGTGCCGCGGTCGATCCGCGCGCCGGCCCCGACCACGCAGTCGCGCAGGCGGCAGCCGGAGGCCACGGTCGCCCCGTCGAGCAGGACGGCGTTGTCGAGGATCACGTCCTCGTCGATCCGGACGCCGGCGCCGACGACGCTGCCCTCGCCGACGGTGACCCGCGGCCCGAGCACCGCGCCGCGGTCGACCAGCGAGGCGCGGTCGACGATCACGCCGGGGGCGACGGTGGCGCTGGGATCGACCGGCCCGTCCTTCAGCCGCTCGGCGACCCGGGTCCGGACGCGGCCGGCGAGGATGTCGGCGGTGCCCTCCAGGTAGCGGTGGGGCGTGCCGATGTCCATCCAGTAGGCGCCGCGGTGGACGCAGCCGTAGAGGCCGTCGCCGACCAGCCGCGGCCAGACCTCGCGCTCGATCGAGACCATCCGCCCCTCGGGGATCAGGTCGAGCACCGAGCGCTCCAGGACGTAGGCGCCGGCCGAGATCAGGTCGGTGTCGATCTCGTCCGGGTTCGGCTTCTCCAGGAAGCCCTCGACCGAGCTGTCGCCGTTCAGCCGCACCAGCCCGTACGAGGTCGGGTCCTCGACGGGCACCAGCGCCAGCGTCCCGGTCGCGCCGGCCTGCTCGTGGTGGGCGATCTGGGCCGACAGGTCGAGGTCGGTGAGGACGTCGCCGTTGAGCATCACGAAGCGCTCGCCGAGGTGCTCCTGCGCGAACTTCAGCGCCCCGGCGGTGCCGCGCGGCTCCGGCTCCTCGACCCAGGTCAGGCGGACGCCGAAGCGCGACCCGTCGCCCAGCTCCTCGACCATCGCGTCGGCCAGGAAGCCGCAGCACATGATCACGTCGGTGATGCCGTGCGAGGCCACCCACTCGAGCATGTAGGCCATGAACGGGCGGTCGACCAGCGGCACCAGCGGCTTCGGCCGGTTGGTCGTCAGCGGCCGCAGGCGGGTGCCCTGACCGCCGACGAGGATCACTGCCTGCACGTGCGGACCGCCCGTCAGACGCCGGCCCCGGCGGGGGCCGCCGAGCGCGCAGCCCGGCCGATGCCCTCGTAGCGGAAGCCGGCGGCGACGGCGGCGTCGCCGTCGAGCGCGTTGCGGCCGTCGATCAGCACGTCGCCGCGCATCGCCCCGCGCAGCTCGGCCAGGTCGAGGTCGCGGAACTCCTGCCACTCGGTGACCAGGACGACCGCGTCGGCGTCGGCGGCGGCGGCCAGCGGATCGGGCGCCAGCTCGACCCCGCGCAGCAGCGGCTTGGCGATCTCGGCCGCGATCGGGTCGTGGGCGACGACGTCGGCGCCGGCGGCCTGCAGCCGCGCGGCCAGGACCAGCGAGCTGGCCTCGCGCATGTCGTCGGTGTTCGGCTTGAAGGCCAGCCCGAGCAGCGCGATCTTCTTGCCGACGAGCCCGCCGAGGTGCTTCTCGAGCTTGCCGATCACGCGCCGCTTCTGCAGCTCGTTGACCTCGATCACCGAGTTCAGCAGCTGGAAGTGGTAGCCGGAGTTGCCGGCCAGCTGCTTGAGGGCGGTGACGTCCTTCGGGAAGCAGGAGCCGCCGAAGCCGATCCCGGCGTTGAGGAACTTGGGGCCGATCCGCTCGTCCAGCCCCATCCCGCGGGCGACCTCGACGACGTCGGCGCCGGTCTCCTCGCAGACGTTGGCGATCTCGTTGATGAACGAGATCTTGGTGGCCAGGAAGGCGTTCGAGGCCAGCTTGACCATCTCGGCCGAGGCGATGTCGGTCCGGACCAGCTGGCCGGGGCCGTTGCCGCCCTCGTCGGGCACCAGCAGCGGGCGGTAGAGGTCGACGACCGCGTCGCCGGCCCAGTCGCCGTCGTCGCCGACCACGACCCGGTCGGGAGCCAGGAAGTCGCCGACCGCCGTGCCCTCCTTGAGGAACTCGGGGCAGGAGACGTAGCGGAAGCCCGACTTGCCCTGCTCGGCGAAGACGCGCTTGGTGTTCGCGCCGGTGCCGACGGGGACGGTCGACTTCATCACCAGCGCGTGGCGGTCGGAGGCCGGCATCGCGCCGATCACCGCGTTGACCGCCGAGAGGTCGGCGTCGCCCGAGTAGGTGGGCGGTGTGCCGACCGCCACGAACAGCAGCCGCGCCCGCTCCAGGGCCGGCGCGATGTCGGTGGTGAAGGTCAGGCGCTCGCGGTTCTTCGCCACCAGCTCGGCCAGGCCCGGCTCGTAGATCGGGATCTCGCCCCGGTTGAGGCGCGCGACCTTGTCGGCGTCGATGTCGACGCAGACGACGTCGCTCCCGAGCTCGGCGAATCCGGCCGCCGTGACGAGCCCGACATAGCCGGTCCCGATGACGCCGATGGGCTCTCGTGCAGCGGACATGAGACGGAGGAGGCTACCGGAGGTCCGGGGCCGGCGAGTCCGTGCCCCGGCCTAGCCGGAGTAGCGCGTCAGCGACCGCGCCAGCGAGCGCATCTCGGGGTTGGAGAGCTCGTTCGAGAGCGTGTTGTTGATCCAGTAGGTGCCGCGGCCGCTGCTCCACATCAGCCGCCGGATCTTCTTGCCGTCGTACTGGACCCGCCACTTGCGGCCGCCGATCCGCTCCTCGTCGTCGGCGAGCTTCAGGATCGGCGGGTCCTTCCAGGTCGTCCCCTGGATGCCGTAGTACTGGCCGACGCCGCCCTCGGCGACCACGATCCGGTACGCCTGCCAGGGGAAGGTCTTGCCGTTCTCGGACTGGATGTCGTAGCCGCGCGAGTCCTCGGCCCGGTAGCGACCGGAGGTGCGCATCAGCTTCGGGTAGTAGATCGGCATCCGGATCTTCGACGCGATCGAGGCCGAGATCGTCTGGCGGGCCGCGTCGGGGTTGGCGAACAGCGTCCCCGGCGTCCGCGCCTTGCGCTTGCGGACGGTGGTCTTGGCCGGCTGCTCGCCCGTCCTGGCGGCGGCGTCGCGGGCGGCCCGGCTCTTCTCGCCCGGGATGGTGCCCGGGTGGAGGAACTGGCGGGCGGCGGTCGCCAGCGCGTCGGGCGTGGTCACGACGCTGACCTTGTCGCCCGCGTCGCCGACCCGCAGGGTGACCCGCTGGGTCGGCTTGCCGGCGACGTCGACGGCCAGCCGGATCACGCCCAGCAAGCCCTTGGCCGAGCCGATGTCGGTCTTGACGTAGCGGCGGATCGCCCGCAGCAGGTCGTTGCGCTTGTCGAGGATCTCGGAGTTGGCGATCTGGGCCCGCGCCTCGGCCAGGTAGTTGGTCTGGCGGGCCTCGCGGACCAGGTCGCTGTCGAGGTGGCGGAAGCGGACGTAGTCGAGCGACTTCTCGCCGCAGATCCGCTGGTAGCCGGAGTCGACGTCGATCGCCGCCCAGCCGGTGCCCGGCGGGTTGAAGTACTTGCGGTCGATGTCGGCGTAGAAGCAGCCGAAGAAGTTGACCGCGCGGGAGAAGGCCCCGAACCGGATCGACACGAAGTGGTGGACCAGGAACGGCTCGTCGGGCGTCGAGAGCATCGTCTGGATCGTCTCGATCAGCCGCTTGGGGCCGCCGGCGTAGGCGTTGTTCAGCTTCGTCCGGCCCTGTCCGGGCAGGTCGACCAGCAGGTCGCGGGGCAGCGACAGCATCGTGGTCGCGTTCGCCTCCGGGTCCAGCCGGACGAGGATCATCGTGTCCGAGCGGGTGGTGGTGCCCTTCGGGTCGTCCAGCCGGCGGTCGTCGCCGACCAGCATGATCGTCTGCGGCTTGCCGGGCTGGACGTCGGAGAGGACGCCCTCCAGGCCGGGCAGCTTGGTCTCCGGGCCGAGCGCGTCGATCGACTTCTGGGCCTCGTTCTCGATCGTCGTGGCGACCGCGGCGCCGGCGACGACGAGCACGATGATGCCGGCCAGCAGGAAGCGGAGCGCGAAGGCGACCCCGGGGCGCGGCGGACGGTCGGCGGCGGGCGTGCTCATCGGTCGGGCTCCCCGGCCGGGCCCGCTTGCGCGGCGGCCTGTGCGGTGTCGGTGTCGGTCGCGGCCGGCGGGTCGCTCGGCGGGTCGGCCGCCGCCGTGGGCTCGCCGCCGCCGTTGCGGGCGACCGCGGCCGGAACGGCGCGGACGAACTCCACCAGCGAGCGCCGGTAGCGCGCCAGGGAGGGGATCGAGACCCACTCCTCGGGACCGTGGTGGCCGTGGCCCTCGGGGCCGAACTCGACCGCCGGGATCCCGGCCTCCAGGAAGGCGAAGGCGTCGGAGGCCCCGTCGCGGCCGACGGTCAGGCCAGCGCCGTGGCCGGTGCGCCCGACCGCGTCGCGGAGCGCGACCACGAACGGGTTCGAGCGCGAGACGATCGCCGGGCCGCGCTCCAGCACCCGCAGCACCTCGACGTCCGGGATCGCCCGGATCTGGCCGAGGATCTGCTCGGGATCCTGGCCGGGGACGTAGCGGATGTCGATCGTGATCTCGCAGCGGTCGGGCACCATGTTGAACGCCTCTCCCCCGCTGATCCGGGAGAGGTTGATCGACGGGCGGTCGTAGAGGTCGCTGCTCTGGCGACTGAAGGGCAGGGTCTCGATTCGGCGGAAGGCGTCGAAGGCCTTCAGGATCGCGTTGTCGCCCGCCCACGGCGTCGACCCGTGGGCGCTGGTGCCGTGGACGGCGGCGCGGACGGCCAGCACGCCCTTGGCCTGGACGCCGATCTGCAGCTCGGTCGGCTCGCCGGTGATCGCGAAGTCGCCCTGCAGCACGCCCTCGCGGACCAGCGTGTCGGTCGAGCGGCGGTCGACCTGCTCGCTCTCCTCGTCGGGCACCACGACCAGCTGGACGCGCGGCCCGGCGCCGTCGCGCGCGTGGACGACGCCGGCGCAGTCCCGCAGCGCGCAGAGCATCGCCGCCAGGCCGCCCTTCATGTCGTAGGTGCCGCGGCCGTACAGCCGCTGGCCCTCGATCCGGGGCACGAACTGCTCGGCGTGGCCGGGGACGACGTCGAGGTGGCCGTGGAAGATCACCGTCGGGCCGTCGGCAGGGCCGACGCTGGCCAGGAGCACGGGCAGCCCGTCGTGATCGCGCTCGTGCGCGTCGATCCCGTGTGACTCGAGCCAGCCCTTGACGAACCCGCCGGCGGCCCGCAGGCCGTCCGGACGCGAGGTGTCGTACCCGACCAGCCGCTCGGCGAGCAGCCGTTCGTCCATCCGCGGAAGGATACGGCCCCCCTCCGGCGGCGCGCTCCTTGGCACCTCCACGGTCACGAACGGCGCGCGCTCGGGGGTCAGGTCGGGGAGCGGGCGCGGACGGCGGCCAGGATCCAGCCGTCGACGTCGCGGGCCGACCGCCGCAGCTGGGCTCCGGTCACCCGGATCGTCTGCCAGCCGGCGGCGGCCAGGTCCGCGTCCCGCCGCCGGTCGCGCTCGAACCCCTCCGGCGTCGCGTGGCCGTCGCGGCCGTCGCCCTCGACGATCAGCCGCACCGACGGGAGCGCGACGTCGGCCCGGTAGCGGCGCCCGCTGGCGCCGACCACCGCGACCTGCGTCGACCACGGCGGCAGCGGCAGCCGCGCGAGCCGCCGCACCAGCCGCGCCTCCAGCGGGCTCTCGGTCGCCGGCTGGTCGTCGATCCAGCCGGCGACCTCGCGCACGACGCGCCGGCCCCGCCGCCGCGGATGGGCCTCGACCGCCCGCCGCAGGCCCGCCGGATCGAGCAGCCGGCGGTAGACGGCCTCGCGCAGCAGCCGCTCGACCTGCCGGTGGCTGGATCGAGGCATGGCCGCGACGTCGAGCACGGTCCGCGCCGCCGAGGTCACCGGCAGCCGCGGACCGTGGTCAGGTCGCCGGCGGCGAACCCCCTGGTCACGCGCAGCACCACGCCGGGCGCGGACCGGCCGCTGCCGCCGACGGTGGTGACCTGCTCGATCGGCGGCCGCCGCGTCGTCAGCTCCAACGCCGCGGCCGCCGACCACCCGCTGAGCGCACCCTCGGCGTCGGGACGTCCACCGGTCGCCCGCAGGACGGCGGCGAGCCGCATCCCCCATTCGTCGAGCTGCGGGGTCAGGGCGTAGACGCCGCGGTGGACGCGGAAGAGCCGCCCGGCCTGGACGCGGGTGACGATCGCGCGCCGGGTCAGGCCGCACGCGAGCAGCTGGCTGGCCGCGATCGCGCCGGCCTGCCGGCCGGTCAGCGTCGCGACCGACGGTCGGCGGAATCCACCGCCCGATCGTCGCCGCCGGGACCGTCACGACTCCACCCCCGAACCGTGCCGATCCCGCACCAACTCCGCACCGTCCCCGCGCCCCCCGCGAGCGCGCGCCGCTTGCTCCCGCCACCGTCACAAATGGCGCGTTCCCAGTAGGATCGGCGGCGATGAGCGAGCACGAGCAGCACGAGCCCGAGACGGTCACGGTCACCACCACCGTGGTGGCGTTCAGCCTCATGAGCATCCTCTCGCTGGTCGGGATGTTCCTGATCCTGATCTACAACCACAACGGCGGCTTCTGAGGGCGGCTCGAGGCGCGCGTATACCGGCGCATCTCGGGCCGGTCGGCGCTCGGCAGTACCACGTACAGCTCTCGCGCCGCCCAACCCGACCTGCTTGGTCTACGCGCACCTCGCATCCACCCTCCCGGTGCGGGAACGACGAAGGGCCCCTCTCGGGGCCCTTTCGCGTTCCAGGGGGCTTCGAGGACCTAGAGGCGCTCGTTGAGCCGCACCAGCGCGTCGGCGCGGTGCTTGGCGGCCAGCGCCAGCCGGTGGGCCTCGGTGCCCTCCTCGGCGGCGGCCAGGCGGCTCTCGGCCTTCTCCTGGCGCTTCTTGGCGTCCTCCAGCGAGTACTCCTCGACCGGGAACGCCTCGTCCACGAGCAGCAGGACGTTGCCCTCCTGCGCGACCTGGACGTAGCCGCCGATCTGGACGTAGCGCTTGACGTCGCCGTCGCTCACGTGGAGCTTCAGCTCGGCCGGCTCCAACCGGCCGAGCAGGGGCGCGTGGCCCGCGAGGATGCCGATCTCGCCCGCCACCGTACGGGTCGAGACCTGCTCGACCTCGCCGCCGAACAGCTCGCCCGTCGGGGTCAGGACATCGACGCGAAACGGGGTGTGGGCCACGGCGATCAGCCCTTCTTGGCGGCGGCGACGACGTCGTCGATCGAGCCCTTGAGCAGGAACGCCGACTCGGGCAGGTCGTCGTGCTGGCCCTCGATCAGCTCCTTGAAGGAGCGGACGGTCTCGGCGATCGGCACGTAGGCGCCGTCGAGGCCGGTGAACTGGGTCGCGACGTGGAACGGCTGCGAGAGGAAGCGCTCGACCTTCCGCGCGCGCTGCACGGTGATCTTGTCCTCCTCGGAGAGCTCGTCGATGCCGAGGATCGCGATGATGTCCTGCAGCTCCTTGTAGCGCTGCAGGATCTCCTTGACGCGGTTCGCGACGTCGTAGTGCTCCTGGCCGACGACCTCGGGCTTGAGGATCGTCGACGTCGAGTCGAGCGGGTCGACGGCCGGGTAGATGCCCTTCTCCGAGATCGCCCGCGACAGCACGGTCTGGGCGTTCAGGTGGGAGAACACCGACGCCGGCGCCGGGTCGGTGAGGTCGTCGGCCGGGACGTAGATGGCCTGGACCGAGGTGACCGAGCCCTGGCGGGTCGAGGTGATCCGCTCCTGCAGCTGGCCCATCTCCGACTCCAGCGTCGGCTGGTAGCCGACCTGCGACGGCATCCGGCCCAGCAGCGCCGAGACCTCGGAGCCGGCCTGGACGAAGCGGAAGATGTTGTCGACGAAGAGCAGCACGTCCTGGCCGCCCTGCTCACGGAAGTACTCGGCCATCGTGAGGCCCGTCAGCGCCACGCGCATGCGGGCTCCGGGGGGCTCGTTCATCTGGCCGAAGACGAGCATCGTCTTGTCGATGACGCCCGACTCCTGCATCTCCAGGTAGAGGTCGGTGCCCTCGCGGGAGCGCTCGCCGACCCCGCAGAACGCGGACAGACCGCCGTGCTCCTTGGCCAGGTTGTTGATCAGCTCCTGGATCAGGACGGTCTTGCCGACGCCGGCGCCGCCGAAGAGGCCGACCTTGCCGCCCTTCGAGTACGGGGCGAGCAGGTCGATGACCTTGATGCCCGTCTCGAACATCTCGGTCGTCGGGGTCAGGTCCTCGACCTTCGGGGCCGGACGGTGGATGCCCCACCGCTCGGCGTCCGGGGCGATCTGGTCCTTGCCGTCGATCGTGTCGCCGAGGACGTTGAAGATCCGGCCGAGGGTGATCTCGCCGACCGGGACGCTGATCGGGCCGCCGAGGTCCCGGACCTCGATGCCGCGGGCCAGGCCGTCGGTCGAGTCCATGGCGACCGCGCGCACGCGGTCGTCGCCGAGGTGCTGCTGGACCTCGAGCACCAGGCGGCTGCCGTCGGGCAGCGTGGTCTCGATCGCGTTGTTGATCTCGGGCAGCTGGCCGCTGGGGAACGCGGCCTCGACGACGACGCCCTGGATCGACTCGATCCGGCCCGTGTTGGTGGCGGTTGCGGCTTCCATCAGTTCCTCTTCTTGCGGTTCTCGGGGCGGCGGCGGGTGGCTGCGCCGGCCGCGGCGAAGGACGGGGTGCGGGTGGCGCGCATCTAGTTCAGCGCCTCCGCACCGGCAACGACTTCCATGATCTCCTGCGTGATCTCGGCCTGGCGGGCGCGGTTCATCGCCAGCGTCAGGCTGTCGATCACCTCGCCGGCGTTCTCCGAGGCGCTGCGCATGGCGGTCATGCGGGCGCCGTGCTCGGACGCGGCCGACTCCAGCAGCGCCCGCAGCAGCGAGACCTCGACGAACTCCGGCACCAGCTGGGCCAGGATCTCGGCCGGATCGGGCTCGTACTCGACCAGGGCCTTGGCCCCGCCGGTCGCCTCGGGGGCCTCGTCGGCCGACGGCTCGCCCTCGACCTCGACCTCGGCCTGGCTCAGCGGCAGCAGCGTCTGGCGGCTGACCTCCTGGACCAGGGGCGAGACGTAGTGGTTGAAGATGATCTCGACCCGGTCGATCTGCTGATCGACGAAGCCCCCGACCAGCTCCTCCGCGATCTCCTGGGCGTGGACCCCGGTCGGCGCATCGGTGAAGCCCGTGTACGACGCGGCGACGTCGTAGTTGCGGAAGGTCAGCGACGACAGGCCGCGGCGACCGGTGACGTACCAGCGGACGGCCTTGCCCTCCGCCTGCAGCTCCTCCGCGCGCTGGAGCCCGGCCCGCAGGATCTGCGAGTTGAAGGCGCCCGCGAGGCCGCGGTCGGCGGTGACCAGGAGCAGGCCGACGGTCCGCTCCTGCTCGTGGGTCTGGAGCACCGGCTGGGCCTGCAGCTCACCGCTGCCGGCGGCCTGGGCCGCCTGGCGGGTCATCTTGCGCAGCGCGTCGGCGTACGGCCGCAGCGACGCGGCGCGCTCCTCCGCCTTGCGCAGCCGCGCGGCGGAGACCATCTCCATCGCGCGGGTGATCTTGCGGATGTTCTGGACCGAGGCGATCCGGTTCTTGACGTCGCGCTGTGCCATGAGCAGTCAGACGAGCTCGCGGATCAGGCCGTGACGGCCTGCTCGAGCGGCTCCCCGTCCTCGTCGAGGTCGTAGCCGAAGTCCTCCTCGGCGAACTTCTTGACGAACGCGTCGACCGCGGCCACCGTCTCGTCCGACCAGTCGCCGGCGGCGATCTTCTCGCGCACCTGCGGGATCTCGCTGTGGGCGGTCTCGGTCAGGCGGAGGTGGAACTCCTCGACGCGGTCGGTCGAGATCCGGTCGATGTAGCCGTTGGTGGCGGCGTAGATCTGGATCACCTGGTCCTGGACCGGGACCGGCGAGCGCTCGCCCTGGTTCAGGGTCTTCACCAGCCGCTCGCCACGGGCCAGCGTGCGGCGCGTGTCGGCATCGAGGTCCGAGCCGAACTGCGCGAACGCCTCGAGGTCGCGGAACTGCGACAGCTCGGTCTTGATCCGACCGGCGACCTTCTTCATCGGCTTGACCTGCGCCGACGAGCCGACGCGGGAGACCGAGATGCCGACGTTGATCGCCGGGCGGACGCCCGAGTAGAACAGCTTCGGCTCGAGGAAGATCTGACCGTCGGTGATCGAGATCACGTTGGTCGGGATGTAGGCCGAGACGTCGCCGGCCTGCGTCTCGATGATCGGCAGCGCCGTCATCGAACCGCCGCCGAGGGCGTCCGACAGCTTCACGGCCCGCTCCAGCAGCCGCGAGTGCAGGTAGAAGACGTCGCCCGGGTACGCCTCGCGGCCCGGCGGGCGGCGCAGCAGCAGCGACATCTGGCGGTAGGCGAAGGCGTGCTTCGTGAGGTCGTCGTAGACGGCCAGCGTGTGGCCGCCGTTGTAGACGAAGTGCTCGGCCATCGCGGCACCGGCGTACGGGGCGATGTACTTGATCGGGGCGGCCTCGTCGGCGCCGGCGGCGACGATGATCGCCGAGTCGAGGGCGCCGTTCTCGGCCAGCACCTGGGCCAGGTTGACGACCGTCGCCATCCGCTGGCCGATCGCGACGTAGACGCTGATGACGCCCGCGTCCTTGTTGTTGATGATCGTGTCGACCGCGATCGACGTCTTGCCGGTCTGGCGGTCGCCGATGATCAGCTCGCGCTGGCCACGGCCGATCGGGATCATGGCGTCGATCGCCTTGATGCCGGTCTGCAGCGGCTCCTCGACCGGCTGACGCTCGATGATGCCCGGGGCCTTGACCTCGAGCGGACGCGTCTCGGTCGTCTCGATCGGGCCCTTGCCGTCGAGCGGCACGCCGAGCGGGCTGACGATCCGGCCCAGCAGCGCGTCGCCGACGGGGATCTCGAGCTGCGTGCCGGTCCGCTTGACCGTGTCGCCCTCGACGATCTTGTCCCAGTCGCCGAACAGCACGGCACCGACGTTGTCGGCGTCGAGGTTCAGGGCCAGGCCGGTGACGCCGTGCGGCAGCTCGAGCTGCTCGAACGACACGGCGTTGTCGAGGCCGTGGATGCGCGCGATGCCGTCGGACACCGACAGCACCGTGCCGACCTCGTTCAGCTCGGCCTTGCCGGCGTCGAGGCCCTCGATGCGGCTTCGGAGGATGCTGGTGATCTCGTCGGGCTTGATCTGCATGGAGCTTGCGGTCCTTGGAAAGAGCTTCGGAAGTTCGGGCGCGACTCAGCCGGCCGCGACCTGGCGGCGGAGCGACTCGAGGCGGTTGCGGATGGAGGCGTCGAGGATCTGGTTGCCGACGCGCAGGGTGAGGCCGCCGACCAGGTCGGGATCGACCGCGGTGGTCAGCTCGATCGTGCGCCCGGTCCGGCGACCGATCTCGTCGCCGATCCGCTGGGCGGCGGCGTCGTCGAGCGCCACGGCGCTGGTGATCTGCACCGGCAGCAGCTGGCGCTCCTCGCGCCAGAGCGCATCGAACGCGCGCCGCAGCCGCGGCAGCGCCGGCAGCCGGTGGTTCTCGACGAGCACGTCGAGCAGGTTGACGACGATCGGCTCGGCGTCCGTGATCACCTTGCCCAGCGCCTCGCGCTTCTCCTTCGTACCGAAGTACGGCGAGAAGAAGAACACACGCAGGTCGCGCGACTCGGTGAACGCGTCGTCGATCTGGCCGAGCTGCTCGGCGACCGTGTCGAGGTTGCCCTTCTCACGGGCGACCTCGAACAGCGAGCGAGCGTAGACGCGGGCGATCTCCTCCATCGGACTACCTGCCGCCCTCGGTGGAGAGCTTCGAGAAGTCGATCTCGCCCAGCGCGTCGTCGAGCAGGCGGTTCTGCTCGTCGGCGGTCAGCGTCTTGCGCGTGACCTTGGCGGTCGCGTCGACGATCAGCGACGCGACGTCACTGCGCAGCTCGCCGACGACCCGACGGGCCTCCGCCTCGCTGTCGCGCTTGGCCTGCTCGAGGATCTCCTCGCGCTGCTTCTTGGCCGCGTCCTTCGACTCGGACTCGTGCAGGTCGGCGGAGCGCCGCGCGCGGGAGATGATCTCCTCGCTCTCGGCGCGGGCCTTCTGCAGCTGCTCGCGGTACTCCGCGGCCAGCTCCTCGGCCTCCTTGCGACCACGCTCGGCCGCGTCGATCGACTCGGTGATCTTGCGCTGGCGCTCGTCGAGCGCCTCGGCGATCTTCGGGAAGGCGAGCTTCGAGAGCAGGAACATCGCGATGACGAAGACCAGGAGGGTCCACACCATCAGGCCGATGCCCGGCTGCACCAGGAAGCTGCCACCCGTGTCCTCGCCGCCCTCGGCGGACGCGAGGATCGTCGGGAGATTGGCGATGACGCTCATCGGCTCCTCAGACGGTCGGGGTGGTCACGGACGCGGTCATTCCCTACAGGAAGAACGCGAGCAGGCCGGCCACGAGGCCGTAGAACACGCACGCCTCGGTCAGCGCGAATCCGAGCCACTGGATGCCGGTGAGCTCGTTGCGAAGCTCGGGCTGGCGGGCGACGGACTCGATCATCTTGCCGAAGATGTAGCCGATGCCGACGCCGGCGCCGGCGGCACCGAGACCGCCACCGAGGCCGAGGGCGATCGCCTTGCCGGCGTCAGAACCGGCACCAGCGACGTCGGCCTGCGCGAGCTGCGTGATGATGGAGAGGTCCACGAGTTGACTCCTTCTGGGTCTCTCAGTGCTCCTCGGCAACGGCGCTGCCGAGGTAGATGGCGGTGAGGGTGGCGAAGATGAATGCCTGCAGGGTGGCGACCAGCCCGACCTCGAAGAGGAAGAGCACGACGCCCATCGGCAGGGTGATGACACCGAGCGCCTCGATCCCGAGCAGGACCACCAGCGCGCCACCCATGAACAGGATGATCAGGTGGCCCGCCAGGATGTTGGCGAAGAGACGCACGGAGAGCGACATCAGTCGCATCACGTTGGAGAAGAACTCCAACACGAAGATGAAGCCGGCCATCGGACCCTGGACCCCCTGCGGGATCAGGCTCTTGAGGTAGCCGACGAAGCCCTTGGCGCGGATCCCCTCGACGTTGTAGGAGATCCAGACGACCAGCGCGAGCACCAGCGGGATCGAGAGGTTCGCGGTCGCCGCGTAGAGGGCGAAGCTCGGGATCTGGAGCCCGAAGAGGTCGAACTTCTCGTGCGTGTTGGTCGGCAGCGGGATGTAGCCGATCATGTTCGAGAACCAGATGAACAGGAAGATCGTCCCGATGAACGGGAACCACTTCGCGGCCATCTTGTCGTCCATGTTCCCGCGCGTGATGTTGTCCCGCATCAGCGAGAAGAGCATCTCGACCAGGGTCTGCACGCGGTTCGGCCGCGCCTGCATCCGGTTGGCGATCCAGACCATCGTGACGACGGTCAGGAGACCGGCGATCACGACGTACATGACCGCCTTGTTGACCGAGAAGACCCCGAGGTCGATCCAGTCGTCGAGCTTGAACTCGTTCTGCGGCTGGAAGGCCTTGTTGTCGTCCCGGGTCCAACCGAAGCCCACGGCGACGGCGACGATCAGGGCGACGTAGATCCCGAGACCGGTGAAGACCTTGGCGCGGGTGCTCATGAGTGCGCGGACCCTCCGGGGTGCGTGTGCTTCGCGCCGGCGGCCGGATCGGCAGCGGCGCGGCTGAGGAGCGAGAGGACGAGGTAGACGGTGAAGGCGGCCAAGACGGTGAGGGCGGCGGCGGCACCGTGATCGTCGCCGATCCCGACGCCGGCGGCGATGACCCCGAGGGTCACGAGCCAGGCGCGGCCGAGCAGCGCCCCCACGTTGAGCTTGACCGCGGTCCGGACGTCGCCCGAGGCCTGGGCCTTGCGGACGACCGCCTCGGCGATCGCGCGCTGGGCGACCCAGACGCCGGCGCCGATCAGGCAGCCGCCGGCCGGCGCGCCGAGCAGCAGCGCGACCGGGAGGGTCAACAGGACCAGGACGACGTCGAGGAAGCGCAGGACGGGCATCGCGGCGCTCAGCTCAGAGATCCCGGAAGCGCACGACGACCGCAGCCACCCCGCCGATCAGCCCGGCGAGGACGCCGAACACGAGCGCGGGCCCCATCGCATCCAGCAACGACCCCACGGCGACCCCGAGCAGCACGCCCAGCACCAGGCCCGACAGGACGAGCATCCCCGCGGTCGCGGGACTCGGCGTCTGGCCGGATGGGCTCATCGTTGGTCGGGGGACCGAATGCGAACGGAGAGGTCGACATCGTCGTGCAGCGGCGATGCGGCGGGGCTCCGGAACGACCGGAGTTCCCACGGCGGCGGCCGCCACGATATAGGACCGAGCGCGCGCACGCCATGCGGTAGGGCCCGGAATCCCCAGTGATGACCGAGGATCGTGCGCCGCGGCACCAGCGCATGTGCGACCCGTCGCAAGCGCTCGTGACCGTCCGCACCAGCTTGGCGCGTTGCCGCTGGCCTGGGCCGAGGGCGCCACGGTCGCAACCGGACCTGGCGGAATGTTCGATCGACGGCGAGCCGGCGGGTCCGTAACGTCGCCCGTCCGCTTGCCCCCGCTCGCCGCCGCCTCCACGACGACCGCGATCCTGGTCGACCTCTTCGTCCTGCTGCTCGCGGCGAAGCTCGGCGACGAGCTGTTCAAGCGGCTCGGCCAGCCGAGCCTGATCGGCGAGATCCTCGCCGGCGTGATCGTCGGCCCGTCGGTGCTGGGGCTCGTGCACCCGCAGGGGACGATCGAGGTCTTCGCCGAGCTGGGCGTGATCTTCCTGCTCTTCTGGGTCGGGTTGGAGACGCGGCTCTCCGACCTGCGGGCGGTCGGCACCAGCGCGGTCACCGTCGGCGTGCTCGGGGTGGTGCTGCCGTTCGCCGCCGGCAGCATCCTCGGGGCGGCGCTCGGCGAGGGCACCGCGACCTCGATGTTCCTCGGCGCGGCGCTGGTCGCGACCTCGGTCGGGATCACCTCGGCGGTGCTGGTCGACCTGGGACTGCTGAGCCGGCGGGTCTCGCGCGTGATCCTGGGCGCGGCGATCGTCGACGACATCCTGGCGATGGTGCTGCTGGCGGTGGCGACCGGGATCGCCGAGCAGGGCAACGTCGACGTCGGCGGGATCGCGGTCGTGCTGGCGGTGACGACGGCCTTCCTCGGCTTCGTCGCGCTCGGCGGCACCCGGCTGCTGGCGCGGGTGCCCGACCTGCTGGAGCGGCCGCGGTTCGCCGAGTCGCCGCTGATGCCGGCGGTGCTGCTGTGCCTGGGGCTGGCGGCGGTCGCGGCCGAGATCGGCCTGGCCGCGATCATCGGCGCCTTCCTGGCCGGGATGGCGGTCGCCGAGACCAAGGACCACAACGACGTCGAGGAGGAGATCGCGCCGCTCTACGCGTTCTTCCCGCCCTTCTTCTTCGCCGCGATCGGGCTCCAGGTCGACCCCGGGGCGTTCCTCGACGGCGACGTGCTGGCGCTGCTGGCGGTGGTCGTCGTGCTGGCGGTGGTGACGAAGTTCGCCGGCGCCTGGCTCGGCGCGCGGCTGACGATGCGTCCGCGCCCGCGCGAGGCGGCGTTCGTCGGCGTCGGGATGATCCCGCGCGGCGAGGTCGGGATCATCGTCGCCAGCCTCGGGGCCTCGGCCGGGGTGATCGACGGCGACCAGTTCACCGTCGTGGTCGGGATGTCGATCCTGACCACGCTGCTGGTGCCGCCGCTGCTGCGACGGCTGACGCCGGACCCGGACCCCCCGGAGCCCGAGCCGGAGCCCGCCGCGGCGGCGACCGCGGCTTAGGCCGCGCAGGCCCCGATGACCTCCTGCCACCAGCCGGCCTCGGCGTCGTCGCCGGCGCGGTCGAGCCGCCGGCGGGCCTGCTGCTGGACCGCCTGCCGCGAGCCGACCAGGACGACGTTGCCGGAGACGGCGTAGCGGCCGTCGCCGAGCACGACCAGCGCCCCCGGCCGGTCGCGCCGCAGCCGCAGCCGCTCGACGATCTCGATCCCGCCGACGGTCTGCGGCTCGCCCGGGTCGCCGTCGCGCGCGTCCCAGGGACCGGTCCGGAAGATCGGCGCGATCGCCACGTAGCGGCGCGCCGGGCGGACGGCCGGGCCGACCGGGCCGACCCGCCACCGCTCGACCAGCCGCGGCAGGTCGCCGGCGACCTCGCGGCGGGCCAGCACGTGCAGCCGGTCGCCGGCCTCCAACCGCGTCGACCCGCGCGGCAGCAGCGCCTCGTCGCCGCGGACCAGCACGCTGACCAGCGCGTCGCGCGGCAGGTCGAGCTCCTTCACGCGCGCGCCGACCATCGCGTCGCCCTCCCCCACGCGGACCTCGACCACCTCGGCGCCGAGCTGGCGGATCGTCGAGACCTCGACCAGCGGCTGGTCGACGGCCGACTCGGTGGTCGTCACCTTCAGGCGGGCGGCCAGCGCCTCGAAGGTGACCCCCTGGAGGACGGTCGTCAGCAGCACCACGAAGAAGACGATCGAGAGGAACTCGGTCGCCCGCGGCAGGCCGGCGATCACCGGGAAGGTCGCGAAGACGATCGGCACCGCCCCGCGCAGGCCGGCCCACGAGAGCGCCAGCCGCTCCGGCTGCGAGAAGCCCTGCGGTCCGAGCAGCAGCAGCACCGCCAGCGGCCGGCCGAGCAGCAGCAGGGCGGCGGTGATCACCAGCGCCTCGCCCCAGACGTCGCCGAGCGCGTGGGGCGAGACCAGCAGCCCCAGCGCCAGGAACATGCCGAGCTGGGCGACCCAGGCGATCCCGTCGTGGAAGGCGGTGATCGAGCGCTTGCCGTGGATCGGGTACGAGCCGAGGATCAGGCCCGCGACGTAGGCCGACAGCAGCCCGGAGCCGTGGAGGTTGGTGGCGACCGCGTAGGCGAGGATCGCCGTCGCCAGCGAGGCGACCGGGTAGAGACCCTCGCTGGCCAGCTTCGCGCGCTGGAACGCCTGCACCGCGAGCAGGCCGATGATCGTGCCGACGACCGCGTCGATCGCCAGCTCGCCAACCATCGTGGTGACGATGTCGAGGACCCCGTAGTCGCTCTTCGTCTGCAGGTTGACCAGCCCGATCACCAGCAGCGCGGTGACCGGGTCGTTCATCCCCGCCTCGCCCTCGAGCGTCCGCGCCAGCCGCCGTCGCAGCGTCGACCCGCGGAGCAGGGCGAAGATCGCGGCGCCGTCGGTCGAGGCGACGATCGCCCCCAGCAGCAGCCCCTCCTCGAACGAGACGTCGAGCGCGAAGTAGGTGACGGTGCCGACGACCGCGGTCGTGATCAGGACGCCGCCGGTGGCCATCGAGATCACCGGCCCGAGCACCGGCCGGATCTCCTTGAAGCCGGCTGCCAGGCCGCCCTCGAAGAGGATCAGGACCAGGGCGACGAGCCCGATGTCGCGGATCAGCTCGGCGTCGCGCTGGTGGACGATGTCGGTGCCGTCGGGACCGGCCAGCATCCCCAGCAGCAGGAACACGACCAGCGCGGGCACGCGTAGCCGTCCGGCGAAGAGCGAGGCGGACAACCCCGCCACGAGCAGGGCTCCGGCGAGCAGCAGCAGCTCGTCGAGCACTCGCGAATCCTATAGGGCCGGTAAAGGCCCCCCGCGACCCGACACCCCGTCAGGTCCGGCCGATACGCTCGGCGGCGTGCCACCGAGCCCCCGCCGCGCCGACACCACCAGCAAGCGCGCCCAGGTCCAGGAGGACGTCCTGCGGGCGATGGAGGACCTGCTCGGCGAGGGCGAGACCTACGCCGATCTGAACGTCGAGCGGCTGGCCGGGCGGGCCGGGATCTCGCGGACCGCGTTCTACTTCTACTTCCGCGACAAGCGCGAGGTGCTGGAGCGGCTGACGAGCACCGTCGCCGAGCAGCTCTACATCGAGGCCGACGCGTGGTTCTCCGGCGAGGGGATCCGCAGCGACGTGCTGCGGAGCGCGATCGCCGAGATCGCCAACATCTTCGTCCAGCACGGGCCGCTGCTGCGGGCGATCGTCGAGGTCTCGACCTACGAGCGCGAGGTCTCCGACCACTGGCGGGCGCTGATCGGCCGCTTCATCGACGCCACCGAGCAGCGGATCGTGGCCGAGCAGGCCGCCGGCAACGCGCCCGCGTTCCCCGCCCGCTCGACCGCGTTCGCGCTGGTCTGGGGCGTCGAGCGGACGCTCTACCAGCAGATCGCCCGCGACTCCGAGTTCTCGATGGACGAGATCGTCGAGGCGCTGGCTGGCTCCTGGCTGCGGGCGATCTACGGCCGCCCCGACGCCGAGCTGGCGCCCGAGGCGCCCTAGCCGCGGGGGCCGACCGTCGGCGTCTCGCCGGTGGTGCCGCGGCCGCGGTCGCGGTCATCGTCGTGGTCGGCGACCGCCCGGTGCTCGCCGGTGATCGCGTCGATCTCGCCGGTCTCCAGCGCGCGGGTGACGTCGGCGTCGATGTCCTGCTCGCTGACGTCGGGCCGCAGCCGCCGCAGCCGCAGCGCGTCGAGCCGCCGCAGCTTGACGATCTCCAGCAGGTAGACCAGGTAGACGCTGAAGGCCAGGACCAGCAGCACGATCGCCACGATCACCGAGGTCCAGAGCGGGTCGTAGTGGTCGTGGTCGTCGTTGTAGGGGACGAACCGCAGGGCGATCGCCACCCCGGCCAGCGCGCCGGCCCAGGCGTAGAGGTAGAGCACCACCCGCCGCTGGCTGAACCCGAGCCGGCTGAGCCGGTGGTGGAAGTGGTTCTGATCGGCGCTGTAGATCGGCCGCCGCGCCTTCAGCCGCTTGAGGACCACGAAGGTCGTGTCGAGGAACGGCACCGCGAGCACGATCAGCGGCACCACCAGCGCCAGCACGGCGCCGGTCTTGACCGAGCCCTCGACGGCGACGGCCGCGAGCAGGAAGCCGAGCAGGTTGGCGCCGGTGTCGCCCATGAAGACCCGCGCCGGGTGGAAGTTGTGGACCAGGAAGCCGAGCGCGGCGCCGCAGGTGGCCCCGGCGAGCAGGCTGGCGTGCTCCTTCTGCAGGTCCCAGGCCACGATCCCGAGCGCGATCGCGGCGATCGCGCAGACCCCGGCGGCGAGCCCGTCGACGCCGTCGGAGAGGTTGACGACGTTCATGATCACCACGAAGCCCGCGACGGTCAGCGGCACGCCGAAGCTGCCGAAGTCGAGCGCGCCGAGGAAGGGCAGGGTGATGTTGCCGACCTCGACCCCCTGCGAGACGGGGATCCACGCCGCCGCCGCCTGCCCCGCCAGCTTGGCCAGCGGGTGGAGGTCGAAGCGGTCGTCGAGCACGCCGACGACGGTGATCGCCAGCCCGCCGAGGAGGATGTGGTGGAGGTTGTCGCTGCGTCCCTCCCAGACCGGCGTCGACGGGAAGTCGCCGATGCTGATCGCGATCGCCACCCCGACCCCGGCGGCGATCGCCAGGCCGCCGAGCAGCGGGGTGCCGCCGACGGCCAGGCCGCGACCCCGCGGTCGGTCGACGGCCCCCAGCAGCCGGGCCAGGCGGGCGACCAGCGGCGTGACCGCCGCGGCGACGGCGAAGGCGACCAGCAGCGCCACGAAGGGATCGCGCCAGGTCATCAGCAGCAGAGCCTACGGCGCCGGTCGGCCCGTCGTGGCCGCGGGCGGGTCAGGCGAGGTCGGCGTAGAGGGGGAAGCGCTGGGCGATCGTGGCGACCTGGCCGGCGAGATCGGCCTGCTGGGCGGCGAAGGCCTGCTCGTCGGCGGCCAGTGCCTGGGCGATGATCGACCCGACCTGCCGGAAGTCCTCCACCCCGAGGCCACGGGTCGCCAGGGCGGGGGTGCCGATCCGCAGACCCGAGGTGACCATCGGCGGGCGCGGGTCGAACGGGACCGCGTTGCGGTTGACCGTGATCCCGACCTCGTGCAACCGATCCTCCGCCTGCTGACCGTCCAACGCGGTCTCGCGCAGATCGACGAGGACGAGGTGGACGTCGGTGCCGCCGGTCAGCACGGTGATCCCGTTGCCGGCCGCCAGCAGCTGCTCGGCCAGGACGCGCGCGCCGTCGATGGTGCGCTGCTGCCGCTCCCGAAACTCGTCGGAAGCCGCGATCTTCAACGCGACGGCCTTGGCCGCGATCACGTGCTCCAACGGGCCGCCCTGCTGGCCGGGGAAGACCGCGCTGTTGATCTTCTTCGCGTGCTCCTCCCGACAGAGGATGATCCCCGACCGCGGCCCACCCAACGTCTTGTGCACCGTCGTGGACACGACATCGGCGTAGGGGACCGGCGAGGGGTGCAGGCCGGCGGCGACGAGGCCGGCGAAGTGGGCCATGTCGACGAACAACAACGCCCCCACCTCGTCCGCGATCTCCCGAAAGCGCGGGAAATCGAGCTGGCGCGGGTAGGCCGACCAGCCGGCGACGATCAACTTCGGCCGGGTCTCGCGGGCGATCCGCGCGACCTCGTCCATATCGATCCGGGAGGACTCGCGATCGACCTCGTAGGCCACGATCTCGTACAACCGCCCCGAGACGTTGAGCTTCATCCCGTGCGACAAGTGACCGCCGTGAGCGAGGGAGAGGCCCATGATCCGATCACCGGGCTGCAGCAACGCGTGGTAGACGGCGTTGTTGGCCTGCGCGCCCGCGTGCGGCTGGACGTTGGCGTGCTCGGCCCCGAACAACGCCTTCGCGCGATCGATCGCCAACTGCTCGATCACATCGACATGCTCACAACCACCGTAGTAGCGACGCCCCGGATAGCCCTCGGCGTACTTGTTCGTCAACACGCTGCCCTGGCACTCCAGGACCGCACGCGGAACGAAGTTCTCCGACGCGATCATCTCCAACGTCTCCTGCTGCCGCCGCAACTCCAACCCCAACGCCTCCGCGACCTCGGGATCGACATCGACAACCGACGCGTTGAAGAAATTCGCAGGCAGGGTGGACACGGGCGTCTCCTCGGAGGTGGCTGGCGGGTGCCCAGGCGCGCGGCGATGAAGGTGTCGCTCCCCGGTGGTCGGTTCCACCCTGAGCCCGCACGGGGCTCGCGGCGCCAGTCGCGACCCGATCGATGCTAGCGAGGCCGGCGGTCCCTCGCCGACCGCCGCGCGACGTCCGTCAGGCCGCGGCGGGCGGCAGGCCCTCGCCGCCGCGCTCGACGTCGGCGATCTCGTCGATCCGGCGCTCGTGGCGGCCGCCCTCGAAGGCCGTCGTCAGGAAGGCCTCGACGATCGGCTCCGACGCCTCGGGCGTGATCCGCGCCTGCGACAGGCCGAGCACGTTGATCCCGTTGTGCAGCCGCGCCATCGACGCCTCGTCGGCGTCGTGGGCGTTGACCGCGCGGATCCCGTCGATCTTGTTGGCGGTGATCGTCACGCCGTTGCCCGAGCCGCAGACGACGACCGCGCGATCGGCCTGGCCGGCGGCCACCGCCCGCGCCGCCGCGGCGGCGAACGAGGGATAGTCGGTCGAGGCGTCGGAGCTGGTGCCGACGTCGGTGACCTCGTGGCCGCCCGCGTCGAGGCGGGCCTTGACGTGCTCCTTGAGCGCGAAGCCGGCGTGGTCCGAGGCGACGACGATCCGCATGCGCTGATCGTACGGGCCGGCCGCCCTCGTCGTCGTCGCGTGGCGGCTCAGCCCCGACGTTCGGGGCCGATCCGCCCCGCGAGCCGGGCGGCGACCGTCGCGGTGGGGACGACGCCCTCGCGGACGATCCGCCAGCCGTCGCCGCGCAGGTCGACGATCGTCGACGCGGTGCCGGGCCGCGGACCGCGGTCGACCACCAGCCGGCAGCCGTCGAGGACGTCGTCGGGGACCGCGTCGAGGGTCGCCGGGTCGGGTCCGCCGGCGTGGTTGGCGCTGGTCTGGGCGATCGGTGGCGCGTCGACCGGCTCGGCCAGGTCCGGCACCCGGATCCCCAGGCTCTCCGGATCCTCGCCCGTGACCGCGGCGAACCGCCGGCGCGGGTTCGGCACCAGCAGCCCGAGCGGTCCCGGCAGCAGCGCGGCGATCGCCTCGGCCAGCGCGCCGGGCAGCGGGCCCAGCGCCTCGAGCGCCGCCTCCACCGACCAGAACATGACCGCGTTCGGCTTGCCCGGATCGCGCCGCTTGAGCGCCGCCATCCGCCGCACGGCGTCGCCGTCGTCGGGGTCGACGGCCAGCCCGTAGACCGTCTCGGCCGGGAAGCAGGCGACGCCGCCGGCGCCGGTGACCGCGGTCAGCCGCTCGATCGCCGCCCGCCCGAGCGGCAGCCGGCCCGGGTCGGCGGGCGGCGTGCCCTCTCCCGCCGCGGCGCGCGCGACCACCACGCGGCCGATCCCGGCCAGGTCGTCGCGGATCTCGGTCTCGGCGAACCCGGCCGCCCGCGCCAGCGCCGCGACCGCCGGCGCCTGCCCCGCGCCCAGCTCGACCGCCGCCAGCGCCGCGCCGGCGTCGGCCGCGGCCGGCAGCAGCCGGCGGATCACGTCGAGCCCGTCGGGGCCGCCGAAGAGCGCCAGCGCGGGGTCGTGCTCGCGGACCTCGGGCGCCAGGCCGGGGCGGTCGCCGTCGGGCACGTAGGGCGGGTTGGAGAGGACCGCCAGCGGCCGCGCCCCGGGCCCGATCGCCGCCACCGCATCGGCCAGCAGGTCGCCCTCGTGGAAGCGCACCTCCAGGCCCAGCCGGTCGCGGTTCGCGCGCGCCACGGCCAGCGCCTCGGGCGAGCGGTCGGTGGCGTGGATCAGCAGGTCGGGCCGCTCGTCGGCCAGCGCCAGCGCGATCGCGCCGCTGCCGGTGCCGACGTCGACCACCGCCGTGCCCGCCGGCAGCTCCAGCCCGACCTCGACCAGCAGCTCGGTCTCCGGACGCGGCACCAGCACCCGCCGGTCGACGTCCAGCTCCAGGTAGCGGAAGCCGCGGGTCCCGAGCAGGTGGGCGACCGGCTCGCGGTCCTCCGCCCGCCGCCGCTCCAGCTCCGCCAGCGCCGCCGCCTGGTCGCCGTCCAGCGGCCGCTCGGGCGAGAGGAAGAGCCGCGCGCGGTCGCCGCCGATCACGTGCGCGACCAGTAGCTCGGCGTCGAGCCGCGGCGTGTCGATCCCCGCCGCGGCGAAGCGCGCGGCCAGCCGCCGGACCGCCGCCGCGACCGTCTCCGGCGGCTCGGCGGCGCTCACGGCTGGCTGTCGGCCGCCTGCAGCTCGAGCAGCCGCCGCTTCTCGTCGGCCTGCAGCGCGGCGGTGAACTCGTCCAGCTCGCCCTCGAGGATCGCCTCCAGCGAGTAGAGGGTGAGCTTGACCCGGTGGTCGGTGACCCGCCGCTCGCCGTAGTTGTAGGTGCGGATCTTCTCCGCCCGGTCGCCGCTGCCGACCTGGGCGCTGCGGGCCGCGGCCTGCTCGGCCCGCTGCTCGGCGACCGCGTGCTCGTAGAGGCGGGCGCGGAGCACGCGCAGCGCCTTCTCGCGGTTCTGGAGCTGTGACTTCTCGTCCTGCATCGAGACCACGACGCCGGACGGCTTGTGGGTGATCCGGACCGCCGAGTCGGTGGTGTTGACCGACTGCCCGCCGGGCCCGGACGAGCGGTAGACGTCGATCTGGAGGTCGTTCTGGTCGATCTGGATGTCGACGTCCTCGGCCTCCGGCAGCACCGCGACGGTGCAGGTCGAGGTGTGGATCCGACCCTGCGACTCGGTCGCGGGCACCCGCTGGACGCGGTGGGTGCCGCCCTCCCACTTGAAGACCGAGTAGGCGCCGTCGCCGCTGACCGCGAAGGTGTACTTGCCGTCGGCGACCTGCATCGGCTCGCTCTTGAAGCCACGCCGCTCGGCGTACTTGCTGAGCATCCGGTAGACGTCGCCGGCCCACAGCCCGGCCTCCTCGCCCCCGGCCCCGCCCTGGATCTCGACGATCACGTCGCGGTCGTCGTAGGGATCCGGATCGACCATCGCCAGCCGGATCTCCTCCTCGACCTCGGCGATCCGCTCGCGGGCGCTCTCCAGCAGCGCCCGGACCTCGGCGTCCTCGGCCTCCTCCAGCAGCTCGCGGGCGCCGGCGGCGTCGTCGGTCGCCCGCCGCCAGTCCTTGGCCAGCTTGTCGGCGTCCTGCATCCGCCGGTACTCGCGCCCGACCTCAGCGTAGCGCTGGCGATCGCCGATCACCTCGGGATCGACGATCTGCCGCTCCAGCTCGGCGAACCGGGCCTCGATCTGGTCCACGAGCGCTTCGATCACAGCGACCGATGGTATTCGCGGGCCGGCTCGCGTGCGGGCCGCGGTGGCCGGCGGGCCCGTCGATCAGGCGCCGGCCAGCCGCGGGGGCGCCATCCGGGTCGGCACGCCGATCCGGTTCCAGGCGTTGATCACGAGCACGGCGAAGAGCAGCTGGGCCAGCTCCTCGTCGTCGAAGTGCTCGCGGGCGGCGGCGTAGACGTCGTCGGGCAGGCCGGCGTCGGGCAGCCGGGTGACCGCGTCGGTGACGGCCAGCGCCGCCCGTTCGCGCGGGGTGAAGAAGGGCGAGTCGTGCCAGGCGGCCAGCGCCGCCAGCCGGCGCGGGTCCTCGCCGTGGGCGATCGCCTCGCTGCCGTCGGTGTCGACGCAGTAGGCGCAGCCGTTGATCTGCGAGGCGCGGACGTTCACCAGCCCCCGCAGCTGCGGGTCGAGAGTGACGCTGCGGCCGAGCGCGGCCATCGCGCGGTAGCTCTCGGGGGCCAGCGACTTGAGCGAGATCCGGGGGGTGGGAACGGTGGTGATGGACACCCCGCGAGCCTAGGCCCAGCCGCCCGCCGGTTCCAGAACCGGAAGCCCGTCCACGGGCCGGACCAATCGGCGGCTACGCCGCGACCTCGATGCCGACGAGGTCGCGCCCGCGGGCGGCGCGCGGGTCCTCGCGGTCGAGCACGGCCTGGAGCGCGGCGATCGCGACCGACAGCTGGTCGTGGTCGGGCTCCTTGGTGGTCAGCCGCTGCAGCTGCAGGCCCGGCCACATCAACTTCGCCACCACCCGGTTGGCGCGGTGGCGACCGGCGAACTTGATCGCCTCGAAGGAGAGGCCGATGATCAGCGGGATCCCGAGGATCCGGGTCGCGAACAGCCAGTACCACTCGGGCAGCCCGACCGGGGCGAAGACGAAGATCGCCACGATCATCACGATCAGCATGAAGCTGGTCCCGCAGCGCGGGTGCAGGCGGCTGAACTGCTCGGCGTTCCGGGGCGTCAGCGGCAGCCCCGCCTCGTAGCAGGCGATCGTCTTGTGCTCGGCGCCGTGGTACTCGAAGACCCGGCGCAGGTCGGCCAATCGCGTGACCAGCACCAGGTAGCCGATGAAGATCGCGGTCCGGACGACGCCCTCGACCATCCAGAACAGCCAGCCCGAGCCGAGCTGGTCCTTGATCAGGCTGGTGAGGCCGACCGGGGCCAGGAAGAAGAGGCCGACGGCCAGCCCGAGCCCGCCGAGGACGGCGATGATCCAGCTGCCGGCGCCGATCTCCGGCTCGTCCTCGCCGCTCTGGGCGTTGGCGGCGATCCGCAGCGCGCGGAAGCCGATCCGCAGCGACTCGACCAGCGCCACCACCCCGCGCAGGACCGGGGTCCGCAGCAGCTTCCGTCGGGCCAGGACCGAGCGGAAGGGGAAGGTCTGGATCTCGATCTCGCCCTCGGCGGCGACGCCGGCGGGCATCGCGCCGTCGACCAGCTGCTCCGGGAGCGGCTTGCGGACCGCGACCGCCCAGGTCTTGACGCCGCGCATCATCACGCCCTCGATGACGGCCTGGCCGCCGACGGGGGCGTCCTGCTGCGCGGCGTAGGAGGTGTCGGTGGGCGCCGCGGCCTGCTGGTCGTACGGCGCCCGAGCCGGTGGGCGGGTGGCGGCCACGAGCGTTGCCCGCCGAGGCCCCGGGACCCGCTAGGACTGCGTCTCGGCGCGCTTGGCCGCGCGACGGCGGAAGCGCTCGACGCGGCCAGCGGTGTCGACGATCTTCTGCTTGCCCGTGTAGAACGGGTGCGAGGCGGAAGAGATCTCGACGTCGACCACCGGGTACGTGGTGCCGTCCAGCTCGATCGTGTTCTCGCTCTTCAGCGTCGAGCGGGTCAGGTAGGTGACGCCCGCGGAGACGTCACGGAAGACCACGGGCGCGTACTCGGGATGGATCTCGGCCTTCATCGTCGAAGCAGGGTAGCAGTCGACCGCGGAGCGCCTCGGTCACGTGTCCAGGCGCGAACGCGGCTCACGACGCCGGCGCGCAGGGGACGGTGCGGACGTTGTTCGTCTCGTCGCGCTCGTCGATCTCGCCGGCCGGGTCGACGACGACGGTCAGCCGGCGGTCGGCGGCGCAGCGACGGCCGGCGACCAGCAGCACCTCGCTGGCGGCGCTCGGCACGTAGCTGGTCGAGGTCAGGACGACCCCGGCCTGCCGCAGCTCGACGGTCACCGGACGGTCGCCGAGGGCCGCGAGGCGACTGGCGGTGACCGGCACCCGGTAGACGACCTGGTTGGCCGAGGTCCCCGGGGTCCAGGCGATCGGGCCGCCGGCGAGCCCGACGTCGGGCCGCAGGTCGGCGATCGCGCAGCTGCGGCTGAGGACGGTCGTCCCGCGTCCGCCGGTGCCGCGGTTCCAGCGGCCGCGGACCTGCATCCGGTAGCGGTAGCCCGGCCGCAGGTCGGCGATCGAGATCTTGCGGACCATCTGCGTGCTGCCGGCCCGGGCGTACTGGTAGCGGCCGAAGCCGGCGGGCGATCGCGCGCCCCTCAGCGTCGTCCACTTGCCGCCGGGCATCGCCCGCTCCTGCAACAGCGCCGCGAAGCCGAACGACCGCGACGCCGGCGACAGGTCGCGGAGCCGGACCTCGAAGCTCGCCGTCCGCTGCAGCGGGTCGCTGCCCGAGTTCGTGCAGAGCGGCCGCTCGATCCGGAGCGCGTTCGCCGGCACGCCCGAGCCGCGCGCGGCGTCGGCGGCCGCCGGCAGGGCGAGCGCGCCGCCGGCGATCGCCGCGACGGCGGCGGAGCGGCGTAGGCGAGGGAGCGGGAACGAACGAGCGACCATGGCGAACGGCGGGAGGGGGCGGCGGGAGGACGGTCCTCGGATCATGCCCGACGACCGGATTCCCCTGTTCCAACCGCCGAGGGGCGCGCAAGTTGCGCGCCCCTCGGACGGATCGGACGGTCGTCCGCTGGCGGTGCCGGCGCGGGCCGGCGCCGGTTCAGACCACCTGGTAGGCGGGGCCGTCGCCGCCCTCGGGCGGGGTCAGGCGACCGCCGCGGGCGGTGATCGCCCCGCACTGCACGCAGTTGGTGTAGTTGACCGTGACGTCGACGAAGCCCTCGGACGGCTGGTCGTCCTCGATCTCGTAGACCCCGGCCGGGCACATCCACTTCCACGTCTCCGCGACCTGCCGCGGGACCCGCTTCTCGATCCGGATGTGGTTCGGCGCGTCGTCGCGGGTCGCGTTGCCGGTGATGAACACCGAGCTCAGCTTGTCGAAGTAGTACTTCCCGTCCGGCTGCGGGTAGATGTCCTTGATCGGCTTGTCCGGGACGGCGACCGCGACCTCCTTGTCGAGGTGCAGCGTCGGCTTGCCCGGCGGCAGCTTGCCCTTGGTCACGAAGTCGAGACCGGAGAGCGCCGCGCCGACCTTGAGGCCGTGCGCGTCGAGCAGACCGCGGTTGGACTGGACCTCGCGCAGCGTCTTGCCGACGACCGAGTCCTCGATCGCCCGCTCGTAGCCGGAGAAGTCGTTCGAGCCGGCCTTCAGCTGCTGGTAGATCTGCTCGCCGGCGATCTTGCCGGCGGCGATCGCCAGGTGGACGCCCTTCAGCCGCGCCATGTCGACCATGCCGGCACCCTCGCCGACGATCACCGCGCCGGGGACCGACAGCTTCGGCTGCGACAGCAGGCCGCCGGCCTGGATCGCCTTCGCGCCCCAGGCGACGCGCTCGCCGCCCTCCAGCACGTCCTTGACGTACGGGTGCGACTTGAAGGTCTGCAGCAGGTCGTGGACGGAGACGGTCGCGTCGGGCGTGTGCAGCGGCACGACGTAGCCGATCGAGACCTGGTCCTCCCCCATCGGGTAGATCCAGCCGCCGCCGGCCATCGCGTCCTTCTTCTTCGGGCTGGCGGGCCAGCCGAAGGTGTGGACGACCTTGCCGAACGGCTTCTTGACCTTCCAGACCTCCTTGGCGCCGATCTCCCAGGTCGGGGGCTGCTTGCCCTCGGCCAGGTTGAAGCGCTTGACGGCGGCGCCGGTCAGGTGGCCCCAGTTGCCCTCGGCGAGGACCGTCGCCTTGGCGTGGACCTCCATCCCGGGCTCGAAGGTCCCCAGCTCCTCGCCGTCCTTGCCGCGGCCCTTGTCGCCGGTGACGATGCCGACGACCTGCTCGCCGTCGACCAGCAGCTTCTGGGCGGCGGTCTCGGTCAGGACGTAGGCCCCGGCCTCCTCCGCCTGCTCGGCCATCCAGCGGCAGAGCTGGGAGATCGAGATCACCCAGTTGCCCTTGTTGGCGAAGTTCGGGGGCGTCGGCTTCAGCGTCAGCGACTTCTTGTCGTTGCGCAGCCAGACGCCGGCGTCGTCCTCGACCTCGGTGTAGACGGCCGGGTTCGCCTTGGGGTCGAAGTCGGGGAACAGCTCCTCGAGCGGCCCCGGCTTCATCACCGAGCCGGACAGGTTGTGCGCGCCGCAGACCTTGCCCTTCTCGACGATCGCGACGGGGACCTCCCCGAGCTGCTCGAGCAGCTCGGGGTCCTCGGCCAGCAGCTGCAGCAGCCGGTTGGCCGCGGCGAGGCCACCGGGGCCGCCACCGACGATGGCGACGCCGACCTCGATCCGCTCGTCCTCGCCCGCCTCCGGGGCGGCGACGAACTCCGCCACCGCGTCGACCGGGGGCGGGAACTGTGCGGGCGCGATCGCGCCGTTCTTCGCAGTGGCGGCCATGGTCCTCAGCCCTTCTTGGCCTTGATCGCCTCGGTCAGGGCCGGGGTGATCGCGTGGAGGTCACCGACGACGCCGAGATCCGCGAACTCGAAGATCGGCGCGTTGGAGTCCTTGTTGATGGCGACGATGTTCTCGGCGCTCTGCATGCCGACCTTGTGCTGGATCGCGCCGGAGACGCCCAGGCCCAGGTACAGCTTCGGCGCGACGGTCTTGCCCGTCTGGCCGATCTGCCCGGCGTAGGGGTACCAGCCGGCGTCGACCGCGGCCCGGGTGGCGGCGACGGCGCTGTTGCCGCCGAAGGCCTTGGCCAGGTCGTCGGCGAGCGAGAAGTTCTCGGGCTTGCCGAGACCGCGACCGCCGGTGATCAGGACGTTGGCGTCCTCGATGTTGACGTCGGCGCCGCGCTGCTCGCCGCGGGTCACGACCGTGACCTTGCCGGAGGCGTCCGAGAGGTCGACCGCGACGTCCTCGACGCCGACGGGCGAGCCCGACTGGACGGCCTCGAAGGCGTTCAGGCGGCCGACGACCACGCCGAAGCCGTCGAACGTGATCTCCGAGATCTGGCTGTCGCCGAGGATCGGGCGCTCGGCGACCAGCTGGCCGCCGTCGACGCGCACGTCGGTGATCTCGACCGCGATGCCGCCGCCGCGACGGGCGGCGAGGCCGGCGCCGGCCTCGAAGCCGAGCAGGCCGCCGCCGAAGATCGCGTAGGCGTAGTCGCCGCCGGCGGCGACCTTGTCGAGCGCGTCGACGACCGGCTGGGCGACGCCCGCCGGGGCGTTGACGCGGAAGGCCTTGGCGGCGCCGTAGGAGCCGACCGAGCCAGCGACGTCGTCGCTGATGTCCTCGCCGACGAGCACGACGTGCGCCTCGCCCCCGAGCTCACCGGCCAGCTTCGACGCCGCGGAGATGGCGCCGAGCGAGTTCTTGTTGATCGCGCCCTCGTGGTGGAGCGCGTAGACCAGGATGTTGCTCATGTTCAGATCAGCTTCCGCTCGTCGAGCCAGGCGACGATCTGCTCGACCGTCTTGGCCGTGTCGTCGTCCTCGATGATGGTGCCGGCGGCCTTGGCGGGCGGCTCCTTGGCCGACTGCCACTTGGCCTTCGACCCGTCGGCACCGACCTTCGAGGCGTCGATGCCGGCGTCGCCCAGCGACAGCTTCTCCAGCGGCTTCTTCTTCGCGCCCATGATCGCCTTCAGCGACGGGTAGCGCGGCTCGTTGATCGCGTCGCCGACCGAGATCACGGCCGGCAGCTGGACCTTGACCGTGTCGTAGCCGTACTCGGCCTGGCGCTCGCAGGTGAGCTCCGTGCCCGCGACGTCGAGCTTGATGACCTGGGTCAGGCCCGGCCACCCGAGGTTCTCGGCGACGACCGCGCCGACCGCGTAGGACTGCCCGTCGTCCGACTGCTGGCCCAGCAGGACCAGGTCCGGGTTCTCGCGCTTGACCAGCTCGGCCAGGGCGAAACCGGTGGCGACCACGTCCGAGCCGGCCAGGCCGTCGTCGGCCAGGTGGATCGAGCGATCGGCACCCAGCGAGACGGCCTTGTGCAGCGCCTTCTCGGCGCCGGCCGGACCGACGGTGATCGCGACGACCTCCTCGACCGGCAGCGCGCCGCTCTCCTTGAGCTGCAGCGCGGCCTCGATCGCGTGCGTGTCGAACGGGTTCAGGGTCTTCTCGCCGCTGCGGTCCAGACGACCGGTCGACGGGTCGACCTTCTTCTGGACGGCGGCGTCCGGGACCTCTTTCACCAAGACGACGATCTTTGTCACTTGAGAGCCTCCTTCGGGGGCAACGGGCGTTCGGCAGTGTAGCGCGGTTGACTGACGAGTCAGTCGGCGGTCGCCGGAACTTGCGACCGCGGGTAGGTTCTGATGGTCGGGCGCCGTGAGCGCCCGCCGGGACGGGTCAGTCGCGTTCGCGGGCCGCGACGCCCTCCTGGATGAAATCGATGATCCGCGAGGTCGGCGTTCCGGGCGTGAAGACCTCGGCCACCCCCCGCTCCTTCAACGGCGCGATGTCGTCGACCGGGATCGTCCCGCCGACCGTCACCAGCACGTCGTCGATCCCCTCCGCCTCCAGCAGCTCCACGATCCGCGGAACCAACGTCATGTGCGCGCCCGAGAGGATCGACACCCCCACGGCGTCGGCGTCCTCCTGGATCACCGTCGCCACGATCTGCTCCGGCGTCTGGTGGAGACCGGTGTAGATGACCTCCATCCCGGCGTCGCGCAGCGCCCGGGCGATGATCTTCGCCCCGCGGTCATGACCGTCCAAGCCGGGCTTCGCCACGACCACGCGGATCTTGTTCTGCGGAGTGCTCGGCACGCTGAGGTCTCCCGGAGCGCCCTCGAGGGAAGGGCGGACCGCGCGATCCTATCCCGCGCGCGCGTGGTGACGCGACGCGGTCACGGGTCGGCGATGCTGGGAAGGTGCCGCGTCCGACCCCGAGCCCTGGCCAGGCAGCCAGTCGGTGCCCCGCGCGCCGGGTCCCGCCGGCCGCGCTGGCGCTGCTCGCGGCGGTCGCCGGCGGCGCCCCGACGGCGGCCCGCGCCGACCCCGCGCTGCCGCTGCCGCTGGTCCTGCAGGACGACGCCGAGCTGCTGAACCGCCCGCCCGCGCGGGTCCGCGAGGACCTGCGCCGGGCCCGCGACCTGGGCGTCGGACTGGTGCGGCTGACCGCCAGCTGGTCGCGGATCGCCCCCGACCCGCAGGCCGTCCGCCGGCCGGGGCCGCCGTTCCGGCCCGCCGACCCGGCGACCTACGCGCCCGGCGCCTGGGACCACCTGGACCTGGCCGTGCGCGAGGCCGCCCGCGCCGGGCTGCCGGTCCTGATCGACGTCGCCTTCTGGGCCCCGCGGTGGGCGGTGGCCCGGGCCAGCAGCAACCCCGGCCGTCCCCGCGACGCGCCCGACCCCGAGGCCTTCGCCGCCTTCGCCCGCGCCGTCGCCGTCCGCTACGACGGCCGCTTCCGGCCGGCCGGCGCCGACGCCCCGCTGCCGCGCGTGACGCGGTTCGCGACCTGGAACGAGCCGAACCACCCGGCCTTCCTCGCGCCCCAGTGGCGGCCCGGCCCCGACGGCGCGCCGCAGCCGGCCTCGCCCGCGGTCTACCGGCGGATGCACGAGGCGGCCGCGCGGGCGATCCGCGACGCCTCGCCCGGGGCCGCGATCCTGCTCGGCAACCTGGCGGCGATCGGCGGCCCGGCCGGGGTCGACGGGGTGCCGCCGCTGCGGTTCCTGCGCGAGCTGGCCTGCGTCGACGACGCGCTGCGGCCCCGCGGCGACGGCGACTGCGCCGACTTCCGGCCGCCGGTCGCCGACGGCCTGGCCTACCACCCCTACACCCGCTACGCCGATCCCGGGACGCCGGCCAGCGGCCGCGACCGGGCCGCGCTGGCCGACCTCGACGCGCTCCACGGGCTGCTGCGGCGGCTGGTCGCCGAGGGCCGCCTGCGGCTCGGGCCGGGCGCCCCGATCTGGCTGACCGAGTACGGCTACGAGACCCGCGAGGACGACCCCTACCAGCCGTTCACCCGCGCCGACCAGGCGCGGTTCGCCGGCTGGAGCACCTATCTGGCGTGGCGCACGCCCGGCGTCGTCAGCAGCGCCCAGTTCCTGCTCCGCGACATCGACCCGGCCGAGAGCGGGCTGCCGGTCGGCGACCGCCGCCGCTACCGCGACTGGCAGAGCGGGGTCTACGACCACCGCGGTCGGCCGAAGCCGGGCGCCGCCGCCACCGCACTGCCGTTCTGGCCGCGGATCGTCGGCCGCGGACCCGACCGGCGGCTGTGGCTGTTCCTCCAGGTGCGGCCCGGTGCCGGCGCCCGGACCTTCGCGATCGAGCGCTGGGACGGCGACGACCAGCGCTGGCGGCCGGTGCTGCTGTGGCCGTGCGGACCGGCGCGGCCCGGCTGCGGCGGCCCCGCCACCGGCGAGCCGCTGGTCGGCGGCGGCCGCGGCCCGTTGCCGGTCCGCTGGGGCAGCGACGAGCGGACCGATCCGCTCGGGGTCGCCGTGCGGACCGGGCCGGCGCTCGGCCGCGGGCCCTACCGGGCGCTCTGGCGGCGGCCCGACGGCGGCTGGACGGCCGGGCCGCCGGTGCCGGCGCTCGCGGCCGACGCCGGCGGCTGACCGGGACCGGGACCGGCTCAGGCTCAGGCGAGGGCGGCGGCCGGCGGGGCGGCGACCGGCGCCTCGCCGCGGACGAACGCCGCGCAGCGCTCGCCGATCATGATCGTCGGCGCGTGGGTGTTGCCGCGGGTGATCGTCGGCATCGCCGAGGCGTCGCCGATCCGCAGGTTGGGGATCCCGTGGACCCGCAGCTGGGGATCGCAGACGCCGTCCTCCGGGCCGCCGATCCGGGCCGTGCAGGCCGGGTGGTAGGTATGCTCGACCGTGCTCCGGATCCACTGCCCGAGCGCGTGGTCGTCGTCGACCCAGACCCCGGGGTTGATCTCCGGCCCGCGCAGCTCGCGCAGCGCCGGCATCGCGGCGATCTCGCGCACCCGGTGGACGCCGCGCACGATCGCCTGGACCTCCTCCTCGCGGCTGAGCATGTTCAGCCGCACCTGGGCCTTCCGGCGCGGGTCGGGCGAGGCGATCATCACCGAGCCGCGGCTGGTCGGGGCGACGTAGGAGAGGCCCATGCTGAACGCCGGCCGCGGGTGCTCGCGCTTGCCGTGCTCCCAGAAGAAGAGCGGCGCAACGACGATCTCCATGTCCGGCGCCGGCAGCGACGGGTCGGTGCGGAAGAAGGCCAGCGCCTCGCCGATGTTGCTCGTGAGCTTGCCGCTGCGGCGGGCGAGCCACTGCGCCAGATGCTTCGGGTGGGCGGCGTCGGAGAGGCCGACGTGGCCGCCGGCCAGCTCCCAGTTGACGAACTGGAAGGGGTGCTCCATCAGGTTGCGGCCGACCGCCGGCAGGTCGAGCAGCGGCGTCACCCCGACCGCGCGCAGGTGGTCGGCGGGCCCGATCCCGGACCGCTGGAGGATCTCCGGCGTGCCGAAGGCGCCGGCGCTGAGCACCACCTCGTCGCGGGCGTGGACGCTCTTCACCTCCCGGCCGGTCGACAGCTCGACGGCGACCGCCCGCCCGTCGCGGACCACGACCCGGTGGACGAGCGCGCCCTTGACCACCGTCAGGTTCGGCCGCCGCGCGGTTCCGCCGAGGAACGCCGTCGCCGTGTCCTGGCGGACGCCGCCGCGGACGTTGACCTGGGTCAGGGCGACGCCCTCCTGGTGGGCGCCGTTGAGGTCGTCGAGCCGCTCGAAGCCGGCCTCGACGCAGGCGTCGACGATCCGGCGCGTGACCGGGTCGGGGTCGTTGGTCCGCACGTGCATCGGGCCGCCGTGGCCGTGGTAGCGGTCGTGCAGGTCGGCGTTGTCCTCGCTGCGGACGAAGAACGGCAGGCACTCCTCGGCGCTCCAGCCGCTCGCGCCCTCGGCCGCCCACGAGTCGTAGTCGTAGCGGTTGCCGCGCACGTACATCATCGCGTTCATCGACGAGCAGCCGCCCATCAGCTTGCCCCGCGGCTCGTGCAGCCGGCGGCCGAAGAGGTTCTCCTCCGGCTCGGTCCAGTACTCCCAGTCGAGCTTGCTGCCGAACTGGTTGGGGAAGGCGGCCGGGGCCTTGACCGTCAGCCGCTTGTTGTGCGGCCCGGCCTCGATCAGCAGCACCGAGCGGCCTGGGTCCTCGCTGAGCCGCGCGGCGATCACGCATCCCGCGGCGCCGGCCCCGCACACGATCACGTCGTAGGTGTCCTCCATGGGCCGAGTCTCGGCCGGGGCGGCGGCGCTTGCATTCACGATCGCCACAGGTTTTGATCGCGGATGCTGTGGCTGACCACACGATCTCCCCCATGGCGCGGGCCGCGATCCGGGCCGCCGCCCGCGAGACCATGCGCGACGCCGAGCAGGTGGCGGCCGCCGCCGACCGCGTGATCTGCGAGCGGCTGGGGCTGGAGGGCGAGGCGCTGCGGGCCAGCCTCGCCGCGTCGACGCTGGCCCACGTGACGCTGATCGCGGGGATGCTCGGGGCCGGCGCCGACCCGGCCTCGGCGGTGCCGCCGCCGGAGACCGTCCGCTGGGCCACCGACCTGGTCGCCGAGGGCCGCTCGCCGACCGACCTGCTGCGGGCTTACCGCCTGGGCCACGCCGAGGTCTGGGCCGGCTGGCTGCGGATCCTGCGCCGCAACTGCCCGCAGCCGGGGGTGCTCGACGAGGCGACGACCGCGACCTCGGCCTTCCTCTTCGCCTACGTCGACGCGGTCCTGCAGCCGCTCGTCGACCACCAGGCCGAGGAACGGGCGCGGCTGAGCGCACGGATCGAGACGATGCGGGCGGAGACGATCCGCGACCTGCTGACCGCCGCCGCGCCCGACGTCCCCGCCGCCAGCGCCCGGCTGCGCTACGACGTCGACCGCCGCCACGTCGCGGTGGCGCTGTGGGCGCTGCCGACCGAGACGGCGGCGGCGCGGGTGACCCGGCTGGAGGCCGCGGCCGCGCGGCTGCCCGCCCCGCGGCTGGTGGCGCCAGGCCCGGGCGACGTCCTCTACGCCTGGGTGGTGAGCGAGGCAGCGCCCGAGATCGTGGCCCGTCCCGGGATCGTCGCCGCGACCGGGCGGCCGGCGCGTGGGCTGGCCGGCTTCCGCAGCAGCCACGCCGAGGCCCGCCGGGCGCTCGAGGTGGCGCGGGCGGCGGGCAGCGACCGGCCACGGGTGATCGCCTACGAGGACGTCGAGGTGGTGGTGCTGCTGCAGCACGACGGCGCCGGCGCGCGGGCCTTCGCCGAGCGCGTGCTCGCCCCGCTCAGCGACGAGATCGTGGCCACGCTCGGCGCGCTGCACGACGCCGGGATGAGCGTCGCCGCGGTCGCCCAGCGGCTGGCCGTCCACCCGAACACGGTCGGCTACCGGGTGCGGCGGGCGCTGGCCCTGACCGGCGAGCCGGACCCGGGGTCGCTGCGGCTGCGGGCCGCGGTCGCGATCGCCCGCTTCGGTCCCGGCGGGGCGGCCGGCCGCCCCGCGGGCGACCGGCCGGAGGACGGGGACTAGCGGTCGCCCTCGCCGTCGACCTTGCGGACCAGCCGCCAGGCGGAGGGCAGCACCAGGCCGGCCACGGCCGCCTTCATCAGGCCGCCGACGATGAACAGCGTGAAGCCGTTGTGGATCGACCAGCCGAGGTCCTGGCCGGTGGCCAGCATCAGGCCGGGGACGCCGAAGCCGAAGACGATCAGCTGCCCGAGGGCGAAGATCGCGAAGGCGGTCGGGATCCGGCGGTCGGCGCCACGCTCGGCGAGCGCGCCGATCACGCCGGCGGCGACGATGAAGCCGATCAGGTAGCCGCCGGTCGGGCCCCAGACGACGTGCCAGCCGGAGCTGCCGTCGGCGTAGACCGGCAGCAGCAGGCCCAGCAGCAGGTAGAGCGCCAGGGCGGCGGCGCCGCGGCGGGCACCGAGCGTGGCGCCGACCAGCACGACGGCCAGCGTCTGGCCGGTGACGGGGACCGGCGAGGGCGGCACCTGGATCGCGATCTGGGCGCAGAGCGCGGTGAAGAGCGCGCCGGCGACCACCAGCACCGCGCTGCGGGCGCGGACGCCGGGCAGCAGGTCGGCGAGGACGGGGCGTGGCGCCGCGACGGCGGCGCTGGAGAGCGTGGCCAAGATGGCTCCTTCGACGTGGGGCGACCCATGGTGTCGCAGGTCGCGGGATTCGTGCGGTGCGGATCGAACGATCCGGACGGCCGGGGGTGTAGAGGGTCCTCAGTCCGATCGCGGTCTCGCCCCGCCCCCCGGCGCGAGTCCGCACTTCGACGTCGCCGGGACGTCGAAACGCGGAGTCGGCGCCCGGGGTGGCGCGAGAACGCGGATCGTCAGTCGCGCTCGCGGGCGGCGACCCCGCGGCGGATGAAGTCGATGATCGCCTGGGTCGGGGTGCCGGGGGTGAAGACCTCCGCGACGCCCTGCTCCTTCAACGGCGCGATGTCGTCGACCGGGATCGTCCCGCCGACGGTCACCAGCACGTCGTCGATCCCCTCGGCCTCCAGCAGCTCCACGATCCGCGGAACGAGCGTCATGTGCGCGCCGGACAGGATCGACACCCCGACCGCGTCGGCGTCCTCCTGGATCACCGTCGCCACGATCTGCTCCGGCGTCTGGTGCAGACCGGTGTAGATCACCTCCATCCCGGCGTCACGCAACGCCCGGGCGATGATCTTCGCCCCACGATCGTGACCATCCAAGCCGGGCTTCGCCACGACCACGCGGATCTTGCCGACGGGGCCGGCCGGGGCGTCGCTGACGGGGGTCGCGGTGGTGGCGCTCATCTCGCGGGCTCCTTGCGGGGTGTCGGGGATCAGAAGACGGGGGTCTCGGTGTAGCTGCCGAAGACGTCCTGGAGCGCGTGGATGATCTCGCCCTCCGTGACGTGCGCGCGGGCGGCGTCGAGCAGCGGCGGCATCAGGTTCGCGTCCGGCTTGGCGGCGGTCTCCTTCAGCGTCGCCAGGCTGCGCTCGACGGCCGCCGAGTCGCGGGCGGCCTTGACCGCGGCCAGCCGGTCGACCTGCTTGCGCTCGAGCGCCGGGTCGACCTTGAGGATCGGGTGCTCGCCGTCGTCGCCCTCGGTGAAGGCGTTGACGCCGACCACGATCCGCCGCTCGTCCTCGATCGCCGTCTGCAGCTCGAAGGCGGCCTCGGCGATCTCGCGCTGCGGGTAGCTCTGCTTGACGGCCTCGACCATCCCGCCGAGCTCGTCGATCTTGCGGAAGTACTCGTAGGCCTGGCGCTCCAGCTCGTCGGTCAGCGACTCGACGAACCAGCTGCCGCCGAGCGGGTCGATCGTGTTCGCGACGCCGGTCTCGTGGGCGATGATCTGCTGCGTCCGCAGCGCGATCCGGACCGCTTCCTCGGTCGGCAGCGCCAGCGCCTCGTCGTGCGAGTTGGTGTGCAGCGACTGGGTCCCCCCGAGCACGCCGGCCAGCGCCTCGATCGCCGTGCGGGCGATGTTGTTGTACGGCTGCTGGGCCGTCAGCGAGACGCCGGCGGTCTGGGTGTGGGTCCGCATCAGCCACGACTTCGGGTTCTTCGCGCCGAAGGTCTCCTTCAGCTCGCGGGCCCAGATCCGGCGGGCCGCGCGGTACTTGGCGATCTCCTCGAAGAAGTCGATCTGGGCGTTGAAGAAGAAGCTCAGCCGCGGAGCGAAGTCGTCGACGTCGAGCCCGCGCTCGATCGCCTGCTCGACGTAGGTCAGGCCGTCCTTGAGCGTGAAGGCCAGCTCCTGGGCGGCGGTCGCCCCGGCCTCGCGGATGTGGTACCCGGAGATCGAGACCGAGTTCCAGCGCGGCATGTTGCGGGCCGAGAACTCGATCATGTCGCCCAGCACGCGCATCGCCGGGTCGACCGGGAAGCACCACTCCTTCTGGGCGATGTACTCCTTGAGGATGTCGGCCTGGATCGTGCCGTTGAGCCGATCGAGCGGGACGCCCGGGTTCTCCTGCGTGCCGCCGTCCTGGCGCTCGGCCGCGACCGCGTAGAAGGCCAGCATGATCGCCGCGGGGGCGTTGATCGTCATCGAGACCGAGACCGCGCCGAGGTCGATCCCCCGGAACAGCGTCTGCATGTCGTCGACGGTGTCGATCGCCACGCCCTCGCGGCCGACCTCGCCGAGCGAGAGCGCGTGGTCGGAGTCGTGGCCCATCAGCGACGGCATGTCGAAGGCCGTCGAGAGGCCGGTCTGGCCGTGGTCGAGCAGGTAGCGGAAGCGCTCGTTCGTCTCCTCGGCGGTGCCGAAGCCGGCGAACTGGCGCATCGTCCAGAGGCGGCCGCGGTACATCGACGGGTAGACGCCGCGGGTGAAGGGGTACTGCCCCGGCAGCCCGATCGACGGGTCGGGCGTGCCGTCGGCTTGCTCGGTCGGCCGGTCGGCGGCGGTGTAGAGCGGCTCGATCGGGATCCCGCCGAGCGTCGTGAAGTCCGCGTCGCGCTCGGGCGACAGGCCGTAGGCGGCCTGCCACTGCTCGTGGGTGGTGGGCAGGGCGGTGGCGGCGGTCTCGGGAGGCGTGGGCATCGTCAGTCCGTCTTGTCCGTGGAAGTGAGATAGTCGGAAGCCCGCATATCTCGTCCTTGATCGTACGCGGCCGGCGCCGGAACGTCCAGCCCGGGGGCGCGGACCGCGACGATCACCCCCGGCCGTCGGGGGTGCTCAGCCGACGAAGTCCCCCTCCGCCCGGCGCAGGTCGCCGAGCAGCTCGGTCAGCTGGTCCTGGGCGCCGGCGCCCAGCGCGTCGAGGGCGAAGCTGGCCGCGTTCAGCCGCTCGGTGGCGCGGGCGGCGACCTCGCGCCCGGCGTCGGTGATCTCGGCGAGGGTCGCGCGGCGGTCGTACTCGTGCGGGACCCGCCGGACCAGGCCGTCCTGCTCGAGCTTGTCGACGATGTTGGTGACGCTGGTGCGGTGGACCTGCAGCCGCTCGCCGATCTTGCCCAGCGGCAGCGCGCCGGTGCGGGTGAACGAGAGCAGCATCAGCGCCTCGTAGCGGGGGAAGGTCAGCGCGTCCTCGCGCAGCAGCTCGTTGAGCCGCGCCAGCAGGATCTGCTGGACCCGCATGATCGAGGTGACCGCGGCCATCGGACGCGCCGGCTCCGCACCCCAGCGCGCCGTCCAATGGCGGCGCGCCTCGGCGATCGGATCGATCCGCAGTGACGATGACACGCCCCAAGGCTCGCACACGGCACCGATGGGAGCGCCTGCGACCGCGCGCAAGGTCGGGGCGAACCGGCGTCATCCCACCCCTCCCCCGTCGAACTGGCGTCATTCCGCCCCGGATAGCGGAGTGGATTGACGCCAGTTCGGGAGCGGAGGTGGGAGTTGACGCCAGTTCGCGCGGGCCGCGGTGGGCCGGGCCTAGCGGCCGCAGACCGGCCAGGGCTGCGTGCCGCGGGCGGCGAGCAGCTTGGCCGCGATCCGGTCCTGCTCGGCCTCGGAGGCGGCGGCCGGATCGCCGCTGCCGCCGTTGGCGCGCCAGGTCTGGCGGTCGAACTGGTACTTGCCCCGGTAGGTCCCGTTGGCCGAGATCGCGGTCGGGTCGCCGCCCGACTCGCACTGGGCGATCTTGCGGAGGGTGGCGTTGGTCGTCCCGCTGCCGCTGCCGCTGCCGGCGCTGCCGCTGGTCGTGCGGCTGCTGCGGGCGCTGGCGGTCGCGCCGCCGCGGAGCCCGAGCGCGGCCAGGGTCTGGGGTCCGATCACGCCGTCGACGGCGATCCCGGCCTGGCGCTGGAAGCGCTTGACCGCGGCCCGGGTCTGGGGACCGACGACGCCGTCGGCAGCGATCCCGAGCTTGCCCTGGACGGCGGCGATCGACGCGCCGCCCGCCTGGCTCTTCGCGCTGCCGCCGGCAGAACCGGTCTGGGCGGCCGCGACGCCGCCGAGGCCGAGCACGGCGACGGTCATCGCGGTCGCCGTGGCGCGCCGGCGGGTGCTCCAGCGGCGCTTCGACGCAGCGGCGTCGCGGCGCTTGCGCGAGGCCCGCAGGCTGCGCGCCCACGGCAGCGTGGACGCGAGGTCGCGATCGTGACTCATGGGGGGTTCCGTCCCTTCGTCTCATCGCCTACGGGGTTAGCTGACGGGCTCGCGCTCAAGACGTGCGCTACGCCGGAGTCCTCCGGCGATTCGCCCCCGATCGCCACTTGGCGATCACTGGGTCCCCCGCTCCCGACCGCTGTGCGACCGGGACTCGGCATGGGTTATGGAGCGCAGGATGCTAGCGCAGCGTCCGACGGATCGGGACGCCGGCGCGCCAATCAGCCGCGGCGGCGCCCGGTCCCGCCGAGCGGCCGGCCGGCGGAGGCGGCCCGTCCCAGGCCGCCCAGGGCCCCGACCGCGACCAGCGCCGCGGCGGTCTTCAGGTGGGTCGCCAGCCGCTCCAGCCGGATCACCTCCCAGCCCTCCTCGCGCGCCACCCGGGCCAGCTCGCGGTCGGGGTTGACGGCCACCGGATGGCCGACCGCCCGCAGCATCGGCAGGTCGGACTCGCTGTCGGAGTAGGCCCACGAGGCGGACAGGTCGAGCCCGTCGCGCTCGGCCAGCCGCCGCATCGCCTCGACCTTGCCCTCGCGGTAGGTCATCGGGCCCGACAGCCGCCCGGTGTAGCGGCCGTCGACCGCCTCGAGCGGCGCGCCGAGGGCGCCGTCGAAGAACAGCACCCCGGCGATCATCGAGGCGGTCTCCTGGCTCGACGCGGTCACCACGTAGACCGGCCGGCCCTCGTCCTGGTGCTCCCAGGCGATCGCCAGCATCTCGGGGTAGAGCCGCGGCAGCACGCCGGCCAGGACCCGCGGCGACAGCCGCTCGAAGTCGCGCACCCGCTGGCCGGCGAGGAACTCCCCCACCCGCTCCCAGACCTTGCGGGTCGACTCGTCGGTCGAGCCGCGGATCCGGAACTTCAGGTTCTCCCAGCCGTCCGCGGCCAGCCGCCGGCGCGAGATCAGCCCGTGGGCCGCCGCCGCCCGCGCCCAGTAGAACCCGGACGAGCCGGCGACCAGCGTCTTGTCGAGGTCGAAGAACGCGGCGGCGCGGGGCACGCCGCGGAGGTTAGCGAGGCCTCGGCCGTCGCTCGCGTGGCGGTCGGCCCCCAGCTGCCGGGGGCCGACCGCCACGCGAGGCGGCGGGGGTCGGCCTCAGCCGACCTTGATGACGACGGCGTCGCCCTGGCCGGTGCCGGAGCACGCGGTCGCGACGCCGATGCCGCCGCCGCGGCGGCGCAGCTCGAGCAGGGCCGAGCCGATGATCCGGGCGCCCGAGGCGCCGAGCGGGTGGCCGAGGGCGATCGCGCCACCGTTGACGTTGACCCGGTCCTCGTCGATGCCGAGATCCTTGATCGAGTTGAGGGCGACCGAGGCGAAGGCCTCGTTGATCTCCCAGACGTCGACGTCGGACGGCTTCAGGCCAGCCTTCTCGAGCGCCTTGTGCGACGCCTTGCCCGGCGTCGTCAGCAGGTTCGGGAACTCGCCGGCCGCCTGGCCGAAGGCCACGATCTCGCCGAGGACCTCCTTGCCGTTGGCCGCGGCCCACTCGTCGGAGGCGAGCACCAGCGCGCCGGCGCCGTCGTTGACGCCCGGCGAGTTGCCGGCCGTGTGGGTGCCGCCCTTGACCAGGCCCGGCAGCTTCGCCAGCGCCTCGATCGTCGAGCCGCGGCGCGGACCCTCGTCGGTGTCGACGACGGTGTCGCCCTTGCGGCCCTTGATCGTGACCGGGACGATCTCCTCGCCGAGGCGGCCGCCGTCGATCGCGTCGAGCGCCTTCTCGTGCGAGCGCAGCGCCCAGCGGTCGAGCTCCTCGCGCGACCAGCCGTGGGCGTCGGCGACCTCGGTCGTCTCGTCGAACATCTGGCGGTGGGTGAACGAGTTCGTCAGCCCGTCCAGGACCATCGAGTCGACCGTCTTGCCGTCGCCCATCCGGTAGCCGAAGCGGGCGTTGGTCAGCAGGTAGGGCGCGAGCGACATCGACTCCATGCCGCCGGCGACGCCGACGCCCAGCTCGCCCGCGCGGACCAGCAGGTCGATGATCGCGGCCGAGCGGATGCTCGACGTACAGACCTTGTTGATCGTCTCCGAGCTGACGTGATCCGGGATCCCGGCGGCGATCTGCGCCTGGCGGGCGGTGATCTGACCCTGACCGGCCTGGATCACGTGGCCCATCACCACGTGCTCGATCTGCTCGGGCGCGACGCCGGCGCGCTCGAGCGCCCCCGTGATCGCGATCCCGCCCAGCTCGACGGGCTTGACGGTGGAGAGGCCTCCGCCCAGCTTGCCAACGGGCGTGCGGGCGGAACTCAGGATGACGGTCTTGGCCATGATCAGTGCTTCCCTTGCTCGGAGGGGTGGAAGCATACGCGGGGCCGGCCGCCGACCCGACGCGCCCGTAGGCTGGACCGGTGTCCAGCCCCGCACCCGCCCGTTCCGCCACCCCCGACGTCCGCGCGCTGCGGGCCGACGACCCGGCCGCGGACGCCGTCGTGGTGGGCGTCTCCGGCGCCGGTCCGGTGGCCGCGCCGGACGCCGCGCCGCGGGCGCTGATCGAGGCGCTGCTGGAGGACGGCGAGGCCCGTCCCGCGCTCGGCCACGTGGCTCACCTGCGCGACGGCGACGGGGTCCGCTGGATCCTGGTCGGGGTCGGCGAGGACGGTCTCCGCCACGACGAGGACCGGCGGGTGGCGACCGGCGCGGCGCTGCGGCGGGCGGCCGACCTGCGGGCGCGCGCGGTGACGGTGGTGGTCGACGACGAGGACGGCGCCGCCGCGGTCGCCGAGGCGGCGGTGCTCGTCGCCCACCGGCCGGCGAAGGTCGACGGCCGCCCGAGCGCCGCCCTCCCCGACCGCGCCCAGGCGGTGGTGCCGACCCGCGCCGCCGACGCCGAGGCGGAGCAGCCGGCCGCCGCCGCGCCGCCGGCCGAGGGCGTCCGGATCGCCGGTCCGGGCGGCGCCGTCCCCGGCCCGTCGGCGAGCGCGGCGATCGCGGCGGCGGCGGTCGTGGCGGCGGCCCAGAACGAGGCCCGGCGACTGCAGCAGCTGCCGGCCAACCGGCTGACGCCGCGGGCGCTGGCGGTCGAGGCGCTGACGCTCGGCGACGAGATCGACGGGCTGCAGGTCGACGTCGAGCTGGGCGAGGCCGCCCTCCGCGCCCGCGGGATGGGGCTCTTCGCCGCGGTCGGGATGGGCAGCGTCGAGCCGCCGGCGCTGATCGTCGCCCGCTACGAGCCGGCCGCCGCGGCCGGCCCGCTGCTGGGCCTGATCGGCAAGGCGGTCACCTACGACAGCGGCGGCTACTCGCTGAAGACGCCGGCCGGGATGACGAAGATGAAGCTCGACATGTCGGGCGGGGCGGCGGTCCTGCAGGCGGTCGCGGCGATCGCCCGGCTGCGGCTGCCGGTGCGGGTGGTGGCGGTGATCGGCGCGACCGAGAACCTGGTCGGGCCGGCGGCGATGAAGCCCGGCGACGTCTTCGTGGCCGCCAACGGGACCGCGGTCGAGGTCGTCAACACCGACGCCGAGGGCCGGCTGGTGCTGGCCGACGCGATGACCCACGCGCTGGCCCTGGGCGCCGAGCGGCTGATCGACGTCGCGACGCTGACCGGCGGCGTGACCGTCGCGCTGGGCAACTCCCACGCCGGCCTGCTCGGGCACGACGAAGGCTGGCTCGACACCGTCCGCGGCGCCGGCGAGCGGACCGGCGAGCGGGTCTGGCCGCTGCCGCTGGAGGACGAGCACCGCGACCTGCTGAAGAGCACCAGCGCCGACATGGTCAACAGCGGCGGCCGACCCGCCCACGCCAGCCAGGGCGCCGCCTTCCTGGAGCGGTTCGCGGGCGGGGTGCCGTGGGCCCACGTCGACATGGCGGCGATGTCGTCCGACCTGCCGCGGTCCTACCTGCGCAAGGGCCCCAGCGGCTGGGGCGTGCGGCTGCTGGTCGAGACCGCCCGGGCCGTCGCCGGCTGACCGCGGCTCGCGTGGCGGATCGGCCCCGAGGGGTGGGGCTGATCCGCCACGCGAGCCAGGGCCGGGGCAGGGGGTCAGCGGATCGTGAAGGCGTCCGAGCGGCGGACGACCTTCGGCGTGCCGTCGACCGGCTTCACGATCAGCCGCGCCTGACCCCGCAGCGTCCGGCCGCGGCGGGTCCGCAGCGCGGCGCGGGCGACGGTGCCGGGCCGCAGGGTGACGCTGCCGCTGCCCGCCTGGACCGTCTTGCGGACGCGGGCGACGGTCAGCAGCCGCGACTTCAGCCGTCCGACCTTCGGCAGCCGCACGTAGAGGATCACCTCGATCCGGGCCGCCTCGCGGACGCGGTACTTCGCCTTCACGCCCTTGGAGAGCAGCGTCGCCAGCGACACCTTCTCCGGGACGTCGACCGCGGTCTTGCCGGACGGCTGGCCGGGCTTCGGGTCGGGGCCCGGGCCGGGACCGGGCGGGATCGTCGTGTCCCCCGGGTCGTCGCCCTTCTTGACGCGGGTGATCGCGACCGTCGCCGGGCGGGGCAGCGACGGGTTGACGCCGGCGGTCTTGTTGCCGGCCGGCCACCAGCTGGAGTAGGTGGCCGGGTCGCCGTAGACGCCGCCGCTGGCCGGGGTCTCCTCGCCCGGGTGCTGGACGTTGACGAACAGCGTCGACTCGTCGGCGTCGAAGTAGGGCCCGGTGCCCTCGGCCTCGACCGGCATGTTCGCGAACCGGAACGCGACGCCGGCGTTGGGGCCGGAGCGCGGGATCATGAAGACCGCGTTGTTCTGGTGGTACTGGTAGTGGGCGGCCGACGGCTTGTTCAGCGAGCTGGACGAGATGTCGGTCACCACCCAGAGGTTGTTCGCCGAGTCGAAGACCAGGTTGTCGCAGGAGGAGAAGCCCTGCTCGCCCGCGCCGGCGCGCCCGGTCGGCCCGCCGTCGGCGTAGTCCTGCCAGGTGAAGGTCAACGCCGTCGGGTCGTTGCCGGCCTCGACCAGCTTGCGGATCGAGCCGTGGTAGTCCCAGACGTTGCTGCCGGTGTTGTTGGTGAACGACACGTAGACGGTGCCGTCGGCGTCGACCTCGACGTCCTCGGGCCGGTTGGTGGCGAAGTGGAGGTCGTACTGGGCGCTGCCGATCCGGGCCCGCAGCAGCGCCGCGGTGTCGACCAGCTCGTTCTGCTCGACCTTCACCCACTCGCCGCTGCCCGACTCGGGGGTGACGAGCGCGCCGCCCGCCTTGCCGGCGTCCTGGCTGGCGAAGCGGCGGCGGCCCTCGGGCGACCACTTGGCGATGTAGAGCGTGCCCTGCTCCAGGATCCGCAGGTTGTGGCTGCGGCGGCCGGGCAGGAACTCGCGGTCGCTGACGAACTTGTAGACGCCCTCGCCGGCCTTGTCGTCGCCCATGTAGAGGACGAACTTCTTGCCGGCGACGTGGCGGAAGGCGGTGTTCTCGTGCCGGAAGCGACCGAGCGCGGTGTGCTTGCGCGGCGTCGAGGAGGGGTCGTACGGGTCGTGCTCGACCACCCAGCCGTAGTGGGCGAAGGTCTTCTCGTCGTAGCGGTCGTTGCCGGCCCCGTGCTTCCAGCCGTAGGCGAAGGCCGAGTCGTCGCCCCAGTAGCCGTCGTAGTTCTCCTCGCAGGAGAGCGTGGTTCCCCAGGGCGTGATGCCGCCCGAGCAGTTGGCCAGCGAGCCGGCGGCGGTGGTCTCGATGGTGAGGTTGGCGCCGCCGACGACCTGGGTGGTGCCACGCAGCGGACCGGTGATCTCGCAGGCGGGGGCGCCGCCGGTGATCCGGCGGTTGTAGGGCGAGGGCGAGACGACCTGCCAGAGCCCGTCGACCCGCCGGATGTGGAGGATCGAGTTGCCGACCGCGTCCTTCTCGAGCGCGATCTGCTCCTCGGTCTTCGTCTTCGGGTCCTTGTTGCCGTGCTGGAAGAACGGCGCCGGGTACTCGTGGTTGACGAACAGCAGGCCCTCGTCCGGCTTGCCGTCGAGCTTCAGGAAGGCCAGGAAGTCGTTGTTGAAGCCGTAGCGCAGCTTGGTGCCGTCGCTGTTGGCGAACTCGTCGCCCCACTTGATCAGCACGTCGGCCCGGAAGCCCTCGGGCACCTGGACCTGGTCGGCGCTGGAGGCCGCGATCGCCGTGAACTCCGAGAACCGGGTCGGTGGACCGGCGGCGACGGCGCTATCGCCCAGCAGGTCGGTGATCCCGGCCCCGTCGAGCGCCACGGCGGCGGCGGTGCTGGCGCCGGCGGCGGCGACGCCGCGGATGAACGAGCGGCGGGTCCGCCCGGCCTGCGGGTGCTGGCCGGTCGCGGGATCGACGGGAACGAGGGACTCCGGACGCGGGGCGTCCGAGGCGGGCGACGTGGGCACGGCGGCTCCAGGGGGCGTGAGGGAGACGCGGGCCCGACGGCGCGGTTGGCGCCGCCGCGCCCGCATGGCACGTTCACGCTAGTTCGGCGCGTGGGCCGCTCCTGTGGCCGCGGTGTGAGCAGCCTGTGACGATCCGGTGATCGCGAAACGGCGGGCCGCGCGGGGCGGGGCCGCGTCAGACGAACAGCCCCGACCCGACCCAGTCCTGCGGATCGGCGGCCCCGGGCGGCAGGAAGAAGTAGCCGCCGCCGGTCGGGCGGACGTAGTCGATCAGCGGCTCGCCGGCCAGCCGTCGCTGGATCGCACCGAACTGGCGGTCGAGGTCGCGCTGGAAGCAGGCGAAGGCCAGCCCCATGTCGAGCTGGCCGGCCGGGTCGATGCCGCGCGAGTAGTTGTAGGACCGGCGCAGGATCCGCTCGCCCTCGGTCGCCGGCGTGCGCGGGCGAGCCAGCCGGATGTGGGCGTCGAGCGGGATCCGCTCGCCCTTCGGGTCGCTGGCGTAGCCGGGATCGTCGGCCTCGCGCCGACGGCCGAGCGGCGCCCCGCGCGCCTTGTCGCGGCCGATCATCAACTCCTGCTCGTCGCGCGAGACCCGGTCCCAGAACTCGACCCGGTTGCGGATCACGCGGACGGCCGCGAAGGTGCCGCCGACCGTCCACGCCGGTCCGTCGCCGCGGCCGGTCCAGACCAGGCGGTCCATCAGGCGACGATCGCCGACGTCGGGGTTGGCGGTGCCGTCCTTGAAGCCCAGCAGGTTGCGGCCGGCGCCCGCCTCGCGGGCCGGGTCGGGCAGGAAGCCCTCGACCTTCCAGCGCGGCGCCAGCACCGGCCGGGTCGCGCGCAGCAGGTCGCGCAGCGCGTTGAGCAGGGTCTCGCTGCTGTTGGCGCAGAGCTGCAGCAGCACGTCGCCGTGGCAGGCGGCCGGGTCGAGGTCGTCGTCGGGGAAGGCCGGCATCGCCGTCAGGCCGCTCGGGCGCCGGTCGCCGAGCCCGAAGCGGCGGTCGAAGAGCGACGCGCCGAGGCCGACCGTGACCGTCAGCGCGTCCGGCGGCGCCAATGGCCCGAGGACGCCCGTCTCCGGCGTCGGCCCCTCCCCCGGCGATCCCAGCAGCGCGTGGTGGCCGGCCGTCAGCAGCCGCGCCCGCTCGGAGAGCGCCCGCAGGCCCTCGGCCAGCTCGGAGCGCGATTCCGTGATCGCGTCGAGCGCGACGAAGATCGCCTGCGGCGGGCGCGGGGTCAGGATCCCCGCCTGGTGCGGGCCCTCGAACGGGATCCGCGTCCGCAGCCCGGAGCCGTCGGCCGCCGGGGCCGGTGCGGCGACGGCGTCGGACGGACCGCCGCCCGCGACCCGGTCGACGGCCGCCCCGGCGCCGAGCAGCGCTCCGGCGGCGAGGAACTGGCGGCGCTTCATCGGCTCGCTCCTCCGGTCTCGATCGCGCGCTTGAGCGGGCGCGGAGGCCGCGGGTCGGTCAGCTCGGGGACGACGGCCAGGGCCTCGGCCGCCGCTGCGGTCAGGCCGGAGATCCGCTCGCGATCGCGCTGGCCGAGCGCGTCCCAGCGCGGCAGCCGTCCGCCCGCGCGAACGCCGTCGAGCGCCCGCTGCAGACGCCCGATCGCCCGCCAGCACTGCTGGACGGCGACCGGATCGCGCTGCCGGGCCAGGCCGGCGATCGTCCCCAGCAACAGCCGCGTGCCGGCGAGGTTGCCGGCGAGGGCGTTGAGCGCCGCCCCGCTCCACGGGCTGGCCTGCTCGGAGAGCTGCAGCGCCAGCGTGTCCTCGAGCACCTCGTGCGCGCGCAGCACGTAGTCGAGCGGGTCGATCTCGGCCCGGCCGACGTGGCGGCGCAGGCGGGCGACCGCGGCGTCCAGCCGTGCGACCCGTCCAGCCGCGGCGCGGACCGGCTGCCCGCTCCAGAGCGTCATCTCGACCCGGTGCAGGCCCGCGAAGCGGGGCGAGCGAACGCCGCCGGCCAGCCCGCCGGCGCGACCGTTGACCGCCTGGTCGAGGGCGCCGAACGCCCCGTAGGCCGCGCCGATCGTCTCGTAGCGGTACTGGGCCCGCAGCCAGGCCGCGCGCGCAGCGGCCCGATCGTTCGCCGCGACCGCGCGCCGCAGCCCGCGCAGGTCGCCCCGCATCACCGTCAGCTGGCGGCGCACGTGCCGGCGGTAGGTCGCGATCGGCCGGCGCAGGTCGGCCGGGGTGACCGGATCGACGTTGCCGGGGATCGGGCTGCGCTTGTCGTACGTCTGCGCTCCCCGCGCGGCGACCGCGGCGGTCGTGGCGGGCGGCGCGTCGTCCCCGCCGCAGCCCGCGAGGCCGGCCAGGGCCGCGACCACCGCGAGCCAGGCGCAGCGGCGGCCGACCACCGGACGTCGCGGCCTCAGCACGGGCGCCCCACGGCCTGCACGACGTTCAGCGGGTCCTCGGCGTAGGAGCGGATCGTCGCGTCGTAGATCGTGTCGCGCGCCGGCTCGGCCGCCGCCACGAAGCAGCCGCCCGGACGCAGCCGCACGCGGTAGGCGGTCCGCTGGCGGACCCGGTCGACCGTCCGCCAGCGGACCAGGCAGCGGGTCGCGCCGGCCCCGCGGAGGGTGCAGCGAACGCCGTCGACGACGCCGGTCGGCAGCGGCTGTCCCAGGTCCTTCGCGTCGTCGGACTGCTGGCTCATCACCGCCACCCGGTAGAGCCCGGCCCGGACGCCGTTGCCCAGCGCCCGCTCGAGGCCGAACCGGTCCAGCGACGGACCGACCGCCGCGCGGACCCGCGCGGCGGTCGTGGTGGTACCGCGGTCGTCGTTGCCGCACCCGGCCAGCGCCGCGAGGGCGATCGCGGCGAGGGCCGGAGCGACACCGGAGCGCCTCATGCCGAGCGGAACCGGACCGTCTTCGCGGTGCTGAAGCGGCCAGCGGCGGTGCTCCCCGACGGCACCAGGCGCAGCTGCACGGCGGCCTTCGCGCTCCGCCGGTGGGCCAGCGCGCGCCGCGCCTTGCGGGTGAAGCGCACCGTGTAGGTGGCGGTGCCCTTCTTCGCCTTCCGGACCGTCAGCGACCCGAGCGTCAGCCGCTTCTTGCCGAGCTTGGCCGAGATCGTCGTGGTCAGCTTGCCGGCGACCGGCAGCGTGATCCGGGCCTTGGCCTTCGCGCGGCTCGCCGTGAGGCTGCGGAAGACGATCGTGCCCTTCGGCCCCTTGTCGCCCTGCGGGCCCTTGTCGCCCTGGGGCCCCTTGGGGCCGCCGGGGCCCTGGGGACCGGCGGGACCCTGGGGGCCGCCGGGACCCTGCGGACCGGCCGGGCCCTGGGGGCCGCCCGGCGTCGTCAGCTTCGTCAGCTCGTAGGTGCTGTTGGCGCCGTGCTGGCCGGTGAAGAAGATCCGCACGCCGGACGCCGTGCCGGGATCGACCGCCCCGAGGATGCCGGTGGCCGACGTCGAGCCGTCGGAGACGTGGATGCCGGTGACCTCGTTGTCGCCGTCGTTGTGGTTCGGGGTGCCGGCGTCCTTCAGCTGGACGTCGGCCAGCGCCTCCGGATCGCGCCCCTGGGCGACCAGGCGGCGGGCGTCGGCGTTGATCTGGTCGATCGGCTTGCGCAGGTCGAAGGCCCACAGCGAGTCGAGCGCGTCGAGCTGCTCGTGAAGGGTGTCGCCGCGATCCTCGCTGACCAGCAGCGTGTCCTTGTCGAGGAAGGTCAGGTTGTCGAACGCCGCGTGGGTCGGATCGCCGAGCACGACCGTCCGACCGCTGCCCGTGTCCTGGCCGACCGGGATGTCGACCCGCACCAGCGCGCCCCAAGCCCCGCGCTCGGCAGCGCCCGGGTACTGGCCGCCCGCGCGATCGGTGTCGCCGGTCTCGGTGAAGACGAACGAGCCGAAGTCGCTGCCGGGGACGAACTTGACGTTCTCCGGCCGCTTGAGCGGCGTGGCCCCCTTCGCCTTGGCCGCCGCGTTGGCGTCGAACGAGGCGGTGCCATCGCTGGCCGTGTCGTGGATCGTGACCCACTTGGCCTGGACGGTCTGACCCGAGTGCAGGGTCTTGATCGCCGTGCCGAGGGCGTCGTCGTGGGCGCCGGTCGGGTCCGTGGCCGCCGGGTGGAAGCTGATCGGCGTGCCGGCGACGCTGAACTGGAGCGCCTGCAGCTTGCCGTGGTCGAGGTCGCCCGCCGCGGCCGGGACGAACCGGTAGACGAACGAGTTCGGCTGCTTGACCTTGGTCGCGCTGCCGTTGTCGGTCACGCCCGAGCCGCCGACGTCCTCGACGATCAGCAGGTTGCCGAGCCGGTCGTCGTGGATGCCCTCGTAGCCCCCGCGCCCCATAGAGCCGAAGTGGTCGGCCAGCGCCGGCGTGGTCGTCGACGACCACGTCAACGGCGTGCTGAAGACGCCGCCCTTGTTGCCGGCCTCGGCCGTGAACAGCAGCTGCTGGGAGAACGGGTCGTAGGTCGAGCCGTCGATCGAGTAGAGGGCGGTGTTCGCGATCCCCTGCGGATCGGTCGTGCCGTCGGTCCCGTTGAGCAGCGTGATCCGGTGGTCCGGATCCTGGACGTCGAGGTTGATCCGCGTCAGGTAGCCGTGGCGGGCGGTCGTGGGGTCGGACGAGAAGACCTCGTGGCCCTGGATCAGGAAGTGCCGGCCGTAGTCGTAGCCGGCGGTCGGCCCACCGGGGTTGGACGCCGTCACCAGGTAGGTGTTCTGGTCGGGCTCGGACTTGGTGTCCAGGTGATCGGCCTGCTGGCCGCCGTCCCTGATGTAGCCGTAGCTCTTGTATGGGCCGACCGGGTTCTCCAGGGTGCTCTTGCCGGTCACCAGGCGCGTGGCCGACCAGCCGGCGGCGACGGTGTCGGCCGGGCTGCCGGCGCGGCGGTGAGCGTTCGGAACGCCGCTGTCGATCTGGGCGACGGCGACGCCGCCGACCGCGAGCGCGGCGAGGGCAGCGCCCGCGCCGACGGTGAGCTTCTTGCGCAAGGGGGACCTCGGCTGTGAGGGGTGAGGGGTGGGGCGGGCCAGGAGCAGAGGGACGCCCCTGGGTCACGCGCGGGACGACGGTAGGAGCGCCGCCGTCCGCGGATGTCGCCGAGCCGTTACCGACCCGCCAACCTGGCGCGTCGACCCGTTGCCTGGCGCCTCGGCGTTCCACGATCGGCCCGCCCGGCCCGGCTCGCCGCCGCGGACGGGACCGCTACGCTGCCCCGGTGCCGGCCGCCCGACCCGTTCCGCTGCAGCTCGCGGCGGTCTGGCTCCTGCTCGTCGCCGTCTACGCCGCCGGGCTGGTGCTGCCCGCCGCCCCCAGCCGCGAGCTGTCGGCGACCGAGGCCCACCGGCTGCTGGTCGCCCACTCGATCGTCACCGACGGCGACGTCGACCTGCTCGACGACTACCAGGCCCAGGCCTGGCGCGACTGGGGCGGCGTGACCGGGCAGGCCCGCGGCGGCGCGCTGCGGCCGAACGTCGCCATGCAGGCCCGCCCCGACGCGCCGGGCGGCGTCCCGATCGCGCCCGGCGGCTTCCTGGAGCCGAGCGGCCTCGGCACCGGCGCCGCCCTCGCGCCCGCCTACTGGGTCGGCGAGCGGACCGGGATCGGCGGCCGCCTGGCCGTCCAGCTGTGGTGCGCGGCGCTGCTGGCGCTGGCCTTCGCGATCGCCCAGGGACTGGCGCGGCGGATCGTGCCCGAGCCGTGGGCCTCGCGCGGGGTGCTCGCCATCGCGCTGTCGCCGCCGGCGGTCCTCGGCGCCACCCAGGTCGGCCCGACCGGCCCCGCCGCGCTGCTGATCGCCGGCGCGGTGGCGGCGGCGCTGGCCGTCCGCGACCGCCCGCGGACCGGGGCCGCGCTCGCCTGCGCGCTGCTCTGCGCCCTGCTCTGGTGGCTGTGGCTGCCGCTGGCCCCGGTCGCGCTGCTGATCGCCGCCGCGCTCGCCCGCTGGATGCGGCGCCGGCGCCGCGGCCTCGGCGGCTTCCTGGCGCTCGAGGTGCTGCTGCTCTCGGCCGTCGTCTACATCACCGTCCAGGACCGGCTCTACGGCGGCCCGACCCCGTGGGCGCCGGCCGCCGGCTGGACCCTGCCGACCGACTTCGACGGGATCGGCGACCTGCTCGAGCGGCTGGTCGTCGGCCCGCTCGGGCTGCTGGTCGACCGCGACCTGGGGCTGCTGCGGTGGGCGCCGGTGCTGCTGCTGGTCGGCGTCGCCGGCTGGCGGCTCTGGCACTGGCACCGGGCGCGGCTGGCGCGGGTCTTCGCGGACGAGATCCACGTCGAGGTGATCGTCCTCTTCCTGCTGCTCGTCTTCGCCGTCGCCACCCTCCCCTACGCCGTGCTCTCGCCGTGGCCGGCCACCAACTGGCTCGGCGGCCCGGCCGCCGCGGCCGGCCTGGTGGTGCTCGGCCCGGTCGTCGGCTGGGCCTGGCAGCGGCTGCCGCGGCTCGGCGCCGGCCTGGCCGCGGTCACGGTCGTCGCGACCGTCTGGCTGCTGGCCGCCGGCCTGCTCGACGGCGACGCCGGCAGCGACCCGCCGCGCGGGGCGCTGCCGTGGGCCGGCGTCGAGAACGCGCTGCCGCGGCTGCAGCCCTGAGGCCGTCGCTCAGGGCGCCCGCAGGTCGCCGCGGTCGAGCCGCTCCAGGACCCGGGTCGCGGCGCTGGCCGGGTCGAGCTCGCGCCGCACCACCTGGTCCAGCAGCTGCTGGAACTCGCCGTCGGCCTCGAGCGCCTCGTCGAGTCGCCGGCGGAGGCGGCCGGTGGTCAGCGCCAGGACCTCGTTGCGGAGGTTGCGCCCGCGCCGCTCCTCGAGCTGGCCGGCGGCCTGGATGTGGGCCCGGTGCTTGTCCAGCTGCTCGATCACCTCGTCGGTGCCGATGTCGCGGTAGGCCTCGGTCTTCACGATCGGCACCCGCCACGAGCCCTTCTCGTGCTCGCCGAGCGACAGCACCGAGCGGATCTCGCGGACCATCGTGTCGGTCATCGGGTGGTCGGCCTTGTTGACGACGATGATGTCGGGGATCTCCATCACCCCTGCCTTCAGCGCCTGGATCGAGTCGCCGCCGCCGGGGATCAGCACCAGCACGACGGTGTCGGCGTGGTCGATGATGTCGATCTCGGCCTGGCCGACGCCGACCGTCTCCAGGAAGACGTCGTCCTTGCCGGCCGCGTCCATCAACAGCGCCGCCTGCAAGGTCGCCTCGGAGAGCCCGCCGAGCGCCCCGCGGTTGGCCATCGAGCGGATGAAGACCTTCGGGTCGAGGAAGTGGTCGCTGAGCCGGATCCGGTCGCCGAGCAGCGCGCCCTTGGTGAACGGCGAGCTGGGGTCGATCGAGAGCACCGCGACCTCGCGGTCCTGCGCCCGCCGGGCCTTGGTCAGCGAGCTGATCAGCGTCGACTTGCCGGCCCCCGGCGCCCCGGTCAGGCCGAGCACCGCGGCGCGGCCGGTGTGCGGGTAGACCTCGCGCACCAGCTCCCAGCCGCGGGGGTCGTCGTTCTCCACCAGCGTGATCGCCCGGGCGAGCGCGCGCTTGTCGCCCTCCAGCAGCCGTTCGGCCAGGCTCGTCTCGGTCGCCATCGCCGAGCAACCCTACCCCCGCCCGCCCGCCGGCGACCCCTCCCGCGACCGGATCCCCGACCTTCGGCGGGCCCCGCCCACCCGCGACGGACGGCTACGCTTGCCGCCGTGGCGATCGACCCCGCTTCCCTGCCGCTGCCGGCCGACGAGCTGGGGCCGCCGCCGCAGCCGCGGCGGCCGCCGGAGCCGCCCCGCGGCGGCCCGCTGACGCTGCTGCGGTTCGCCCGCCGCCACGGGATGCTGAAGCCGCGCTACGCCCGGATCGCGCTGCGGATGCTGCGGCTGAAGCTGCGCTACGGCCGCCGGCTGCAACTCGACGGGCCGGCCTTCGTCTGCTCCGGCGTCCACTTCGAGATCGGCCCGAAGGCGGTCGTCCGGCTCGGCCGCTGGTCGTGGATCGGCGACGGCACGAAGGTCCGCTGCCACGAGGGCGAGGTCGTGATCGGGGCCAAGTCGGTGCTCGGCCAGGAGTGCACGATCAGCTGCTACGAGCGGGTCGAGATCGGCCGCGAGTGCATCATCGCCGACCGCTCGATGTTCATCGACTTCGATCACTCGGTGGCCTGGGTCGAGACGCCGATCCGCGAGCAGGGCATCTACACCCGCCCGGTCCGGGTCGGCCACAACGTCTGGATCGGCTACGGCGGCTGCGTGCTGCGCGGCGCCACCGTCGGCGACAACGCGGTCCTCGGCACCTACGGGGTCGCCACCCGCGACATCCCCGCCAACGCGGTCGCCGGCGGCGTCCCCGCGAAGGTGATCCGGATGCGCGACGCGCCCGAGCGGATGCGCTGGGTCGACTGACCCGGCGGGGTCCGGCGCCCCGCCACCCGTTCGTGAGAGCGGGATGAGACTCCCCTGCCGCACGCGCTCCCGGCGTGGAACGGTGCCCGCGTCCCGTCCCCCCCCGGACACCCCGCCGAAGGAGCACCCGCATGTCCCCCCGTTCGCGAACGACCGGCGCCCTGGTGGCGGCCGGCGTCGCCGCCGCCGCGCTGCTGGCCCCAGCCGTCGCCAGCGCCGACCGCGTGACCTCGCCGCGGCCCTGGAAGGCGACCAACACCTACCTCGTGCGGCAGAGCCTCGACGGCCGCACCGCCCCGAAGCTGGAGCCGCGCGCGAAGGTCGACCACGTCCGCGCCGGCCAGTGGGTCCGGATCAGCTGCCAGACCACCGGCGAGAACGCCTACGGGTCGACGATCTGGGACAAGGTCGGCGCCTACTACGTGCCCGACTACTACATCCGGACCTTCACCACCGGGTTCATCAAGGGCGTCCCGCGCTGCAAGACCGGCAAGCCGCCGGCGCCCACCACCTCGGCGCTCTACAACGCCGCCAACGCCGCCGGCTTCGGCGCGGTGCCGGCCGGCTACAAGCGGGTCAGCCGCAACCTCGGGGCCCGCAACCGCGACGACGGGATCGTGCTGCTGCGCTGGTTCATCCCCAACGCGGTCGCCGGCGGCCGGCTGCTGGTCGGCGACGGCCGCGGCTTCAGCGCCGATCCGGCCGCGGTCCACCGCTCCCGCGCGACGCTGGCCTGGAACACGAAGACCGGCGCGACGACCTTCACCGTGACCCCGACGACGGTCGCGACCTTCCTGCCGAAGTCGATCAAGGGCCCGGGGATCTGCACCAAGTTCAAGATCCCCTACCCCTGCGTGAAGGACTACCCGGTGCCGCGCGGGCTGCGCGGGGGCCAGCACGTGCCGGCGCTGCCGATCGCGGTCCGGTCGAACTTCGACGCGGTCCACTCGACCGACTGGCACGCCCGCAGCACCAACGACGTCGCGCTCCGCAACGAGGGCGGCGGGGTCCACGTGAAGGCGTCGCTGGTCAACTCGGTCACCAACGACTTCACCGTCAGCGCGGCCGGCAAGCGGATCTCGCCCGGCGCCTGGAGCGTCGACTACGACGTCACGATCAAGCGCCGCCCGGCCGGCGGCTACGCGATCCGCGCGATCGGCAACGGCTACCCGGCGATCGAGGCCTACTACTACGGCCGCACGAACACCGTCGCCCACACCCGCTTCCAGCGCAAGATCGACCCGGCGATGCGGCGGACCTGGCGCAAGGTCGGCCCGATCTCGCTCGACCCGCTGGTGCTCGACCCGGGCGGCGGCGTCGGCGCGCTGAACGAGTTCAGCTGGTTCACCTGCACCGACCGGCCCGACGGCGGCAGCTTCTGCGACAAGCGCGGCAGCAGCAAGGGCCAGTGGTTCGCGCGCGCCGCCGACTACACCACCAGCGCCTGGAGCGCGGCGGAGTAGCGGCGAGGTTCCGGGGGACGCCGCGGCGTCCCCCGGGATCAGTCCGCCTTGCGGGCGGTGACCATCAGGTTGTAGAAGACCCCGGCCGGCAGCCGGCCCTCGAGCAGGCGCCGGTCGAGCTGCTGGAAGAGCAGGTAGCCGCGGAAGGCGTAGCGGCGCCAGGCCCAGGGGATGTCGTCCGGGTTGGCGGTCGCCTCCATCGCCCGGTTGAACCAGCCGAACCAGTTGGCGGCCAGCTCCTCGCCCTGGACGTCGACCGTCGCGAAGCCCGCCGCCTCGGCCGGCTTGCGCAGCTCGACCGGCAGGAACGCGTGGACGTCGACCAGGTGCTCGAGCGCGTGGTTCTCCTCGCCGCCGTCGTCGTGGCCGCTGACCGCCGGCGAGGCCCGCACCAGCCGCCGCCAGACCGGCGCGACCCGCAGCGCGGCGCCCTTCGGGATCGCGGCCAGCTTGTCGCCGTTGCGCGACGGCTCGCCGGCGAAGAGCACCACCCCGCCCGGCTTCAGGACCCGGTGGAACTCGGCGAACGCCTGCTCCAGGTCGGGGATGTGGTGGAGGATCGCGTGGCCGCAGACGAGGTCGAAGCTGGCGTCGGGGAACGGCAGCTGCTCGGCCCCGGCGACGGCCGTCTCGACCTCGAGCCCGAGCGTCTCGGCGTTGCGCTCGAGCGCGGCGATCATGCCCGGCGAGATGTCGGTCGCGGTCGCCTGGCCGATCAGCCCGGCCTTCAGCAGGTGGAGGCTGAAGTAGCCGGTGCCGGCCCCGATCTCCAGCGAGCGCTCGAACCGCGGCGCCGGCTTGCCCAGCAGCTTGTGGACCTTCTGCAGGACCTGGTCGCGCCCGATCTCGCCCCAGTCGATGCCCCACTTCTCGTCGTAGTGCGCGGCCGCCCCGTCGTGGTAGCGGGTGTTGACGTCGCGGATGCGCTCGGCGGTCTCCGGCTCGGCCGCAGCGCTACCGGTGGTCGGAAAAGGGCTCATGGATCGCCGGAGTCTACGCACCGCCCGTCGTCCCCGGCCCCGTCGGAGGGGCCGCCCGGACCCGCCACCGCTAGATTGGCGGCGCGATGCCCGCCGCCGAGACCCGCTACGTCCAGCGCAACCAGCCGCCCGGCGTCCCGCCGCTGGAGCTGACGGGCGAGCGGACCCTGCCCGACGTGCCGGAGGAGAACTACTGGTACCGGCGGCACCTGGTGGTCTACGAGTGGATCGCCGAGCGGCTGGCCCAGCGCCCCGGCCCCCAGCGGGTCGTCGACCTGGCCTGCGGCGAGGGCTACGGCTCCGCCGTGCTGGCCCGGACCGCCGCCGAGGTGGTCGGGGTCGACGCCAACCCCGAGGCCCACGAGCACGCGCGGCTGCGCTACGTCCGCCCCAACCTGCGGTTCGAGCGGACCCTGGTCGAGACCTACGACGCGCCGACCGACGTCGTCGTCTTCCTGCAGACGATCGAGCACGTCCAGGATCCGGACGCGATCCTCGAGCGGTTCAAGCAGCTGATCGGCCCCGCCGGCGAGGCCTACGTCTCGACCCCGAACCTGCTGACGCTGGCCCCCGACGGCGCCGAGAAGTCGGAGAACCCCTGGCACATCAAGGAGTACCGGGCCGACGAGTACCGCGAGCTGCTGGAGCGGCACTTCTCGCGGGTCGAGATCCACGGGCTCTTCCACCACCGCAAGCTGGCCCTGCACCAGTTCGCGATCGAGCGGCTGGGCTGGGACCGGCTGCACAAGGCGCTGCGGATCACGAAGCCCTTCTACGGCTGGTTCACGCCCGCGATCGCCGCCTCCGACTTCGTCCTGCGGACGGCCGCCGACGGCGCTGACCTGGACAAGGCGCTGGACTTCGTCGCCGTCGTGCGGCCTTGACCGGCACGCGGGCGGCCGGCGGACCGGAGCGGCGATGAGCGGCGAGGGACGGCTGGCGGTCGTCCTCCACTCGCACCTCCCCTACGTGGAGGGCTTCGGCACCTGGCCGTTCGGCGAGGAGTGGCTGTGGGAGGCCACCGCCACCTGCTACCTGCCGCTGCTGGAGCTGCTCGACCGCCATCCCGACGGCGAGCGGCTGACGCTCTCGGTGACGCCGGTGCTGGCCGACCAGCTGGCGGCCGACGGCGTCCCCGACCGCTTCCGGGCCTTCCTCGACGACGTCCGCGAGGACACCTACGCCCGCGACATCGCCGGCCTGACCGAGACCGGCTACCCGGCCGAGGCGCGGGCGCTCGAGGTCCTGCGCGAGATCTACCGCGAGGCCCGTCGGGCCTTCGACCGCCGCGACGGCGACGTCGGCGGGGCGCTGCTGCGGCACGCCCGCTGGACCTCGTCGGCGACCCACGCGGTGCTGCCGCTGCTGGCCACCCCGGCCGGGCTGCGGGCCCAGGTGGCGGGCGGGATCGGTGCCCACCGTCGCCGCGGCGGCCGCTGGACGGGCGGCTTCTGGCTGCCGGAGTGCGCCTACGACCCGGCGCTCGACGGCGTGCTGGCCGAGGCCGGCGTCCGCGCCAGCTGCGTCGACCTGACCGACGTGCTCGGGTTCGGCGACCCGGCCCACCTGCGGCCCTACGCGACCGCCGCCGGCACCACCCTGCTGCCGATCGACCGGCGGCTGATGGACCTGGTCTGGTCGGACGGGGCGATGCCGGCCGACGGGGCCTACCGCGACAGCCACCGGCGGACGACCTTCGACCTGCTGCCGTGGGCCAACGACGGCTCGCCGTGGGATCCCGACCGCGCCCGCGACCGGGCCCGGGCCGACGCGGCGACCTTCGTCCGCGCCGCCCGCGAGCGGCTGCGCGACGGCGGGCTGGCCGTGATCGCGCTCGACACCGAGTTCCTCGGCCACTGGTGGATCGAGGGCCCGTGGTGGCTGGAGGCGCTGCTCGACGAGGCCCGCGCCCAGGGGCTGGAGATCGTCGACGCCGACCGCGCCGCCGCCGAGGCCCGCGCCGCCGGGGCGGTCGCGCCGCTACCACCGGCCGCCCGCCGGACCACCACCTGGGGCACGCCGCGGACGCTCTGGACCTGGAGCGGCCCGCAGGTGGCCGCGATGGCGGTCCGGGCGCGGGCGCTGGAGCTGCGGGTGACGGCGCTCGGCGGCCGCGCGACGGCCCGCGCCTGGCGCGAGCTGCTGGCCGTCCAGGCCTCGGACTGGGCGTTCCTGCGGACCCGGCGGACGGCCGGCGACTATCCCGACCGTCGGTCGGATTCGCACGCCGAGGCGCTGGTCGGCGAGCTGGAGGCGCTAGGGTCTGCGGCGCCCGCGCTGCGCAATCTCGCCCCGTTCCTGGACGGGACGCCGGCGCGACGGTGACCCGATGCGCGTCCTGATCCTCAGCTGGGAGTACCCCCCGATCGTCGAGGGCGGCCTCGCGCGGCACGTCCACAAGCTGGCCACGAACCTGGCCCAGCAGGGCCACGAGGTCCACGTCCTGACCCGTGGCGACGCGGTCGTCTCGACCGACGCCGTCCGCTCGCGGGTGGTCGTCCACCGGGTGCCGGAGCCGGCCCGCCCGCGCGACCTCGACACGTTCATCGCCTGGATCGCGGACATGAACGAGGACATGGTCGCCCGTGGCCTGACGCTGATGGCCGACCAGCGCTTCGACCTGGTCCACGGCCACGACTGGCTGGTGGCGTCGGCGGCCGACCGGCTGGCGCGACGGGCCGGGGTGCCGATGGTCGCCACGGTCCACGCGACCGAGTACGGCCGCCACCAGGGCTGGGTCGACAAGCACCCGCAGAGCCACATCCACGGGATCGAGACCTGGATGGCGCGCCGCGCCGACCGCGTGATCGCCTGCTCGCACTACATGCGCGGGCACATCGCCGACATCTACCGGATCGACGAGTCGCGGGTGACGGTGATCCCGAACGGGATCGACGCCGCCGACCTGCGGCCCTCGGGCGACCTGGCTGCGGTCCGGGCCCGCTACGCCGCCCCGGAAGAGCAGCTGGTGCTGCTGGTCGGGCGGCTGGTCTACGAGAAGGGCTTCCAGTTCGCGCTCGACGCGATGGGCGGGCCGGACGGGGTGATCGAGCGGGTCGGCAAGGTCCGCTTCCTGGTCGCCGGATCCGGCACCCACGAGCAGGAGCTGCACCGGCAGGCGGCCGCGCTGGGGCTGGACGCCCACGGCACCTTCCTCGGCTGGATCGGCGACGACGTCCTCCACACCCTCTACCGGATCGCCGACCTCTGCGTGGTGCCGTCGATCTACGAGCCGTTCGGGCTGGTGGCGCTGGAGGCGATGGCCTCGGGCTGCCCCTGCATCGTGGCCGACTCGGGGGGCCTGCGCGAGGTCGTCCCCGAGGAGGCGGTCGGGATGCGCTTCCCCTCCCGCGATCCGCGCGCGCTGGCCGACCTGATGGAGCGGCTGCTGACCGACCGCGCGCTGCGCGACGGCGTGGTGGCGCGGGCGGCCGAGCACGTGCTGCGGTTCGACTGGGCGGAGATCGCCCGCGAGACCGCCGACGTCTACGCCGAGCTGGTCGGGCCGCGCCCGGTCGAGGCCGTGCTGCCGCCGGCCAGCCGCGCCGCCGGCTGAGCCTGGGGCCGTTCAGCGTTCGCCGGCCGCCCGGTAGCGGGCGGCGGCGTGCTCGCGCTCGGCGGCGTGGTCGACGATCGGCGACGGGTAGTCGCGGCCGATCGCGCAGCCGGCGTCGCGCTGCTGGTCCTCGCTCATCCGCCACGGCTCGGCCAGCAGCCGGTCGGGGACGCGGGCCAGCTCGGGCACCCAGCGGCGCACGTAGACGCCGTCGGGGTCGAAGCGCTGCTGCTGGCGGACCGGGTTGAAGAGCCGCTGGAAGTAGGGCTTGGGATCGACCCCGACCGACGCGATCCACTGCCAGTTGCCGTCGTTCTGGGCCGGCTCGCCGTCGAGCAGCAGGCGGTGGAAGTGGCGCTCGCCGTGGCGCCAGTCGGCGTGCAGGTCCTTGGTCAGGAACGAGCCGACGACCATCCGCGCCCGGTTGTGCATCCAGCCGGTCGCGGCGAGCTGGCGCATCCCCGCGTCGACCAGCGGGTAGCCGGTGCGGCCGGCCCGCCAGGCGGCGAGCGCCTCGGCGTCGTCCTCCCAGGCCAGCGCGCGGTAGCGGGGCTGGTGCTCGCGGTGACGGTCGCCGGGGTGGTGGCGGTAGACGTGGCCGAAGAAGTCGCGCCAGGCCAGCTGACGGACGAACGCGGCCGGGCCCTCGCCGCGGCGGTCGCGGGCCCGCTGCTCCAGCCAGGCCGGCGAGATCGTGCCCCAGCGCAGGTGCGGCGAGAGGCCGCTGGTGCCGCCGGCGGGACGGGTCGAGCGGCCGGGCGCCGCGAGCGCGTCGTGGCGGTCGGCGTAGTCGGCGAGCGGCCCGTCGAGCCAGGCGCGGGCGGCGCGCAGGCCCTGGTCCTCGCCGCCGCTCGCGAACGGCTCGGCCACGTCCGGCAGCCGGTCGTCGGGAGCCAGGTCGCGGGCGCTCGGCAGCCCCTCGCCGCCGACCCGGGGGACGCCGCGGAGGTTGCGCGGAGCCGGATCGAGCGCCCGGCGGGGCGCGGCGGCCCAGGCGCGGCCGAAGGGCGTGAAGACGACGTAGGGCGTGCCGCTGCCGGTGCTGATCGCCGTCGGGTCGACGACGTACTGGCCCGGGTGGGCGACCGCCTCGACGCCCTGCCCCCGCAGCGCCTCGGCCACCCGCCGGTCGCGGGCGCGGCCGAAGGGCGAGGCGTCGGCGGTCCAGCGGACGGCGGCGGCGCCGACCTCGGCGGCGAGCGCGGGCAGGACGGTCGCCGGATCACCGTGGCGGACGACCAGCCGGCCGCCCCGCTCTCGCAGGGCCGCGTCGAGCGCGCGCAGGCTGTCGGCCAGGAACCGCGCCCGCGGCCGCGACGCCGCCGGTCCCGCGACGATCGCCGGATCGACCACGAACAGCGGCAGCAGCGGGTTGCCGCCGCTCGCCGCCGTGTGCAGCGCCGGGTGGTCGCGGACGCGCAGGTCGCGCCGGAACCAGACGATCTCGGGGGTGGCCACGGGTCGCAGGTTCGCAGCCGCGAGCCCCCTGCCGTCGAGGTCCGTCGACCGGCGGCGTATGCTCGGAGGGCGATGAGCGATCGCGACCCGGACCTGCCGCTGTTCCCGCTGGGGATCGTGGCGCTCCCCGGCGAGGAGGTGCCGCTGCACCTGTTCGAGGAGCGCTACAAGGAGCTCGGAGCCGACTGCATCGCCGACGACCGCGAGTTCGGGATCGTCCTGGTGGACGAGGACGGGCCGCGGTCGGTCGGGTGCGCGATGCGGGTCACCGAGGTGCTCCAGCAGTTCGACGACGGGCGGATGGACATCCTGACCCGCGGCACCCGGCCGTTCCGGGTCGTCGAGGAGCACCACCGCCACGCCTACGCCTCGGCCGAGGTGGAGTTCCTCGACGACGCCTCGGAGACCGTCGACCACGACGCCGCCGCGGCCGTCCGCCAGGCCTACGCCTCGCTGGCGACCCAGGCGACCGAGCACGACGTCAGCCCCGCCGACCTGACCGCGGCCAGCTCCTACGACCTCGCCGCCTCGGTCGAGTTCTCGGCCGAGGCCAAGCAGCAGCTGCTCGAATCGCGGTCGGAGAACGCCCGCCTGCGCCAGCTGCTCTCGCTGCTGCGGGCCGCGCTCAAGCACCTGGAGTTCGCCGACCTGGCCAAGGTTCGCAGCGCCTCCAACGGCGTCGTCCGCTTCGATTGACGGCCGCGGTCGGCTTCCGCCCCTACGAGCGGCTCGGCTTCCGGGCCACCCACGACGGCTTCAAGCGGCCGCTCTGAGCGCCCGGCGGCGGCCGGTTGGCGACCAGCACGCCCACGATCACGAGGACGACCCCGGCGACCGCGGTGAGGGTGATCTCCTCGTCGAGGAACGCCGCCCCGTAGCTGAGCGCGAAGATCGGGACGACGTAGGTGACCAGCGCCGCCTTCGAGGGCCCGATCTCGGCGATCAGCTGGAAGAAGATCAGGTACGCGATCCCGGTCCCGAGCGCGCCCAGCACCAGCAGCGCCAGCCATGGCCCGACCCCGTGCAGCGCCGGAGCGCCCTCGCCCGCCGCCGTCGCCACCAGCGCCATCGCGGTGGCGATCGCCGCCGCCCAGCCGAGGTTGGCCGCGGTCTGGGCCAGCGGCGGCCCCTCGGTCGCCCACAGCCGGCTGAGGACCGCGCCGATCCCGTAGCCGAGCGGGGCCAGCAGCAGCACGAACCCGCCCAGCAGCAGGTCGGAGCTGCCCGACAGGTCGGCGCCGAACAGCAGCACGACCCCGGCGAACCCGACCAGCATGCCGACCAGCCCGGCCCGTCCCAGACGTGCCGACGGGATCAGCAGCCGGGCGAAGAGCGCGGTGAAGAGCGGCGCCGCCGCCACCAGCACCCCGGCCAGGCCCGACGCGACCCAGCGCTCGCCGAGCGAGATCATCGGCAGCGACAGCCCGGCGCTGCAGGCCCCGATCAGGATGCTCCGTCCCGCGCTCGCGCGCAGCGGCCGTGGCCCGAGCCGCCGATGAGCGACGACGATCACCACCGCGGCCCCGATCAGCAGCCGGAACGACGCGATCCACTGCCAGTGCAGGCCGTGGTCGAGCAGGACCTTGATCAGCGCGTAGCTGCCGCCCCAGGTCGCGGCGAGCGCGAGCAGCAGCAGGGACTGACGCCGGGACACCCGCGCAGCATCCCAAACCACGACCGGCGGGTTCCGGACGTGGCGTTCGAGGCCGGCGGTTCGACCCCTTCGGCGGCGGGGGGGGGCAACGTCACTTGGCGAGAGCGGACCCCGCGCTGTGCGACGAAGACCGTCGCCGGCGGGGGTGAACGTCGCACAGCGGGGGAAGGGAGCGGCGGCGTGTGACGTTCGCCCCCCCGGCGGCCCTCGGCCCTTGGCCCTCGGTCCTCCGCCCGCCGCTCAGGCCACCGCGACGGCCCCGCCGCGGCGCGGGTCGGCCGCCGCGGAGAGCCGGCCGTCGGCGGGGTTCCGGCAGGCGATCTGGACGCCGCCGAAGAACAGGTTCGGCTCGCGGAACTCGACCACCGGCCGGCCGCCGCTCCAGTCGCCGTCCGCCCCCACGACCCCCGGCTCGCGGTAGACCACGCCCTCCTCCAGGTGGACCCGCGGGGCCTCGACCGCGGCCCCCGGCGGCCGCCCGTGGTCGACCAGGCCGACAATCACCTGCAGCAGCGCCGAGCGGATCCGGATCGACCCGGCCGAGCCGAGGATCGCCTCCAGCCCGCCGGGGCCGATCACCGCGGTCGGGGCCATCATCGACGGCAGCCGGCGACCGGACGCGAACGGCGCCATCCCCGCGCCGGCCGGGCCCAGCTGCGGGTTCAGGTCCTCCTCCCCCATCACGTTGTTGAGGTGGATCCCCGTCCCCGGCACGACCAGCCCCGAGCCCTCGCCGTTGGTGCAGGTGACCGCGCAGCTGAGGCCGTCGTCGTCGATCGCCGAGAGGTGGGTGGTCGACCCCAGCCGCAGCGCCAGCAGCCGGTCGGCGAAGCCCGGCTCGGCCAGCCCGTCGACGAACGCGGCCGTCCGCTCGTCCTCGGCCTCGGCCATCGCCGCGACCAGCGCCGCCGCGGTCGGCGGCCCCGGCGATCCGCGATCCAGCCGCCCCAGCGCCAGCGCCAGCAGCAGCCCGCCGGCCGAGGGCGGCGGCGTCGTCAGGACCGTCCGGTCGCGGTAGTCGACCCGCACCGGCGGCCGCTCGACCGCCCGGTAGCCGGCCTGGTCCGCGGCGGTCAGCGCCCCGCCCTGCTCGCGGCACCAGGCCACGCAGGCCGCCGCCAGGTCGCCGTCGCGCAGCGGCGCCGCGCCCTCGCGGCCGAGGCGGGCGATCGTCTCCCCCAGCTCGGGGCAGCGGAAGCGCTCGCCCTCGGCCAGCAGCGCGCCGTCCGGCGCCCACAGCGCGCGGACCTCGGGGGTCGAGCGCAGGATCCCCTCGAGGATCGCCGCCACGTAGGCCTGCTGGCGGTTGAGCGCGACGCCCTCCTCCGCCATCCGCACCGCCGGCGCGGCCAGCTGCTCCAGCGGCATCCGCCCGTAGCGGTCGTGCAGCCGCACCAGCCCGTCGATCAGGCCGAACGCGCCGACCGACGCGGCCCCGACGTGGAAGACCTGGCGGGCGCCGCCGAAGTCGACGTCGACCGCCCGCAGCGGCGCGGCGTCGGCCCGTCGGCCGCCGGCGCCCGGGACGGCGCAGAAGGCGTCGATCGCCATCGGCGTCCCGTCCGGGTCGACCGCCAGCAGGTGGCCGCCGGCCGCCGGGCCGGTCAGCAGCGGCTCGCAGACCCAGGACGCGAGCACCGCCGCGACGGCCGCGTCGGCGGCGCTGCCGCCCTCCCGCAGGACGGTCGCCCCGACCTCGGCGGTGCGGGGATGACCAGCGGCGACGATCCCCATGGCGACGGCGCACCCCAAGGTTCGCGTGGCGGTTGATCCCCGGCGTCCGGGGGCGATCCGCCACGCGAGCGTGACTGGGGCGGGCTCAGCGCCCGTCGTGGTGGAACTCGGGCACGCTCCAGCCGCTGGTCGCGACCGGCTCGCGCCGCGGCGGCGCGTAGGCCTCGCGCGGGGCGGGGGCGCGGCGCTCGACGCGCGGCTCGCCCTCGGGGGCGCGCACGCGACGACGCTCCGGCTGCTCCGGCTCCAGGTGCGGCTGGCGGTCGTAGCCGGTCGCCACCACCGTCACCCAGACCTCGTCGCCGAGCTTCTCGTCGACCATCGCGCCGAAGATGATGTTCGCCTCGGGGTGCGCGGCCTCGCGGATCGTCTCCGCCGCCTCGTTGATCTCCCACAGCGACAGGTCGCCGCCGCCGGTGATCGAGAGCAGGATCGCCTTCGCCCCGTCCATCGAGGTCTCCAGCAGCGGGCTCGAGACCGCGCGCTCGGCGGCCTGGATCGCCCGCGACTCGCCGGTCCCGTGGCCGATCCCCAGCAGGGCGGCGCCACGGTCGGCCATGATCGTCCGCACGTCGGCGAAGTCGAGGTTGATCAGGCCCGGCACGGTCACCAGCTCGGAGATCCCCTGCACGCCCTGGCGGAGGATGTCGTCGGCGACCTTGAAGGCGTCGACCATCGAGGTGTTGCGCTCGAGCACCGACAGCAGCCGGTTGTTCGGGACCACGATCAGGGTGTCGACCTCGTTCGACAGCTCCTGGATGCCGGCGTCGGCCGACTCGGCGCGGCGGCGGCCCTCGAAGGCGAACGGCTTGGTGACGATGCCGACGGTCAGGGCGCCCAGCTCGCGGGCCACGCGGGCGACCACGGGGGCCGCGCCGGTGCCGGTGCCGCCGCCCTCGCCGACCGCGATGAAGACCATGTCGCTGCCGCGGAGCGCGTTCTTGATGTCGTCGTACTGCTCCATCGCCGCGCTGCGGCCGACGTCCGGGTTGGCCCCGGCGCCGAGGCCGCGGGTGCTGGCGCGGCCGATGTGGATCGTGGTCTCGGCCAGCGACTCCTGGAGCGACTGGGCGTCGGTGTTGATCGACAGGAAGTCGACGCCGGTGATGCCCGCCTCGACCATCCGGTTGACGGCGTTGGTGCCGCCGCCGCCGACGCCGACGACGCGGATCGACGGGCCGCCCGGCGCGTGCATCGGCTGCCGCCGCTCGCCCCACGCCTCGACGGTCGCCGCGGTCTGGGCGACCAGCGGGACGGTCGGCTCGGCCAGCTCGGCCGCGCTCGGCTCGACGTCGGCGAGGCCGAGAATCTGGTCGGGATCGGCGCCGAGCTCGACCTTCGCCGGGTAGCGGCTGTCGGTCGGGATCGTCGTCCCGTCGGCGATCGCGTCGGCGGGCGCGTCGGTGCGGCGGAAGAGGTCGGCCAGCGGACCTTCGCGGAGGCTGGAACGGTTGTGCTGCGGGCTCATGGACGGAGCACCTCCTGGGCGAGGTCGCGGTAGGTCTGGGCGGCGAGGCTGTCGGGGTCGTAGCGGAGGACCGACATGCCCTTCACGGGCGCCTCGGCGAAGCGGATGGTCTTCTTGACGCGGGTGGCGAAGAGGCGGTCGCCGAAGTGCTCCTCCAGCAGCTCCAGCGCCTCCTTGGCGTGGACCGTGCGGCGGTCGAGCATCGTCGGCAGGATCCCCTGGATCTCGAGCTTCGGGTTCAGCTGCTCGCGGACCATGTCGACGGTATGGCGCAGCTGCGCGAGCCCGCGCAGGGACAGGTACTCGGCCTGGACGGGGACGATCACCTTGTCGGCCGCGCAGAGCGCGTTGATCGTCAGCAGGCCGAGGCTCGGCGGGGTGTCGATGCAGACGTAGTCGTAGTCGCCCGCGACGGCCCGGAGGGCGCGCTCGAGGGCCCGCTCGCGGCCGATCATCGAGGCCATCGCGACCTCGGCGGAGGCGAGGTCGATCGAGGCCGCGGCGACGTCGATCTCGGCGCTGTGGGTGACGTCGGCGATCGGGCGGCCCTGGACGAGCACGTGGTACATCGACGGGTCGACGTGGTCGGGGTCCAGGCCCTGCGACATCGTCAGGTTGCCCTGCGGGTCGAGGTCGATGGCGAGGACGCGGTGGCCCTTCTCCGCGAGGGCCACGGCCAGGTTGAGGGTGGTCGTGGTCTTCGCCACGCCACCCTTCTGGTTGGCCATGACGATGACGATCGGGCGGGCGGGCGCGGTGGCGTCCGCCGGCGCTGGGATGGGGGTGGCGTGGTCCGACACGGGATCTTCCTGCGGGCGTCGTTGACTGCCTGCGATCCGGGGGTTCGCCGGGGACGCGGCCGTTCCTTCCCGTGGGCGGCGGCGAACGCGGGTGACGTCCCCCGCGGCCGCCACGATGGGCCGATGTCGTCGCCCCTCCCCTCCCGCCCCCGCGCCCGCCGCGCCGCCGCGCTGGCCGCCGCCGGCGCGGCCGCGCTGCTGGTCGCCGCGTCACCGGCCGCCGCCCGGATCGTCCCCGGATCCTCGATCGCCGGCGTCCGCCTCGGCGCCGGCGTCCAGGACGTCCGCGACCGGCTCGGCCCGCCGACGCGGATCACCCACCCGGCCAGCGAGATCACCGGCAACCTGACGGTCTACGCCTACCGCGGGCTGACGGTGACCTTCGGCCCCGGCGACCCCGGGGACGCGAAGGTGATCTCCGTCTCCAGCGGCCGCCGGGCCGAGCGGACCGCGGCCGGGATCGGCGTCGGCTCGGCCCGCTCGGCGCTGCGGCGCGCCTACCCGCGGCTGCGCTGCGCGGCGGTCGGGCGGCGATCGGTCTGCACGCTCGGGACGCTGCGGCCGGGCGCGCGGGTGACGACCTTCCGGATCAGCGCCGGCCACCGCGTCAGCCGGGTCGAGGTCGGACTGGTGATCGACTGATCGGGCCGCTGGCGTAGGATCGCCGGCGGATGCCAGGCGAGCTGCTGCACCGGCGACTGATCGTGGTCACCGGCAAGGGCGGGGTCGGCAAGTCGACCGTCGCCGCCGCGCTCGCCGTCCTCGCCGCCCGCCAGGGCCGGCGGACCGTGATCGCCGAGGTTGGCCGCCGCGGCGACGTCGCGGCGACGCTCGACCCGGCCGCCGGCGTCGCTCCCGGCGAGTCGGTCGGCGAGGAGGACGACCGCTTCGACGAGCGGCGGCTGCCCGGTCCCTGGGGCGACGCCCTCTGGCACGTCTCGGTCTCGCCCGAGGCGGCGCTGCGCGAGTACCTGCGCGACCAGCTGCCGATCGGGCCGCTGGCCGAGCTGCTGCGCTCCAGCCGGGTCTTCACCGCCCTGACCGCCGCGACGCCGGGGATGCGCGAGCTGCTGGCGATGGGCAAGGTCTGGGAGCTGTCGCAGCCGCGCCGGCGGACGCCCGGGGCGCAGCCCTACGACCTCTGCGTGATGGACGCGCCGGCCAGCGGCCACGCCGCCACGATCCTGGGGGCGCCGGCCCAGTTCGCCGCCACCGCCCGGGTCGGGCCGGTCGCCCGCCAGGGGCAGCAGATCGCCGCCACGATCGTCGACCCGGCCGAGACCGCGGTGGTGGTGGTCGCGACCGCCGAGGAGCTGCCCGTCTCCGAGGCGATCGAGCTGGAGGGCGGGCTGCGGCGCGGCGCCGGGGTGGCGGTGACGCTGGGGATCGCCAACGGCCTGCTGCCCGACCGCTTCGCCGCCGCCGACCGCGAGCGGTTGGCCGCCGCCGGCGACGACCCGGCGATCGTCGCCGCCCGCGGCCACGCCGAGCGCGCCCACGACCAGCAGCGGCAGCTGGCCCGCCTCCGCCGCGAGGCGTCGGCGCCGGTCGTGACGCTGCCGTTCCTGCCGGCGCGGCGGCTCGGTCCCGACGAGATCGGCGCCCTCGCCGACCGGCTCGGCGCCGGGCTGCGGCGGCTGGCGGCCCCGGGGGCGGCGGCGTGAGCGGGCCGCTGCTGGAGCGGCTGGCCGACGCCCAGGTGGTCGTCTGCGCGGGTCCGGGCGGAGTCGGCAAGACGACCACCGCGGCGGCGCTCGGGCTGGCACTGGCGCGCGAGGGCCGGCGGGTGGCGGTGGTCACGATCGACCCGGCCCGGCGGCTGGCCGACGCGCTCGGCCTGGGGGCGCTCGGCAACGATCCCGAGCGGGTGCCGGAGGCGGCCCTCGACGCGCTCGGCGTCGCCCCGCCCGGCGAGCTGTGGGCGATGATGCTCGACCCGAAGCGGACCTTCGACGCGCTGGTCCGTGAGCTGAGCCCGGACGCGGCGACCAGCGAGCGGGTGCTGGCCAACCCGCTCTACCGCCAGATCTCGACCGCCGCCGGCGGCAGCCACGAGTTCACCGCCGTCGCCCGCCTCCACGACCTCCACCGCGACCCGCGCTTCGACGTGGTGGTGCTCGACACGCCGCCGTCGCGCAACGCGCTCGACTTCCTGGACGCGCCCGACCGGATCGCCGGCTTCCTGGAGGGACGGGCGGTGCGGGCGCTGCTCGGCCAGGGCCGCGGCGGGATCGCGGCGCGGGTGGCGCGGCGCGGGACCGGGCTGGCGCTGGGGGCGCTGCAGCGGCTGACCGGGGTCGACCTGCTCCGCGACCTCGCCACCTTCTTCGAGGCGCTCGGGCCGCTGACCGACGGCTTCGCCCGCCGCGCGACCGCCGTCCGGGCGCTGCTCCGCGACCCGGCCACGCGGTTCGTGATCGTGACCGGCGCCGGCCCGGTCCAGGCCGGCGAGGCGGTCTTCTTCCGCCGCCACCTGCGCGAGGTCGAGATGCCCTTCACCGGGCTGGTCGTCAACCGGGTCAGCGTGGTCGCCGACGGGGACCGCGAGCGCGACGGCGACCAGGTGACCGCCGCGCTGAGCGAGCGGCTGGGCGCGCCGCTGGCCGCCCGCGTCGGCCGCACCTGGGACGAGCACCGAGCGCTGGCCGCCCGCGACCGGGCGATCGTGGCCGAGCTGGCGGCGGCGGTCGGCGACCCGCGGCCGACGGTCGTCCCGACCTTCGACCACGAGGTCTTCGACCTGCCGGCGCTGGCCGCCGTCCGCGACGCGCTGGCCGGCGGCTAGCGCACCCGCAGGGCCGCCCGCGCCGGTCGCTGCCCGCGGCGGCTGGCGCGGACGGTCAGCCGGCCGGCGCGGTCGGCCCGCACCCGCAGCCGGGCACGGCCGTGGCGGTCGCTGCGGACCGCACCGCCGCGGCCGACGATCGCGACCCGCGCCCCGCGGACCGCGCGGGCGCGGCCGTCGGCGGCGACCGTCCGCACCCGCACCCGGACCGTCGTCGTGCGGCCGGCGACGAGCGTCCGCGGGCCGACGGTCAGCGTCAGCCGCGGCGCGCGGGCGACGGCGGCCGGCGGGTTCGGGTCGGGGCAGTCGCGCCGCCCCTGGCCGTAGACCCCGCGCAGCAGCACGTCGCGCGAGGAACGGCCGACCTCGATCCGGTAGCAGCCGGGAGCGATCGTCCAGCGGTCGCGGCGGACGTCCCAGTAGGAGAACGAGCGGCGGTCGAGCGGGAACCGGACGCGGGCGCTGGCACCGGGGGCCAGCCGGACCTTCTGGAAGCCCTTCAGCTGCCGCGGCGGCTGGACGACGCCGGGCGCCGGCTGCGGCATCCCGACGTAGAGCTGGGCGACGTCGCTGCCGGCCCGCGTGCCGGTGTTGACCACGGTCGCCTCGACCGCGTCGGCGGCCACGCGCAGGTCGCGGTAGGCGAAGGTCGTGTAGGAGAGCCCGAAGCCGAACGGGTAGGCCGGGCGGACCCGCTCGTGGTCGAACCAGCGGTAGCCGACCAGCACCCCCTCGCTGTAGTGGACGTCGCCGTTCGGCTCGCCGGGGTAGCGCTCGGGCCGGTTGGCGGTCGGGCCGTCGTTCGCCGAGGCCGGGAAGCTGACCGGCAGCCGTCCGCCGGGATCGACGTCGCCGAACAGCACCCGGGCGATCGCCGTGCCGCCGGCCTGGCCGGGGAACCACGCCTCGACCAGCGCCGCCACCTGGTCGCGCCACGGGGTCAGGACCGGAGCGCCGGTCTGCAGCACCACGACGGTCCGGCGGTTGGCGCCGGCGACGGCCCGCACCAGCCCGTCGGGATCGTGGTTCGGCGCCTCGCTCTCGCCGGGGCAGGCGACCGCCAGGCACGAGCGGTCGGTGCCCTCGGTGGTCGGGGCCCCGAGCACGACCACGACCGCGTCGGCCCCGGCCGCCAGCGCCGCCGCGCGACCCGCCTCGGCGCCGTCGTCGTAGTCGACCCGGACGCCGTCGCGGGCGGCCCGCTGGCGCAGCCCGTCGAGCGGGGTGACGTGCGCGAACGGGGTCACCGCCGACGAGCCGCCGCCGCTGACGATCTCCTGGGCGGCGGCGCCGATCACCGCGATCCGGCCGCCGCGACGGGGCCGCAGCGGCAGCGTGCCGTCGTTGCGCAGCAGCGTCGTCCCCGCCTCGGCGATCGTCCGCGCCGCCTCGTCGTGGGCCGGCTGGTCGATCAGGCGGTCGTCCTCGGGGTAGGCGGGCCGGTCGAACATGCCGTAGGCGAACATCGTCCGCAGGATCCGGGCCGTGTGGCGGTCGATCGCGGCCTGGCTGGTCTGGCCCAGCAGCAGCCCGGCGTTGATCAGCAGCGGGTTGTAGATCAGTCCCGGCCAGGGCTCGAAGTCGAGGCCCTTCTCGAGCGACGCGTAGGTGTTGCGGGCCGCCCCGTAGTCGGCGATCGTGAAGCCCTTGAAGCCCCACTCGCGGCGCAGGATCGTCTCCAGCAGCCGCTCGTTCTCGCACGCGTACTGGAGCGCCACGCGGTTGTAGGCGCACATCACGGTGCCGACGTTGGCCTCGCGGACCGCGGCCTCGAAGGCCGGCAGGTAGATCTCGCGCAGGGTCCGGTCGTCGACGACGGCGTTGTAGAACATCCGCCCGCCGCGAGTGCCGCCGATCGGCGGGATCCCGTCGGCGCCCTCCTGGTTGTTGAGCGCGTAGTGCTTGACGTCGGCCACGACGCCGGTCGCCTGGGCCGCCTCGATCCACGCCACCCCGAGCCGCGACGACAGGTAGGGGTCCTCGCCGAGGTACTCGAACGAGCGGCCGCCGAGCGGGGTCCGGACGATGTTCACCCCCGGCCCGTAGACGACGTCGTCGCCCTTCGCCCGCGCCTCCTCGGCGATCGTGCGGCCGTGACGGGCGGCCAGCTCGCGGTCGAAGCTCGCGCCCAGCGAGACCAGCGCCGGCATCTGAGTCGCCCGGCCCTGGCGGATCCCGTTGGGGCCGTCGACCAGCCGCAGCGGCGGCACGTCGAGCCGCGGGATGCCGTTGCCGGTGCCGGTCGGGACGGCCGCCCCGAGCCCGCCGAGGCCGCCGGCGACGTCGTCCCCGCCGAGCAGCGAGATCTTCTCCTGGTCGCTCATCGCGGCCAGCAGCAGCGCGGCCCGCTCGTCGGGGCCCTTGGCGGTGTCGCACCACGGATGCGCGCCGCAGCGGCCGTCGGCCAGCGCCGGCGTCGGCAGCGCGAACGCGATCAGGACGACGACGACCGCCAGGCAGCTCCTCATGGTTGCAGCACTGTAACCGCACGGCCGGCGGCCGGCCAGCCGAGCGCGCGCCGTTTGCTACCGATGCGGTACCAAGCGGCGCGCGGCCGGGGGGGGGTGTGGGCGACCCGGTCAGCCGTTGGCGGCGACCGGCCAGGGGCCGGTGGCGTCGTCGTCGTCCGTCCGCTCGGCCAGCTGCGGCTCGTCCCAGGTCTGCTCCAGCCACAGCGCCTCGCGGTCGGCCTCGGCCAGCCGCTCGTCGCGCAGCAGCTCCTCGACGTCGATCGCGGGCGGCTCCTCGTCGCCGGCGGCGGTCCAGGCGACCGCCGGGCCGATCGTCGCGGCGGGACCGGCCTCGTCGGCGACCGGCTCCTCCTCGGCGATCGGCTCCTCCTCCACCACCGGGCCTCGCCCGCGGCGGTCGATCACGTGGATCGGCGGCCGCTCGCCGGTCGGGTCGTCCTCGTGCGGCGGGCGGGCGGCCTCGACCGCGGCCGGCTCGTCGTCCCAGGTCGCCTCGTCGTCGCCGTCGTCGGGGTCGGCGTCGGCGTGGTCGTCCTGCCAGCGCTGGCGGGAGCGGGCGTCCAGCTCGTCGTCGGAACGACCGCGGGGCGCGGCGGGCTGCTCCTCCCAGCCGTCCTCCTCGTCCCAGGTCGGCTCGTCGGCCGGCTCCTCGGCGGTCCAGCGGTCACGGGCCGCCGGCGCCGGGCGCCAGGCCGGCTCGCGCGGGGCCAGCGGCCGGCGGACGGCGGCCAGCACCCGGTCGCGCAGCTGCACGCGAGCGTCCTCCGGCTCGACGATCGCGCCGTCCAGGACCTCCTCGGCCACCACCACGAGGTCGCCGCTGAGGTGGCCGCAGACGCAGTCCCGCAGAACCGCGCGCAGGCAGTCGGCCAGCTCGTCGACCCGCTCGGGCAGGTCCTTGCCCAGCCGCCGGCTGCCGGCCATCACGTCCTGCTCGGTCAGCGCCAGCGCGGCCAGCCGCTGGGCCAGCGCCGCCCGCTCCTCGGCCGGGGCCACCAGCGCCGCCAGCCGTCCGGCCAGCCGCCCGCTGCGGGGGCCCTCCGGCTCCAGCAGCGCGCGCCCCGCCAGCAGCAGGTCGCTCAGCGCCTCCTCGGGACGGTCGCGGTCGAGGCCCAGCGTCCAGCGCCGCAGCGCCCAGGCGACCTCGCCCTGCTCGGGCAGGCGGCGGGCGACCAGCTCGACGAACGCCTGCAGGTCGGGGACGTCGTCGACGCCCAGCACGACGTGGCCGCGGGCGGCGAAGGTGCCGCCGAGCGCCATCGCCCGCCAGGGACCGTCGGCCGGCCGCAGCCAGACCAGCGCCCCGGCCGCCGGCGCCGCGCCGGGGCAGTGCAGGCGCAGGGCCGTGACCAGCCGCCGGGCCGCCTCGCGGGCCCGCCGCGGGGTGTCGGGCGATCCCGGCCGCGCGCCCCAGCGGAGCGTCGCGACCGCGTCGGCCAGGCCGCCGTCGGGGCCGGCCAGGGCCGCCTCGGGGACCTCGCCGCGCAGGGTCTCGGGCTGCTGCAGCGCCACCCCGCGGGTGATCGCCACCGTCCCCAGCTCGACCTCGACCCCGGTCAGCGGGATCGCCACCACGGTCTCGGTCGCGTCGGTGGTGAGGACGGCGTCGAGCTCGGCGAAGGCCCGCTCGAAGTGCTCGTCGACGACCTCGAAGTCGGGGGCGTCCTCGAACAGCCGCTCGAGGAACTGGCGCACGGCCAGCGCCGCCCGCGCGTGCGGGTCGGCCGGCGGGCGAGAGACGCCGCGGGCCTCCAGGTAGGCCTCGACGCCCCACGAGGCGACCATCGCGTGGGCGGCCTCGGCGACGGCCGGCAGCCGGCCGAGGGTGTCGCCGTGGCGCTCGACGTAGAGCCCGACCAGCGGCCGGTAGGAGTAGAGCGTCGGGGCGTCCGGCCGACGCGACGATCCGCGGGTGTGCTCGAGCAGCTCGAACGGGACCTCGTCGCCGTCGTCCACCCGCCGGGCGAGCTCGCGCCCGGCGTGGAGCGCCGCCGTCCGGAGGGCAGCATGCAGCTGGGGATGGCGCATGGGCCCGCCGTTCGCCCCGCCATCGCCGGGTCCTCGCCGCTGGGCGCCGTCCTGCAAGCGTGGGTGGCGGGCCGCTGCGGCTACGATGGAGGGGTGACCACCACCGACGCACCGACGGCGTGGCGCCGCCGGGCCGAGGAACGGCTCGCGGACGCCGGCTACCGCCGCGGCGGCGCCCGCACCACGCTGCTCGACCTGCTCGACCAGCAGCGCTGCGCCCGCACCGTGCTCGAGATCGAGGACGAGCTGCGGGCCCAGGACCGGACCGTCGGCCGGGCCAGCATCTACCGCGTGCTCGACGAGCTGGAGCAGCTGCACCTGGTCCAGCGGATCGAGGTCGGCCAGGGCATCGCCCGCTACGAGCGGCTGGCGCCCGACCACCATCACCACCACCTGGTCTGCCAGGCTTGCGGCGCCGTCGTGCCCTTCACCGACGACGGGCTGGAGCAGTCGATCGCCCGCCTGAGCGAGGCCGCCGGCTTCGAGATCACCGGCCACGACGTGGTCCTCCACGGCCGCTGCGCGGCCTGCCGCGACGCCGCCTAGGGGCGCAGGCAGGACCCCCGCCCCCCGGGCCGAACCAGGCCGGGATGGCCGCCGACTCCCCCCTGCGCACGCTCCTGACCAGTCGCGCGGGACGGGCGCTCGTCGGGGCGGTCGCCGTCGTCGCCCTGCTGACCGTCGTCGGGCTGGCGGTGCTGTGGCCGGACGGCAGCGGCCCGAAGATCGAGGGTGGCGCCCAGAAGACGGTCGCGGCGACCGTCGACCGGGTGACGACCGCCTCCTGCGGCGGCCCGACCGAGCAGCGCTGTGCGACCGCCCACCTGCGGATCGCCGAGGGCGCGGACCGCGGCCAGCTGGTGCCGGTGGTGCTCGGCCCGCCCGAGGTCAGCCCCGAGCTGCATCCCGGCGACGACGTGCGGGTGGCGCCGCAGCCGACCGGGCCCGAGGGCAGCGACCCGGCGGCGGCCGGGATCGGCGGCGAGGGCCCCGCCTACTCGTTCGTCGGGGTCGACCGCCACGGTTCGCTGGTCTGGCTGGCGGTCCTGTTCGCGCTGCTCGGCGCCGTCGTCGCCCGTGGCCGCGGGCTGCTGGCGCTGGCCGGGACCGCCTTCAGCATGGGGCTGGTGGTGCTGTGGCTGGTGCCGGCGATCCTCGACGGCGGCTCGCCGGTGCTGGTGGCGGTGGTCGGGGCGCTGGCGGTGATGTTCATCACCACCGGCCTGACCTACGGCGTCACCACCCAGAGCCTGGCGGCGGTGACCGGGATCGGCGTCGCGCTGGTCGCCGCGGGCCTGCTCGGCGTGCTCTGGACCGACCTGGCCGCGCTCGACGGCAAGGACGGCGAGCTGAGCTCGTTCTCGCTCCAGAGCGGCGGCCACCTGCCGTTGCAGGGGATCGTCCTGGCCGGGATGGTGATCGGCGCGCTCGGGGTCCTGACCGACACGGTCGTCTCGCAGGTCTCGACGGTGGCGGCGCTCCACCGCACCGACCCGCGGCTCTCGGCCCGCCGGCTCTACCGCGAGGCGTTCACCGTCGGCCGCGACCACCTAGCGGCGACGATCCACACGCTGGTGCTGGCCTACGCCGGAGCGACGCTGCCGATCCTGCTGATCGTGTCGGCCAACGGGGTTCCGTTCGGCGACGCGATCAACGACTCGCGGCTGGCCGAGCCGATCGTCTCGACCCTCGTCGGCAGCATCGCGCTGATCCTGGCGGTGCCGCTCTCGACGGCGCTGGCCGCGGTGCTGGTCGGCCGGGTGCCGACCGCCGCCCTCGGCGACGGCCACCACCACCATCACCACTAGACCCCGCGCAGGTAGCGGCGCGGCGACTGGAACAGCTTGCCGCCCGAGCGGGTCTGGGCGACCACCCGCTGGAGCCCGGTCCGCCGCACCGGCACCCGCAGCGTGAAGCGCGAGCCCTTCAGCTTCAGCCGCCGCCGGTAGACGACCGGGAAGCGGGTGTCGGAGACCTTGCGCTGGAGGATCACCTCGATCGCGTCGGTCCCCTGGGCGCGGCCCGTGACCTTGAACGAGTTGCCCTTGCGGACGTGGCGCGAGGGCTGCGTGAGGCTGAACTTGGGCGCGATCGGGGGCGTCGCCTGCTTCGAGACGACCCCGCCGGAGCGGGCGCGGATCGGGCTCGACCGCTTCCACCGCACCCGCGCGTCCCAGTTGCCGGAGCCGTCGGTGGTCGCCGTCGCCATCGGCACCCACTGGCCGGACGGGCTCTTCTTCTCGACCACCACCTGCGAGCCGCCGACGCCGGCGCCGCCGATCGCCAGCCGGCCGCTGACGCCCAGCGTCCCGCCGTACTCGACGATCTCCTTCTGGACGTCGAGCGAGAGCGTGGTCGGGGGTGGCCCGGCCGAGCCGCCGACGCGGCTGCGGAGGGTCGGCAGCTGGCCGTAGAGCGCGCGGCCGGGGCAGTCGGTCGAGCAGCCGTCCTGGTGGCCGCTGACGCGATTCATGGCGACCGTGGCGCCCTTCGCCCAGCGGTTGCCGGCGCCACCGACCGAGACCAGCGGGACGGTGCCCGCGGTCGGCGCCCCGTGGAGCGGGAGCTTCCAGCGGATCAGCGCCGCGACCGCGTTCAGCGCGGCGTCCGGGGCCGGCTCGCCGTCGAAGGTGCCGATGATCGCGATCCCGGTCGAGAGGCTGTTCCAGCCGACCGCCTGGGCCCCGACCACCGGCTGGTCGATCCCGCCGGCGCGGCCCTCGAAGATCTGGCCGAAGCGGTCGACGAGGAAGTTGTAGCCGATGTCGTTCCAGCCGTTCGAGCGCATGTGGTACTCGGCGATCGCACGCACGATCCCGGCGCTCTGCTCCGGCTGGTAGGTGTTGCCGTTGACGGTGTGGTGGACGAACGCCACCTGCACCTGGCCCATGTCGGGGCCGGACTTCGGCTTCAGGTTCCCGGCCCAGGCCGCGCGCGGGACGATCGTCGGCTGGGCCGCGCGGAGGGTCGCGGTCGCCTCGCCGGCGTTGCGCGGGGCGGCGACGTGGACCCCGCCCTCGGCGACGGCGCGGGCGGTGGCGCGGGCGCCGGCCCGCTGCTCGGCGGCCGGCACCGAGACCAGCTCGAGCGCCAGGTCGTGGCGCGGCTGGCGGCGGGTCCGCAGCTGCAGCTCGTCGGCGCCGCCGAACCAGACGGGGTCGCTGATCGCGCTCCGCTCGCCGTCGGGGGCGTGGCCGCCGTGGTCGCTGAGCGCGGTCCAGCGGCTCCAGCGTCCGCCGCGGGGGCGGGTGCGGACCTCGACCCCGGATCCGCGGAGCGCGTCGAGCGACCCGCCGAGCAGGTCGAAGCGGCGCGGGGCGCGGAGGCCGACCACCCGTCCCGGCCGCAGCTGCGAGCGGGGCACGACCAGACCGCGGCCACGGGTGGCGGCCGCCACGGGATCGGCGCCGGCCGCGCCGCCGAGCCAGATCGCGGCACCGAGCGTCGCTCCGGCGCGGACCACGCCGCGACGGGTCAGGCGGTCCGGGGATCCGGGATCGTGGGCGTGCGCGCCACAGCCGCAGCGGTGACCGTCTGGGGGAACGACCTGCTCCATCGAAGGTCCCAACCGGGGACCGCCCCGAGAGTTCCGGTCCGGGACGAAGGTCGCAAGGACTGCAAGATCGGGGCCGGGCCCCGCGGGCGCCCGATCAGGCGTTGACGGCCAGCGGCGCCGGGGCGTCCGCGACGTCGACCGCGGCGCACTCGTCGGCCCCGCCGAGCCAGCGGCTGCCGTACTCGCGCATGCCCTCGATGATCGGCAGCAGCGCCAGGCCCTTGGCGGTCAGCGCGTACTCGACCCGCGGCGGGACCTCGGGGAAGGTCTGGCGCTCGACGATCCCCTCGTCCTCCAGCGCCCGCAGGCGCAGCGAGAGGGTGCGGGGGCTGATCCCGCCCAGCGACCGCTCCAGCTCGCAGAAGCGCGTGTGGCCCTCGGCCAGGTCGCGGATCAGGAGCAGCGTCCACTTCCCGCAGACGATCTCTGCGGTCCGGCACACGGGGCATGTCGGATCGACGGGCATGCCGTGACTTTACCGAATGAAGCATTGGGCACAGCAGGGATCTCCGCTCGCGGGGCGCGGCGGAGGCCGTCGCGGTCAGACGGCGGGCAGCGCGGTCTCCCGCTCCTCGCCGCCGGCGGCCCGCCGCTGCTGGTCGGCGACGTCGTCCATCGAGGTCCCCATCCGGCCGTCGGCGCGCAGCAGCAGCTCCAGGTCGTGGGGCCGGGCGGCGGCCCGCATCGCGTCGTCATGGCTCACGCGGCCGTCGAGCACGAACCGGCAGAGGGCCTGGTCGAAGGTCTGCATCCCGTAGTGCTTGCCCTCGGCGATCACCTGGCTCAGCTCGCCGAGGCGGGCCGAGTCGCGGACGATGTCGCGGACCAGCCCGGTCGCCCGCAGGACCTCGCAGACGGCCAGCCGGCCCTTGCCGGCGGCGAGCGGGACCAGCCGCTGGCTGACGACGCCTTGGAGGGTCAGGGCCAGCGCCTCGCGGATCTGCTGGTGCTGGTGGGGCGGGAAGAAGCCGACTAGCCGGTCGACGGCCCCGGTCGCGTCGAGGGTGTGGACGGTCGAGAGCACCAGGTGGCCGGTCTCGGCGGCCGAGAGCGCGGCGCGGACGGTCTCCTCGTCGCGCAGCTCGCCGATCAGGATCACGTCGGGGTCCTGGCGCAGGACGCGGCGCAGGGCCTGGCCGAAGCCGCGGGTGTCGGCGCCGACCTCGCGCTGGTTGATCGAGGCCTTGCGGTCCGTGTGGAGCATCTCGATCGGGTCCTCGATCGTGACCACGTGGCACTCGCGAGCGCGGTTGATCCGGTCGACCATCCCGGCCAGCGTGGTCGACTTGCCGGAGCCGGTGATGCCGGTCACGAGCACCAGGCCGCGCTCCTCGTCGGCGAGCTCGCCGATCACCGGCGGCAGGCCCAGCTCCTCGATCGAGCGCGGCTCGTCGGGGACCACGCGGCAGACGATCGAGACGTGGCCGCGCTGGCGGAAGGCGTTGACGCGCAGGCGGGCGATCCCGGGCTCCTGGTGGGCCAGGTCCATCTCGTCCTCGGCGGCGAAGGCGGCCCGCGCCTCGTCGTCGCGCAGCATCGCCTGGAGGACGCCCTCGGTGTCGGCGGCGGTCAGCGGCGGATGGTCGGCCATCAGCGGCCGCAGCACCCCGTCGATCCGGCCCAGCGGCGGGCGGTCGACCTTCAGGTGCAGGTCGGAGCCGTCCTGGGCGACGAGGGCGGCGAGGCAGGTGCGCAGATCGACCGGCATGGGGACCGGATCGGCGCTGCCCGATCCGTCCCCGCGCGCGGGCGGCCGCGGATGGACGGACGAACGACGAAGGGCGCCCCGCAGGACGCCCTTCGCGCGTTTCGGTCGATCGCGGCCGCGGCTAGGCGACGTCGCGCAGCTTCTGCGCTTCCGCCAGCGACTGCAGCTTCTTCAGCGACTGGTTCTCGATCTGGCGGATCCGCTCGCGCGTGACGTTGAAGCGGTGGCCCACCTCGTCCAGCGTGCACGGCTTCTCGCCGCCGAGCCCGTAGCGCAGCTCCAGCACGCGGCGCTCGCGGTAGCTCAGGTTCTCCAGCGCCTCGCGCAGGTGCTCCTTGGTCAGGATCTCCGCGGCGCGCTCGTACGGCGACTCGGCCCGCTCGTCGGCGATGAACTGACCGAACTCGGACTCCTCCTCGTCGCCGACCGGCTTCTCGAGCGAGACCGGGGCCTGGGCCGAGCGCTTGATCGACTCGACCTCCTCGGGGTCGATGCCGGTGACCTCGGCGATCTCGTCCGGCGTCGGCTCACGGCCCAGCTCGGTGACCAGCTTGCGCTCGGCGCGGCCGATCTTGTTCAGCTTCTCGACGACGTGGACCGGGATCCGGATCGTCCGCGCCTTGTCGGCCAGGGCGCGGGCGATCGCCTGGCGGATCCACCAGGTCGCGTAGGTGGAGAACTTGAACCCCTTGCGGTAGTCGAACTTCTCCGCCGCACGCACGAGGCCCAGCGTGCCCTCCTGGATCAGGTCGAGGAAGGGCAGGCCCTGGTTGCGGTAGTTCTTGGCGATCGAGACGACCAGGCGCAGGTTCGACTCGACCATCTTCTGCTTGGCGTCGAGGTCGCCGCGCTCGATCCGCTTGGCGAGGTCGACCTCTTCGGCCGCGGTCAGCAGCCGGACCTTGCCGATGTCCTTGAGGAACAGCTGGAGGCTGTCCGTCGTCATGTCGGGACGGAGGTCCAGCGGCGTGGCCTGGCGCTTCTTGCGGCCACGCTTGTCGGGCGCGCGCTCGACCTGCGTGGCGCTGTGGGCGGGATCGATCTCGTCGACGAGCTCGATCTCGCTCTTCTCGAGGTAGGTGTTCAGGTCCTCGACGTCGGACTCGTCGAAGTCGAGCTCGGAGATGGCCTTCTGCACCTCCGCGTGCGTGAGCACCCCGAGCGTCTGGCCCCGATGGACCAGCGTCTTGACCTCTTCGAGTTCCTGGAGTTCGACTGCAGACATATAGGGAGGCGTCTCTTCGGCGCTCCGCCGGGAGACGGCGGAGGCAGTGGCAAAGCAGTGAGGAGTGCGCGTCGGCCGAAGCAGAGGTGCGGGCAACAGCGGCCCAGGCTACCGACAGCGTCCCTTCATTCTAACAGGCTGCCGTCGCACATCTACACGCGTAAAGCGCCAAGATGCGCGCGCGGCGAGGCCCGTCGAACTCCTATACACCGCAGAACGGGAAAAGGTGCACTCGCGCGTCGATTGCGCGACGATTCGCCGACGATGGCCGACGCGAAGCCCGATCAGGACCCGCCCGCGACCGACGGCGTCCTCGGCAACCTGCCCGCCAGCCGGCCCCAGCGACGGAGCGCCCGGCGGGCCCCGTCGGGCACGGCGAAGGCGGCGCCGAAGGCCCGGACGGCGACCGCCAAGCCGAAGGCCACGAGCGCGAAGACGACCGCCAAGGCCGGCGCCGGCACCCGCGCGAAGGCCCCGGCCAAGGCCGCCCCGAAGCGGGCCGCCGCGGCCAAGGCGACCACCAAGCCGGCCGCGGGCGCCAAGCCGAAGCGGGCCGCACCCCAGGCGGCCCCCGCCCCCACCGCGAGCTCCGGCGCCGACCGCGCGCGGCCGGTCCCGAAGGCGCCGCGCTCCGGCTGGGCGACGCCGGAGCCGACCCCGTCGCCGAAGGACCAGGCCCTGCGCGACGTGCTCGACGCGGTCGGCGCGGTCGCCAACCGCGGCGAGTCGATCGTCCGCGGCGTGCTCCGCCGGATCACGCCGCGCTGACACCGTACCCATCGACGGCCCGCGCCGGGAGCCCGCGACGGCGACCTGGCGCGCCGCGATCGATGTGCCATAATCCTGCCCGCCGAGCTCCCGACGACCGGTTCGTCGGGGGGCGGGGGAACCACTGCGGCCGGCCCGGAAGGGCGGCCGCTGGGGCGAATCGGGTCGATTTCGATCCGTAGCGCACTCGTTCAGCGCGAGCCCGACAGCTCACCCCGTAGGCGCAGAACGAGACCAACAGGATCACGTGATCGCCCGCAACTTCGCGCGCCGCGCTGCCGTCATCGGCCTGCTCGCGGTACCCGCGCTCCTTCCCGCCACGGCCCTGGCCGCCGACGGCACCGGTGGCCTGACGCTCGAGAGCGCCGCGGCCGCCGCCGCCGCGCCGGCCGACACCAGCGCGGACCTCTCCGGCGCCGGCACCTGGTCGGCCAGCCCGTCCACCGTCGTCGGCCGCCCGGTCCAGATCGCCGGCAGCTTCGACCGCGACCTCGCCGGCCGCTACGTGCGGGTCGAGCGGGTGGACCCGAAGGGCGTCTGGCGCCGGGCCGCGATCGCCAAGATCCGCAGCAACGGCAAGTTCCGCGCCAACTGGCGGACCCGCGCGATCCGCTACCACGAGCTGCGCGTGCTGCTGACCGGCCAGGCCGACGCCCGCAAGGCCCGCACCGCCACCGTCGGCGACGCCAACAGCGCCGACACCGTCAAGGTCGTCGTGCTCGCCAAGGCCCGCGCCACCTGGTACGGCCCCGGCTTCTACGGCCGCAAGACCGCCTGCGGCACGACGCTGACGCAGAGCACCGTCGGCGTCGCCCACCGCACCCTCCCCTGCGGCACGCAGGTGGAGATCCGCCGCGGCGGCGAGAGCTTCGTCGTCCCGGTCATCGATCGCGGCCCGTTCGCCAACGGCGCCACCTTCGACCTGACCAAGAACCTGGCCGACGACCTCGGCGTGACCGGCGTCGACGCGGTCCAGTACGTGGTCCGGGCCGACCTCAAGCGCCTCGCCACGCCGCAGAACGCGCCGGCCGCGCGCTGAGCCTCGATCCGCCGTCCCCGCGGGCTCGGATAGGGTCCGCGCCGTGAAGCGTCCGTGCCCCGCCGTCGCGGGGCACGCGCCGTCCAGCCCCGTGTTCCCCGACCGATCGCCGAGAACGAGAGCATGATCACCACGCCCGACCGCACGCTCGCGATGGAGCTCGTCCGCACCACCGAGGCGGCCGCCCTGGCGGCGTCGCGCCTGGCCGGTCGCGGCGACAAGATCGCCGCCGACCAGGCCGCCGTCGACGGCATGCGCCACGTCCTCGACACCGTCGCGATGGACGGCATCGTCGTGATCGGCGAGGGCGAGAAGGACGAGGCGCCGATGCTCTACAACGGCGAGCGCGTCGGCAACGGCGACGGTCCCCAGGTCGACATCGCCGTCGACCCGCTGGAGGGCACGACGCTGACCGCCAAGGGCCAGCCGAACGCGCTCGCGGTGATCGCGATCGCCCCCCGCGGCTCGATGTTCGACCCGGGCCCCTGCGTCTACATGGAGAAGCTGGCCGGCGGCCGCGACATCGGCGACCTGCTCGACCTCGACCGCCCGCTGGTGGAGACCGTCGGCCTGATCGCCGAGCGGCGGCAGAAGGACATCAGCGAGGTGCTGATGATCACCCTCGACCGCCCGCGCCACGAGCAGCAGATCGAGGCCGTCCGCGCCGCCGGGGCCAAGGTCCGCCTGATCTCGGACGGCGACGTCGCCGGCTCGCTGCTGGCGGTGATGAGCGACTCCGCCGTCGACTTCCTGTGGGGCGTCGGCGGCACGCCGGAGGGCGTGATCTCGGCCGCGGCGATCAAGTGCCTCGGCGGCGCGATCGTCGGTCGCCTCTGGCCGCGCAACGACGAGGAGCGGCAGGCGGCGATCGCCGGCGGCTACGACCTCGATCGCCAGCTGACCCAGGACACGCTGGTGAACGCCGAGCAGTGCCTCTTCTCGGCCACCGGCGTCACCGACGGCGAGTTGCTGCAGGGCGTCCGCCGCCGTGCCCAGGGCGGCGCCACCACCGAGTCGGTGGTGATGCGGGCCGGGTCGGACACGATCCGCCGCGTCCACGCCCAGCACCGGCCGGAGAAGCTGGCCAGCATGCCGGGCGCCGGTCCCGGCTTCGCGATCTCCTAGCGCTGGCGCACCCACTCCGCGAGCAGCGGGTCGACGACGGCGATCGCCCCGCGATCGCCGTCGCGCTGCAGGTGGCCCTGGTCGACCAGCCGCTCGGCGGCGTTGTTGAGCGTCGAGCGGGCGACCCCGTGCGACGCCGCCAGCGCCGTCGACGAGGGCGCGACGCCGTCCGCGATCGCCGCCAGGACCGCCCGCTCGTTGGCGTCGAGGCCGTTCCACATCGCCCGCAGGCCGGCGGCGGTCTGGGCGATCGCCTCGTCGATCACCTCGCGGGCGACGGCGGGCGTGCCGGGCTGGCCGTCGGCCAGCCGCTCGGCCAGCAGGTAAGCCAGCAGCATCGTCCGCTGGGGGTGCCCGGCGGCGAACGCCACCAGCTCCCCGAGCGCCAGGCCCGGGTCGAGGCCCTCGTCGCCGTAGCGCGCGGCCAGCTCGGCGGCGACGTCCGCGAGCGGGAGCGGTCCCAGCGTCAGCGGCGTCGCCTGGCCGAACAGCGGCCGGGCCCGGGCCTCGAACAGCTCGCGCATCATCGACGGCTCGGACCCGCAGAAGACGTAGGCGGCGGCGTCCTGGTGGTACTGGATCCGCGACCGCAGCAGCCCGTCGAGGTCGCGGCGCGCGACGAGCAGGTCCTGGAACTCGTCGAACACCACCAGCGTCGGCGTCTGGTCGCGGTTCCAGAGCGTCAGCGGCAGGTCGAGCAGCTCCAGCAGCAGCGCCTCGGCGTCGGCGCCGTGCCCGGCCGGCGGCCGAGGCCCGACCGTCACCGTCGGTCCGCTGGCCGAGAGCCCGACGCCGATCCGCGCCAACAGTCCCGACAGGTGGGCCCGGATCCACGGGACGTCGAGCGCGGCGTAGGCGGCGGCGACCCGGCGCGCGACGTCGGTGACGTCGGCCACCCGGAAGAGGTCGACGTGGGCGGTCCGCCAGCCGCTCTCGCGCAGCGTGCGCGCGTGCGCGAGCGTGACGCTGGTCTTGCCGAACCGGCGGGGCGCGACCAGTCGCACGTTGACGCGATCGGCCGCGCGGCGGGCCAGTAGGGCGAGCTCGCGCTGGCGGTCGATCATCAGCGACGGCGGAACCGGCCCCTCGAAGGGGAACGGCGTGCCCTGACGCCCTGGCTCGCTCATGGCAGGATTGTAGCGTCGATCGCTACAGGGCTGTAGCGGTTATCGCTACAGCGGTGGAGCGCCCATCGCTACACGCCGGTAGTGCCCGTCGCTACGGCGCGCGCCCCGCGGGCGAGCGCCGCGCGCGCGGGATCCGCTCCGGCGTCGGGCCGTCCTCCTCGACGGACAGGCGGGGGGCGAAGCGGCCGACCACCGACTCGGCCAGCTCGCCGGTCGCGAGCGAGCGGATGAAGCCGTAGGCCAGCAGCACGTGGTACCGCGACTGGGTCTGCTTGTAGATCCAGTAGGCGATCCCCGACGACATCGCCGGGTAGAACTGGCTGACCTCGAGCTCGACGTAGGCCTGGCTGAGCGGCCCCGGGTGGTCGGGCCGGGCGGGATCCTCGACCCCGTCGCGGCGGTGGACCTCGATCTCCAGGAAGCCGCGGTCGCGACCCCGTCGCGAGACCAGCAGGCCGTGGGTGATCGGCCACCGCACCAGCCCCAGCGTCGGGGTGAACTCGTACTCCGGCTCGCGGAAGCCGAGCATCACGATCCGGCGCGAGAAGAGGCAGACGTAGCGGCCGCGGTCGTCGTAGTGGACCCGCACCAGCCCGAGCGAGAACCGCTGCATGTAGTGCCAGTAGGAGCGCGCCAGCCGCTCCAGGTGCATCGGCGTCCAGATCCGGTCGAGGTTCTCGGTCGGCGTGGTCAGGGTCGCGGTCTGGATCGAGTAGACCGAGCCGGACTCCGCGTCGCGGCCGGTGTGGTCGACGAGCCGGCCGACGCGGACCTGCTGGACGGCCTCGCGCGTCCGCAGTCGCCGGCCCAGCACGGCGCTCGCGACGGCGACCACGGCCAGCAGCACCAGGACGAACAGCGGCATCGCGGCTGATTCAACCACCCTCGGCCGCGCCGGCGCGGCCGGACGGGGATGCGGCGCTCAGCCGTCGATCGCCGCCCGGACCGCCGCGTCGAAGCCGAGCGGGGCGTCGTTGACGCCCGGCGGCGGGGGCTCGGTCACCACCATCTCGGCCCGCAGCCCGTCCACCAGCGGCCGCACCAGCGGGTACTCGACGCCGCCGAAGAGGCTCACCCAGCGCGACGACAGCCGCGGCGTCATCACCGGCACCGGCAGCATCGGCGGCCGCCGCCGGCCGAGGGCGGCCGCCGTCCGGGCCATCATCTCGCGGTAGGTCAGCACCTCTCCCCCGCCGAGCTGGACCTCGCCCGGCACCGCGGGGATGGTCGCGAGCGTCGCCAGCGCCGCGGTCACGTCGCGACCGGCGATCGGCTGGCTGCGGGTCGCGACCCACGCCGGGCAGACCATCACCGGCAGCCGCCGGACGAGGTTGCGCAGGATCACGAACGACTGGCTGTCGGGCGCGATCACCATCGCCGCGCGGGCGTGGACCGGCTCGGGCACGTGGCGGGCCAGGATCGCCGCGACCTCGGCCCGGCTGCGCAAGTGGTGGGACCGCTCGGCTCCGGCGCCGTCGAGCCCGCCCAGGTAGACCAGCCGCCGCACCCCGGCCCGCTCCGCCGCCGCCCCGAAGGCCCGCGCACCACGACGGTCGAGCTCCGCGAAGTCGCCGTCGTTGCCGCGGCCCATCGCGTGGACCAGGTAGTACGCCACGTCGACGCCGTCGAGCGCCGCGGCCAGCCCGCGATCGCGGAGGACGTCCCCCGGCACGACCTCGACGGTCGCCGGCAGCCCGGCCTGCTCCGGCCGCCGGGCCAGCGCCCGGACCTCGGGACCGGCTGCGGCCAGCGCCGCCACCAGCGGCCGGCCGATCGAGCCCGTGGCGCCCGCGACGAGGATCCGGCCCGGCTGTCGCACGCTCATCACCCGACCCTACGCGCGCGGGCGGCGATCGGATGCGGGCCGGTGGCGGCCCCGCCCGTCCGGCTTTCCGGCCCCCGGTCTCACGGCCCGGCCGGCCCCCGCTGCTCCAGCGGGCGCAATCGCGGCCGCGGGTGTTCACCCCCTGGCGCCGAGCGTCGGCCCGGAATGTGCGAACCTCGCGGCGATGGATCGCACCGGCCGCACCGCCGGAGTGGACGTCGGCGGCACGAAGGTCGCCGTCGGCCTGCTCGACGGCACGACCCTCTCCGATTCCCGACTGGAGCCGACCGCGGTCGACGATCCCCAGGCGCTGCTCGACCAGATCGCGCGGATGGTCCGCGCGCTCGGCCCGGTCGACGGCGTCGGGGTCGGCGTCCCGTCGGTGATCCGGATCGCCGACGGACGGGTGATGAGCACCACCAACATCGCCGCCTTCCGCGACGTCGCCCTGCGCGACGCGCTCGGCGAACGGCTGGGGCTGCCGGTCCACGTCGACAACGACGGCAACCTGGCCGCGCTCTCGGAGGCCTGGGGCGACGACCTGGAGCTGCTCCACCGCTCGCTGGTCGGGGTCACCGTCGGGACCGGGATCGGCAGCGGGATCGTGCTCGACGGCCGGCCGCTGCACGGCGCCCGCACCTCCGCGGTCGAGCTCGGCCACCTGACGATCGCCGCCGACCCGTCCACCGGCGCCCCGGCCGCCGGCAGCGCCCCGCTGCCGACCTCGCTCGAGACCTGGGCCAGCGGCCGCGCGCTCGACCGGCTCGCGCGCGAGCGCGGGTACGAGGACGGGATGGCCGTGACCGACGCCGCCGAGGCGGGCGAGCCGTCCGCGATCGAGGCGCTGGCGATCCTCGGCGAGCGGGTCGGGATCGGGATCGCCGCCGCCATCACCCTGATCGAGCCCGAGGTCGTGGTCGTCGGCGGCGGGGTCTCCCGCGCCGGCGAGCTGCTGGTCGGTCCCGCGCGCGCCGCGGCCCGCCGGCTGCTGCTGCCCGGCCTCGGCAGCGAGACCGAGATCCGCGTCGCCCAGCACGGGCCCCAGGCCGGGGTCCGCGGCGCCGCCCTGCTGGCCCGCATCGAGGAGACGCGCACGCGATGACCGAGACCCCTTCCCCCTCCCCCGTGCCGCCGACGCTGCGCTGGCGGCTGGACGGCGACCAGGCCGCCGCCGTCGAGCAGCTGCTGGAGCGCGCCGCCGCCGAGCGCGTGGTCGAGCGGCTGTGGGAGCGCGATCCGACCCTCTGGGGACCGGCCGGGCAGCCCGAGGTCGCCGATCGGCTCGGCTGGCTCGACGCGCCGACCACCGGGCTGGAGCAGCGGGAGGCGCTCGAGACGCTGGCCGCCGAGGTCGTCGCCGACGGCTTCACCGACGTGATCCTGGCCGGGATGGGCGGCTCGTCGCTGGCGCCCGAGGTGATCTGGCGCTGGTCGCACCACCGCGCCGGCGACGACCACCGGCCGCACCTGCACCTGCGGCTGCTCGACTCGACCGATCCCGACGCGGTCGCGACCGCCGACGCCGCGACCGAGGCCGAGCGGACGCTGGTGCTGGTCTCGACCAAGTCCGGCGGCACCGTCGAGACGCTCTCGCTCTTCCGCCACTTCTGGGAGCGCCACCCCCACGGCGACGCCTTCGTCGCCGTCACCGACCCCGGCTCGGGGCTGGAGCGGCTGGCCCGGGAGCACGGCTTCCGGGCCATCCTCCACGGCGACCCGGAGATCGGCGGCCGCTACAGCGCGCTGTCGCCGTTCGGGACGGTGCCGGCGGCGCTGGTCGGGGCCGACCTGGAGCACCTGCTCGGCGGCGGCCAGGCCGCGCTCGACGGCGCCCGGATGCCGCTGGCCGACAACGCCGCCGTCCGGCTCGGGGTCGCGCTGGCCGCGCTCGCCGCCGGCGGCCGCGACAAGCTGGCGCTGCGGGTCGAGGATCCGCGGCTGGCCTGGTTCGGCCTCTGGCTGGAGCAGCTGGTGGCCGAGTCGACGGGCAAGCACGGCCACGGCCTGCTGCCGGTGATCGACGAGGCCCGCTCCGGCGGCGGCACCCTCGGCCCCGACCGCCAGCTGCTGGTGCTGCGGGCCGCCGATCCGCCCGGGGGGCCCGACCCGACGCTCGAGGACGAGCTGGCCGCGGCGGCCGCGGCCGGCGTCCCGGTGCTGGAGCTGACCGTCGACGGGCCGGGCGCGCTCGGCGCCGCCTTCGCCGCGGCCGAGGTGGCGGTCGCGATCGCCGGCTGGGGCCTGGGGATCAACCCCTTCGACCAGCCCGACGTGCAGGCCGCGAAGGACGCGACCCAGGCGGTCCTGGCCGAGATCGCCGCCGGCCAGGCGGTGCCCGAGGCGCCCGAGGCCGACGCCGGGTCGATCCTCGGCCTGCTCGACGGGCTCACCGCCCCCGGCTACCTGGCGATCCTCGCCTACCTGCCGCCGAGCGACGGCGCCGCCGAGGCGGTCGACCGGCTGCGGGCCGCGCTCGCCGCCCGCACCGACGCCGCCGTCACCGCCGGCTTCGGTCCCCGCTACCTGCACTCGACCGGGCAGCTGCACAAGGGCGGGCCGCCGGGCGGCCGCTTCCTGCTGCTCGAGCACGACCCCCGCGCCGCGGTCTCGATCCCCGGCGCGGACTACGACTTCGGGACCCTGTTCCGCGCCCAGTCGGCCGGCGACCTGCGCACGCTCGTGGGTCGCGACCGGCAGGCGCTGCGGGTCGACCTGGGAAGCGACTGGCCCGAGGGGCTGGACGCGCTCGTGACCGCGATCGAGGAGCACCGCTGATGCAGATCGCCTTCGTCGGACTCGGCAAGATGGGCGGCAACATGGTCCGGCGGCTGCGCCGTGCGGGCCACGACGTCGTCGCCTACGACCGCGACACCGACCTGACCCGCGCGCTCGGCGCGGAGACCGGCGCCCGCCCGGTCGGCTCGCTGGAGGAGCTGGTGGCGACGCTCGACGCCCCCCGCCACGTCTGGGTGATGGTCCCCCACGGCGACCCGACCCAGTCGACCGTCGACGCGCTCGGCGCGCTGCTGGAGGCCGGCGACGCGATCGTCGACGGCGGCAACAGCCGCTGGACCGACGACGAGCCGCGGGCGGCCGCGCTGGCCCCGAAGGGCGTCCACTACCTGGACGTCGGCACGTCGGGCGGCGTCTGGGGCCTCGACGCCGGCTACTGCATGATGGTCGGCGGCCCCGACGAGGCGGTCGCGCGGCTGGCCCCGATCCTCGACGCGCTGGCCCCGGAGACCGTGGAGGAGTCGCGGCACGTGATCGGCGACCGCGGCTGGGAGCACGTCGGCCCCTCCGGCTCCGGCCACTTCGTGAAGATGGTCCACAACGGGATCGAGTACGGGGTGATGCAGGCCTTCGCCGAGGGCTACGCGCTGCTGCGCAAGAACGATCCCGACCTCGACCTGGCGAAGGTCGCCCACCTGTGGGAGCAGGGCTCGGTCGTCCGCTCGTGGCTGAACGCGCTGGCGGCGCGGGCGTTCGAGGCCGAGGGCACCGGCCTCGACGGGCTCGAGCCGTGGGTCGACGACTCCGGCGAGGGCCGCTGGACGATCGAGGCCGCGATCGACCACGACGTGCCGGTGCCGGCAATCACCGCCGCGCTCTTCGCCCGCTTCGGCTCGCGCGGGGAGGACGACTACGCCAGCCGGGTGCTGGCCGCCCTCCGCAACCAGTTCGGCGGCCACGCCGTCAAGCGCGCCGACTGAGCGCCCCGCCGATGACCGCCCAGGAGACCCCCGCTCCCGACCTCGGCGGCGACCCGCTCGCCGAGGGCCTCGACCAGCTGCCGCCGCCCTCGTCGACGCTGGTGATCTTCGGCGCCACCGGCGACCTGGCCCGCCGCAAGCTGCTGCCGGCGCTCTACAACCTGGCCCACGAGGGCTCGCTGCCCGAGCGCTTCCACCTGGTCGGCGTCTCGCGTGGGGAGCTGTCCGACGACGAGTACCGCGAGCAGGTCCGGCAGGCGGTCGAGCGCTTCTCGCGCCGGCCGCCCGACGAGACGGTGCTGACGGCGCTGCTGGAGAACGTCTCCTACGTCACCGGCGGCTTCGAGGAGGACGGCGCCTACCGCGGCCTGGCCCAGCGGCTCGGCCAGCTCGACGCGGCGGCCGGCCAGCCGCTCAACCGCGTCTTCTACCTGTCGACGGCGCCGCGCTTCTTCGGCCCGATCGTGGCCCAGCTCGGCGGCCACGGCCTGGCCCGCCGCGAGGGGGCCGAGACGCGGGTGGTGATCGAGAAGCCGTTCGGGACCACCGAGGACGAGGCGCTCGACCTCAACCGCCGGATCCGCGAGGTGCTGCACGAGGAGCAGATCTTCCGGATCGACCACTACCTGGGCAAGGAGACGGTCCAGAACCTGCTGGCGCTGCGGTTCGCCAACGGCCTCTTCGAGCCGATCTGGAACCGCAACCACATCGCCTCGGTCCAGATCACCGCCGGCGAGGCGGTCGGGCTGGAGGGCCGGGCCGGCTACTACGACGGCGCCGGCGCGCTCCGCGACCTGGTCCAGAACCACCTGCTGCAGCTGCTCTGCATCCTGGCGATGGAGCCGCCGACCGCGTTCGCCGCCGACGACATCCGCGGCGAGAAGGTGAAGATCCTGCGCGCGATCGAGCCGATCGCCCGCGAGCGGATGCCCGAGCACGCCGTCCGCGGCCGCTACGGCGCCGGGGCGGTCGGCGGCGAGGTGGTGCCGGCCTACGTCAACGAGCCCGACGTGCCGGCCAGCTCGACCACCGAGACCTTCGTCGCGCTGCGGCTGCAGGTCGACACCTGGCGCTGGGCCGGCGTGCCGTTCTACATCCGCACCGGCAAGCGGCTGTCGCGCAAGCTGACCGAGATCGCCGTCACCCTGCAGCCGGTCCCGCACCTGGCCTTCCAGGACCGCGGCACGGTCGTCGAGCCGAACCAGATCGTCTTCACGATCCAGCCCGACGAGCACGTCTCGATCAAGCTCGCGGCGAAGGTCCCCGGCAGCGGCATGCACCTGCGGCCGGTGACGATGGACTTCTCCTACGGGACCTCGTTCCTGTCGACCTCGCCCGAGGCCTACGAGCGGCTGATCACCGACGCCCTCCGCGGCGACGCGACGCTCTTCACCCGCGCCGACGAGGTCGAGGCGCAGTGGGCCGTGATCCAGCCGATCCTCGACGCCTGGGCGGCCGACCCGTCGCCGCCGGACGAGTACCCGGCGGGCAGCGACGGGCCGAAGAGCCAGCAGCGGATCCTGCGCGACGGCGACCGCTGGCGCGCGATCTGAGGACGGCTGCCGTGTCCACCGTCGCCCACACCGTCTGGCAGCAGGACGACGTCGACCCGGCCGGGGTCGAGCAGGCGATGCGCGCCCTCGAGCGCGAGCGCTTCCGCCAGCGCGCGGGCTCGCTGCCGGCGCGGGCGCTGAACCTGGTCACCGTCGTCGACGCCGACCACGCCGAGCAGGTGGTCGGGCGGCTGGCGGCCACGGGCGGCAACGCGCCCTCGCGCTCGATCCTGCTGCGGGTCCACCCCGACCGCAGCCGGCTGTCGGCGCGGGTCACCCTGGCCACCGGCGCCGCTGACCGGCCGGCGGCGATGAACGAGCTGGTGACGGTCGACATCGGCCCCCGCCACCTGTCGCGGCTGGAGTCGATCGTCGACCCGATGGTGCTGACCGACGTGCCGACGCTGCTCTGGGCCCCGCACGGCCACCGGACCGCGATCGACACGCTGGTGCCGCTGGCCCAGACGGTGCTGCTCGACAGCTCGGAGGCCGAGCGGGCGACCGACGGCCTCGACGAGGCGCTGGCCCTCCAGACCTCGGACGCGGCCGCGGTCGTCGACCTCTCCTGGATGCGGACCCTGCCCTGGCGGCAGCGGCTGGCGGCCGCCTTCGCCCCCGCCTGGCGGCGCGACGGGCTGGCCCGGATCGGCGAGGTCGAGGTCCGCCACCAGCCCGGCTCGGCCGCGGCCGGCTGGCTGGTGCTCGGCTGGCTGGCCTCACGACTGGGCTGGAGCGCCGACGGCGACGAGGTCCGCGACGGCGCCGGTCAGCCGGTCGCGCTGCGGCTGGTGGCGGCCGACGTCGGCGTCGCCGGCCTGGCCGGGACGACCGTCGCCGGCCGCGACGGCGCCCGCTTCTCGCTCGACCGCAACCCCGGCGGCCTGCGGGCCCGCGACGTGGCGCCCGACGCCGCCGCCGGCTCGCCCGTCGCCGGCGCGCTGGTCGACCGCGAGTGGACGATCCTCGGCGCCTCCCGCGGAGAGGCCGGCGTGCTGAGCGCGGCGCTGCGGCGCACGCTCGTCCCCGACGACGGTTACCGTGAGGCGCTGGCCACCGCCAGGAGGATCATCCAGTGCACCTGAGCCCCGTCGAGCGTCCCAACCCGCACTCGGCCTACCCGCCGATCGCCGACTACGCCTTCCTGTCGGATTGCGAGGTCAACGCGCTGGTGGCGCCCTCCGGGGGGATCGAGTGGTTCTGCGTGCCGCGGCACGACAGCCCGTCGGTCTTCGGCTCGCTGCTCGACCGCGACGCCGGCACGTTCCGCCTGGCCCCGGTCGGCCAGACGGTCCCGGCCGGCCGCCGCTACCTGCCGGGGACGATGATCCTGGAGACCACCTGGGGCACCCGCACCGGCTGGGTGGTCGTCCGCGACTGCCTGCTGATCGGACCCTGGCACCACGAGGCGGAGCGCTCGCAGACCCACCGCCGCTCGCCGACCGACGACGACGCCGACCACGTGCTGCTGCGGACGATCCGCTGCGTCAACGGCTACGTCGAGATGTTCATGGAGTGCGAGCCGGTCTTCGACTACGGCCAGCGCCACGGCCGCTGGAGCTACGACTCCGAGGGCTACGGGATCGGCCGCGTGAAGGATCCCGGGTCGAGCACCGAGCTGGTCCTGACCACCGACCTGCGGCTGGGCTTCGAGGGCGCCCGCGCCCGCGCCCGCACCACCGTCCGCGCCGGCGACACCCACTTCATCGCCCTCTCGTGGTCGCACCACGGCGCGCCGCAGACCTACGAGGACGCCCACGCCCGCGTCAACTACACGGCCGACTTCTGGCACGAGTGGCTGAGCCACGGCGAGTTCCCCGACCATCCCTGGCGGACCTACCTCCAGCGATCGGCGATGACGCTGAAGGGGCTGACCTTCGCCCCGACCGGCGCGATGCTGGCCGCGGCCACCACCTCGCTGCCGGAGACCCCCCGCGGCGAGCGCAACTGGGACTACCGCTACTCCTGGATCCGCGACTCCACGTTCATGCTCTGGGGGCTGTACACCCTCGGCTTCGACGAGGAGGCGAACGACTTCTTCTACTTCATCCAGGACGTCGCCAAGGGCGAGCAGCCGCTGCAGGTGATGTACGGCATCGGCGGCGAGCGGCAGCTGGAGGAGTTCGAGCTCGACCACCTGGAGGGCTACGACGGCGCCCGCCCGGTGCGGATCGGCAACGGCGCCTTCGACCAGAACCAGCACGACGTCTGGGGCGCGATGCTGGACTCGGTCTACCTGCACACGCGCTCGCGCGACCAGCTGCCGGAGTCGGTCTGGCCGACGCTGAAGAAGCAGGTGGCGGAGGCGATCGCCCACTGGCGCGAGCCGGACGCCGGGATCTGGGAGGTCCGCGGCGGGCTCAAGCACTTCACCTCGTCGAAGGTCATGTGCTGGGTGGCGCTCGACCGCGGCGCGCGGCTGGCCGAGCTGCGCGGCGAGCACGAGATGGCGCTCGAGTGGCAGCGGATCGCCGACGAGATCCACGCCGACGTCTGCGCCAACGGCGTCGACGAGCGCGGCGTCTTCTGCCAGCACTACGAGACCGACGCGCTCGACGCCTCGCTGCTGCTGATGCCGCTGGTGCGGTTCCTGCCCCCGGACGATCCGCGGCTGCGGGCGACGGTGCTGGCGATCGCCGACGAGCTGTCCGAGGACGGCCTGGTCCTGCGCTACAAGGTCGACGAGACCGACGACGGCCTCCACGGCGAGGAGGGCACGTTCACGATCTGCTCGTTCTGGCTGGTCTCGGCGCTGGTCGAGATCGGCGAGGTCGAGCGCGGCCGGGCCCTCTGCGAGCGGCTGCTCGGCTACGCGTCGCCGCTCCAGCTCTACGCCGAGGAGCTGGACCCGAAGTCCGGCCGCCACCTGGGCAACTTCCCGCAGGCCTTCACCCACCTGGCGCTGATCAACGCCGTGATGCACGTGATCCGGGCCGACGACGCGATCGACGCCAACTCCGCTTCGACCCCGTACCACGTGATCCCCGGCCAGGGGGAGCTGACGTGAGCGATCCCGCCGCGGGCGACGGCGACGGGCCGACGGTGCGGGCGCTGCCCGACGCCGACGCCTGCGCCGCCGCGGCCGCCGCGCTGGTCGCCGAGGTGATCGCCGCCGCCGGCGGGCGGGCGCGGATCGCGCTCTCGGGCGGCGGGACCCCGGTCGCGGCCTACCGGCGGCTGGGGCCGCTGGTGCCGGACTGGTCGGCGGTCGACGTCTTCCTGGCCGACGAGCGCTGCGTGCCGTTCGACGATCCCGACAGCAACGCGCGGCTGGTGGTCGAGGCGCTGGAGCCGGCGGCCCGCGAGCTGCGGGTCCACCGGCTGGTCGAGCAGGGGACGCCGGTCGACCGCGCCGGCGCCTACGCCCACGACCTCGGCGAGGACCCGCTCGACCTGGTGCTGCTGGGGCTCGGCGAGGACGGCCACACGGCGTCGCTCTTCCCCGGCCACGGGGCGCTCGAGGCCGAGGGCCGGACGGTCGCGGTGCTCGACTCCCCGAAGCCGCCGCCGGAGCGGGTGACGCTGACGCTGCCGACGCTGGCTGCCGCGCGGCGGCTGGTGCTGCTGGTGACCGGCGCCGGCAAGGCGGCGGCGCTGGCCCGCTCGCTGGGCGAGCCGGGACCGCACGCGCCGGCCACCCTCCTCCCCCGCGAGCGGCTGACGGTGATCGCCGACGAGGCCGCGCTGGCCGATGCCCGGGCCGCGGGCCTGGTCTCCTCGTGAGCGTCCTCCACGCCGGCCCGCGGCTGTGGCTGGCCCGCCACGGCGAGACCGAGTGGGCGCGGGCGCTGCGCCACACCGGTCGCACCGACGTGCCGCTGACCGCGCACGGTCGCGAGCAGGCGGCGGCGCTCGGGCCGCGGCTGCGGGCGATCGACTTCGCGGCGGTCCGCTGCTCGCCGCTGCGGCGGGCGCGGGAGACGCTGGAGCTGGCGCTGCCGGGGGTGGCGGCGACGCTCGACGACGACCTCCAGGAGCGCGACTACGGCGTCGCCGAGGGCCGCACCACCACCGAGCTGCGGGCCGAGCACCCGGGCTGGGACTCGTGGACGGTGGCGATCGACGGCGCCGAGACGATCGACCAGGTCGGCGAACGGGCCGACCGGGCGATCGCCCGCGCGCTGGCCGAGGCGGGCGACGCCGGCGACGTCCTGCTCGTCGCCCACGGTCACCTGCTGCGGGTCCTCGCCGCCCGCTGGCTGGGACAGCCGGCGGCGTTCGGCGGTCAGCTGGCGCTCGCCGTTGGGGCGATCTCGCTGCTGGGCCTCGAGCGCGAGCGGCACGCCCTGCTGCGCTGGAACGACGCGGGCTGAGCGGGCCTCCGCCGACCGTCGGGCCGGCGCAGGCGGATTGGCTGGTCAGCCAACCGACGCGCTAGATTGCCGGCCATGGCTCAGATCGCAGGCAAGAGCGCGCTCGTCACGGGCGGCGCGTCGGGACTCGGACAGGCGACCGTGCGGCGGCTGCACGCCGACGGCGCCCACGTCACCATCGCCGACGTCCAGGAGGACAAGGGCCAGGCGCTGGTCGCCGAGCTGGGCGAGCGGGTCCAGTTCGTGAAGACCGACGTCACCGACGAGGACGCGGTCAAGGCCGCGGTCACCGCCGCCGCCGGCGTCGCCCCGCTGGTGGCGACCGTCTCCTGCGCGGGGACCGGCTGGCCGCAGCAGGTCTTCCACCACAAGAAGGGGCCGCACCCGATGCTGCCCTTCGAGACGGTCCTGAAGATCAACCTCTTCGGCACCTTCAACGCCCAGCGCTTCTCGGCCGAGGCGATGGCCGCCAACGAGCCGAACGAGGACGGCGAGCGCGGCGTCCTGATCAACACCGCCTCGGTGGCGGCGTTCGACGGCCAGATCGGCCAGGTCGCCTACTCCGCCTCGAAGGGCGCGATCGTCGGCATGACCCTGCCGGTCGCCCGCGACCTGGCCCGCTACGGGATCCGCTGCATGACGATCGCCCCGGGGCTCTTCGACACCCCGCTGCTGGCCGCGCTGCCCGAGGACGCGAAGGCCTCGCTGGGCGCGCAGGTGCCGTTCCCGCCGCGGCTCGGCAACCCCTCGGAGTACGCCGACCTGGCCGCCCACATCGTCAGCAACCCGCTGCTGAACGGCGAGACGATCCGGCTCGACGGCGCGATCCGGATGGCGCCGAAGTAGGGCCTCAGCCCAGGTGGGCCTCGAGCGCGGCGACGACCCGGCGACCGGCCTGGCCGTCGCCGAACAGCTCGGGACGATCGGCCGGCGGCGTCCGCTCCAGCGCCGTCGCCGCAGCCGCCGCGTCGAGGTCGACCAGCGCGTTCCAGCCGCTTTCGACCGTCTCTGTCCACTCGGTCGTGTCGCGCAGCGTCACGCAGGGGACGGCGGCCAGGTAGGCCTCCTTCTGGACCCCGCCGGAGTCGGTCAGGACCGCGGCGGCGCCGACCAGCAGGGTCGCGAAGTCGAGCGGCCCGACCGGGTCGACCAGCCGCACGCCCGGGGCGCCGGCCAGCCGCTCCCAGAGCCCGTGCTCGTGGAGCCGGGCGCGGGTCCGCGGGTGCAGCGGCAGGACGAGCGGGCGCTCCGGCGTCGCCACCGTCCGCAGCAGCTCGACCAGCGCGGCGAGCCGGTCGCGCTCGTCGACGTTGCCGGCCCGGTGGGCGGTCACCAGCAGGTAGCCGCCGGGCTGCAGGGCGCGCTCGGCCAGCCAGCCGGCGGCCCGTTCGCGGGCGCGCGGGTGGACGTGGAGGGTGACGTCGGTCATCACGTCGCCGACCTCGACGACCCTGTCCCCCAGGCCCTCGCGCTGGAGGTTGCCGGCGGCGGTCGTGGTCGGGACGAGCAGCAGCTGCGAGAGGTGGTCGCAAACGACCCGGTTGCGCTCCTCGGGCATCCGGCGGTCGAACGAGCGCATCCCGGCCTCGACGTGGGCCAGCGGGATCCCGGCGTCGGCGGCCACGATCGAGGCGGCGAGGGTGGTGTTGGTGTCGCCGTAGACGAGCACCGCGTCGGCGTTCGCCTCGGCCGCCAAGGGCTCCAGCTCGGCGATCATCCGCGCGGTCTGGGCCAGGTTGCTGCCGCCGCCGAGGGCCAGCTCGACGTCCGGTGCGGGCAGGTCCAGCTCGCGGAAGAAGACGGCCGAGAGCGCGTCGTCGTGGTGCTGGCCGGTGTGGACCAGCCGCTCCTCGTGGCGCTCGCGCAGCGGCCGCGAGACCGCCGCCGCCTTGACGAACTGGGGACGGTTGCCGACGACGGTCAGGATCCGCATCGGCGGGGATGCTAGACCGGCCCGCGCTCAGAAGAAGGTCCGGGCCAGCTCCAGCAGCCGCAGGTCGACCGGCTTGACCCCGACCACCTCGGCCAGCGGGATCCGCACGATCTCGCTGCCGCGCAGCGCCACCATCGTGCCGAAGGCGCCCTCCAGCACCGCGTCGGCCGCGTCGGCGCCGTAGCGGGTGGCGAGCACGCGATCGGTGGCGGTCGGGGTGCCGCCGCGCTGGACGTGGCCGAGGACGACGGCGCGGGTCTCGTAGCCGGTCGCCTGCTCCAGCTCGTGGGCGAGCGCGGCGCCGATGCCGCCCAGCCGCTCGTAGCCGTACTCGTCGGTGTCGTCGCTGGCCCGGACCTTGCGGCTGGAGCCGTCGGCGAAGGCCAGCCGGGCGCCCTCCGAGACGACGATGATCGAGAAGTCCTTGCCGCGGTCGTGGCGGTGACGGATGTTGGCGGCCAGCTCCTCGACGGTGACGTCGACCTCGGGCACCAGGATCCCGTCGGCGCCGCCGGCGAGCCCGGCCATCACGGCGATCCAGCCGGCGTTGCGACCCATCACCTCGACCACCATCACCCGGTCGTGCGACTGGGCGGTGGTGTGCAGCCGGTCGATCGCCTCGGCGGCGACGTGGACCGCGGTGTCGAAGCCGAAGGTCCGGTCGGTGCCGACGATGTCGTTGTCGATCGTCTTCGGCACCCCGACCACCGGCAGCCCGAGCTGGGCGTGCAACTCGCGGGTGATCTCCATCGTGTGCTCGCCGCCGATCGCGATCACCGCGTCGACGTCGCCGCGGGCCATCGCGTCGCGAACCCGCTGCGGCCCGTCGTCGTGGCGGAACGGGTCGTAGCTGGAGGTCGAGAGGATCGTCCCGCCGAGCGGCAGGATCCCCGACAGCGCCGGGTGGTCGAGCGGCACGTGGTCGGCGAAGGCCAGGCCGCGGTAGCCGCGCCGCAGGCCGACCGGCTCGTGGCCAGCCCGCAGCAGTCGGCGTCCGGCCGCCCGGATCACCGCGTTGAGCCCGGGGCAGTCGCCGCCGGCGGTCAGGATCCCGATGCGCACGTCCCCGACCTTACGGGGCGGGGCGGGCGGCGGGCAGGCCCGGCGGCGCACCAACCCCCTGGGCGGTGCGCCGCGGTGGCGGGGGTCCTAGATCCGCTCGACCAGCGCGGCCATGCCCATGCCGCCGGCCACGCACATCGACTCGATGCCGTAGCGGCCGTTCTTCTTCTCCAGCCCGTTGATCAGGGTGGTCATGATCCGCGCCCCGGTCATGCCGAACGGGTGGCCGAGGGCGATCGCTCCGCCGAACGGGTTCAGCTGCTCGTCGCCGATCCCCAGCTCGTTCTTGCAGGGGACGATCTGGGCGGCGAACGCCTCGTTGATCTCGACGATGTCGATCTCGTCGATCGTCTTGCCGGTCTGCTCGAGCAGGGCCTTGATCGCCGGGATCGGGCCGATGCCCATGATCTCGGGCCGGATCGCGGCGACGGTGGTGGCGATGATCCGGGCGCGCGGGGTCAGGCCCAGCTTCTCGGCCTTGTCGGCGCTCATGATCAGGGTCGCGGCGGCGCCGTCGTTGAGTGGGCAGGAGTTGCCGGCGGTGACGGTGCCGTTCTCGGGGTCGAAGGCCGGCTTGAGGCCCGCCAGGACCTCGACGGTGGTGCCGGGGCGGGGGCCGTCGTCCTTGCTGACGACGGTGCCGTCGGGGGTGGTGACCGGGATGATCTCGGCGTCGAAGTGGCCCGACTCCTGGGCGGCGACGGCGCGCTGCTGGCTGAGCGCGGCCCACTCGTCCTGCTGCTCGCGGGTGACGTTCCACTGCTTGGCGACGTTCTCCGCCGTCAGGCCCATCGGGATGTAGACGTCGTAGAGCGAGCCCTCGCCGCCGCTCAGCTTCGGGTGCTTGAAGTCGTCCGGCATCCCGGCGCCGAGACCCGCGCGCGAGACGGCCTCGATCCCGGCGGCGATGTACTGGTCGCCCTCGCCCGCGGCGACGGCGTGGAAGGCGTTGCGGATCGCCTGCAGCGACGAGGCGCAGAAGCGGTTGATCGTGGCGGCGGGGACCGAGTCGGGCAGGCCCGAGAGCAGCCCGGCGTCGCGGCCGACGTTGTAGGCCTGCTCGCCGATCGACGAGGCGGCCCCCATCAGCAGGTCGTTCGTCTGCGACCAGTCGACCTGCGGGTTGCGCTCCTGCAGCGCCTTCAGCGGGATCGCGGCCAGGTCGTCCGCGCGGACGTCCTTCAGCGAGCCCTTGAGCGCGCGGCCGATCGGAGTGCGAACGGCGTCGACGATGACGACCTCGGGCATTGGGGAGACCTCTTCGGTTCGGTTCCGGTGGAGAAGCGGCGCACTTCCGACGCTGACGCCGCGACTCTCGCATCGTAGCGCCATGGATTGACTGGTCAGTCAAGTGTGGGGGGCAGTTGGTCGGTCAGAGGCGCAGCTGGGCAGCGGGAGGTTGGTCGTGGGGCGATCGGTTGCCGCGACGGGGGTGGTCGGTGCTGCGGCGTGGCCTCGACGGGCGGGTCCGTTGGGTCAGCGGGGCACGTACGGGGAGGGGCGGGCGGCGTGGTGGTTCGGGGCCGCGCTCGGGGGCCTGGCTGACCGGCTGTGGGCCGTCGCCGCGTCACGTCGGCGGGCCGCGGGCCGTGGCGCGCGGAACGACCGTTGGGCGAGCTGTTCGCGCGTCGCGCTGCCGTGGGGCGGGCCGTGGCGCGCGGGACGACCGTCGGGCGAGTTGTTGGCGCGTCACATCGGCGGGCGTGGGCCGTGGCGCGCGGAACGACCGCCGGGCGAGCCGCCTGCGCGTCACGACGTCGTGGCGCGGGCCGTGGCGCGCGGGACGACCGCCCAGCGAGCCGTTCCCGCGTCCCGCTGTCGGGCGCTGACCTTGGCGCGCGGAACGACCGTCCGCCGCGCAGTTCGCGCGTCACGCCGGCGGGAAGCGGGCCGTGGCGCATCAGACGACCATCCAGCGAGCCGTTCCCGCGCCACGCGACCAGAGCGCGGGCCGTGGCGCGCGGGACGACCGTCGGGCGCGCCGCCTGCGCATCACGACGTCGTGGCGCGGGCCGTGGCGCGCGGACCGACCATCCAGCGGGCCGTCCCCGCGCCACGGACGCCCCACCCACCCGCGGAGCGCATCGCGCCCCCCGCCGACCCGCCCGGCCCCCAGCGCCCACGCCCACGCCACGACGCCGTCCCGCCCTTCCCCTACGTGCCTCGCTGACCTACGACCCCCACCCGTCGAGGCCGAGCGGCAACACCGACCAGGCCCGCCGCGGCACGGCTCGCCTCACGACCAGCCGCTCGCTGCCCAGCTGCGCGCTCGACCGACCCGCCGCGGCCAGGAGGCCAAGAGGCCCCCCTCAAGCCCCCGCCGCCGGCCCCGCTCCGCTCGCGGCCGCCGCCGCCCGCTCGACGGTGGTCGGACCCTCCGGCGCCGGCCCGTCACCGTCCGACCCCGACGCCGGCCCCGGTCCCGGTCCGCCCGGCCCACCGGCGCCGGGCGCGTCCTCCCCCGGTCCGCCGGCCAGCGCCGCCGCGCGCCGCGCCCGCCGCTCGACCACCGCGAGCAGCACCGCGGGCGCGAGGGCGACGATGGTGATGATCGCCGCCCAGGTGAAGGTGTGGCCGAAGGCGTCCGCGATCTGGTTGCGGACCTCGAGCGGCACCGCGCCGTCGGGCCGCGCCGCGCCCTCGCCGAGGCTGCCGGAGAAGCCCCGATCCGCCATCGCCCGCGTCAGGACGACGGTGAAGAGGGCGGTGCCGATCGCCCCGCCCACCCGCTGCAGGACGTTGAGGCCGGTCGTCGCCCGCGGCACCTCGGCGTGGCTGAGCGTCGCGTACGCCGCCGCCATCGAGGGCATCATCGACATCCCGATCCCGAAGCCGCGGACGAGCAGGATCGCGCTGATCAGCACGTACGACGTGTCGCCGCCGACCGCCGCGAACATGAAGGTCGTCACCGTCACCACGGCGACGCCGACGATCGTCGGCAGGCCGCCGCCGATCCGGTCGGTGATCACGCCGCTGAGCGGCATCGCGATCGCCATCCCGACCCCCTGCGGGATCAGCAGCAGGCCGGCGTGGGTGGCGTCCTCGCCCCGCGCCACCTGGAAGTAGAGCGGCAGCAGGATCATCGCGCCGAACATCGTGCCGCCGAGCACGAAGGTCGTCGCCGAGGCGCTGCTGAAGCCGACCTTGCGGAACAGGTGGACGTTGATCACCGCGTGCGGGGTCCGGATGGCGTGCAGCACGTAGAGCACCAGCAGCACCAGGCCGACGGCGATCGGGCCCCAGGTGATCGCGCCCTCGAAGCCGCCCTTCTCCCCCGTCTCGGAGAGTCCGAAGACGAACGCCGCCGCCCCGCCGCTGGCCAGAATCGCCCCCAGCCAGTCCAGCGGCACGCCGCCGTGGCCCTCGGAGCGCGGCAGCACGCGCCGCGCCAGCAGCAGGCCGACGATCCCGACCGGGACGTTGACCAGGAAGATCCAGCGCCACGAGAGGTGGTCGACGATCAGGCCGCCGATCGTCGGCCCGAAGATCGGCGCCAGCAGCATCGGCACCGCGATCACGCTCATCACCCGGCCGACCCGCTGCGGGCCCGCCTGCTGGGTCAGCATGATCTGCCCGATCGGCATGATCATGCCGCCGCCGACGCCCTGCAGGACCCGCAGCGCGATCAGCTGGTCGACGTTCTGGGCCAGGCCGCAGAGCGCCGAGGTGGTGGTGAAGAGCGCCACCGCCACGATCCAGACCCGCTTGCCGCCGAACTGCTCCGACGCCCAGCCGGTCAGCGGGATCACCGCCGCCAGCGCCAGCATGTAGCCGGTCGCCACCCACTGGACCGTGCTGAGCGGCGCGTCGAGGTCCTTCGACAGATCCTGCAGCGCGACGTTGATGATCGTCGTGTCGAGGATCGACATCACCGCGCCGACGATCACGACGGCCGCGATCGCCATCAGCTTGCGGTCGCGCAGGAGGGAATCGGTCATCGGCGGGCGCTCCAGGACGGGGACGGGGACGAACGGGGGACCGCTCGAACGAGGCGCCGCGATCCTGTGGTTCCGAATCGTGGCGTCCGGCTATTATTAGCACCCTCAGCATCTTCTGGATCGGACGCGTCGCCCCGCCCCCGGTGCGACGGCGGCGCGGCGCGATCGTCATGCTCCCTGCGACCCGTCGATGCCCGCCACCGCCGACCCCGACCGCCCCTCCGCCTGCGGGCCCGACCCGGACGCGGACGACACCTCGCTGCTCGAGGTCCGCGACCAGCTGGTGCGGCTCTTCCGCGCCACCAAGCGGATCCGCGGCCACGGCAACCAGCACCTCCAGGGCGACCTCTCGATCCCCCAGTTCCACCTGGTCGAGCCGCTGCTGGACAGCGACGAGCCGCTGCCGGTCGGCCGCCTGGCCGAGCTGGCCGCGACCACGCCGCCGACGGCGACGACGATGATCCGCAAGCTCGAGGAGCAGGGCCTGATCGAGCGCTCGGCCCACCCCGGCGACCGGCGCGTGGTCCGGGTGGCGCTGACCGAGGAGGGCCGGCGGGTGGTCGACGACCGCCGCCGCCGCGTCGCCGCCTGGCGGATGCGGGTGGCCGACGCGGTCCCGCGGGCCGACCGCGAGGCCGGCGCCCGCGTGCTCTCCGCGATCGCCGACGAGCTGGAGCGGGCCGCCGACGAGCTGGCCGCGCTCGCGTCGGACGGCGAGCAGCCCGGCTAGAGGCCCAAGTCCCGCACGCCCAGCTCGTCGAAGCCGACGTGGTGGGCCAGCTCGTGACGGACGGTGATCAGCACCTGCTCGCGGAGCAGGTCGGGATCGTGGCCGAAGTCGCGCCGGAGCGTGTCGCGGAAGATCAGGATCTGGTCGTTGATCGTGTCGCGGACGGCGCCGTCGCCGCGGTAGAGGCCGTAGGCGTGGTGACGGCGGCCGTCGTCGGAGATCACCACCGCGACGTTGGTGTCGAGCACGCCGCGCAGCAGGTCGGGCAGGTCGTCGAGCGCCTCGCGGACCAGCTCGGCGAAGCCGTCGTCCTCGTAGGGATCGGCGGCCAGGAAGTCGCCCTCGTCGGGGTCGACGGTCAGGCCCTCGGCGGCCAGCCGCTCGGCCCGCTCGACCACCTGCTCGAACTCCTCGTCGGTCTCCGGCGTGCGGTAGTCGCTCATCCGGCCAACGACCACGCCGACCAGGCCGAAGAGGACGGCCGCGGCGGTCAGCACCGTCCCCGCCGTCTGGACGGTCCGCAGCAGCGGCTCGTTGGCCCACGCGCCCAGCAGGACCGTGATGGTGCAGGCCAGGCAGAGCCCGGCGAACGCCGTCACCAGCGGGGCGCGCATGATGCCCATCGCCCTAGGGTAGGGCACCCGCGACACCGCCCCGCCGCAACCGGCCGATCAGCCGAGCATCGCGCGGCTGATGACCACCCGCTGGATCTCGTTCGTGCCCTCGTAGATCTGGGTGATCTTCGCGTCGCGCATGAAGCGCTCCATCGGGTAGTCCTTGACGTAGCCGTAGCCGCCGAGGACCTGGAGCATGTCGACGGTGACCGCCATCGCGGTGTCCGAGGCCATCAGCTTCGCCATCGAGGTCCACTTGCCGACGGCGCGCGAGCCGCGCGGCTCGTTGTCGACCACCGAGCAGGCCTTGTAGAGCAGCTCGCGGGCGGCGGCGACGCGGGTCTCGGCGTCGGCCAGCTTCCACTGCAGGCCCTGGAAGCTGGAGATCGGCTTGCCGAAGGCGATCCGCTCCTTGGCGTAGTTGGTCGCGTAGTCGACCGCGCCCTGGGCGATGCCGACAGCCTGGGCGGCGGCGCCGAGGCGGGTCCGCTCGAGCGTGCCGAGCGCGACCGAGAGGCCCTTGTCGACCTCGCCGATCACGTTCGCGTGCGGGACGCGGACGTCCTCCAGCACCGGCGAGCCGGTCGGCGAGCCCTTGATCCCGAGCTTCTTCTCCAGCGGGCCCCAGGAGAAGCCCGGGCGGTCGCTCTCGACGACGAAGGCGGTGATCCGGTTGCTCTCCAGGTTCGTCTTCGCGAAGACGACGTAGAAGTCGGCGACCGAGGTGTTGGTGATCCAGTTCTTGGCGCCGTTGATGACCCACTCGTCGCCGTCGCGGACGGCCACGGTCTTCATCGAGGCGGGATCGGAGCCGGCCTCGGGCTCGGAGAGGGCGAAGGCCGGCGCGTGCTCGCCGCTGGCGACCTTGGGCAGGAACCGCTGCTTCAGCTCCTCCGAGCCGAAGAGGGTGATCGGCAGCGAGCCCAGCTCCTGGACCATCTGGATCAGGGCCGACGACGCGCAGACCTTGGCGATCTCCTCGACCGCGAGGTTCTGCATCAGCGTGCCGAGGTGGGTGCCGCCGTAGGCCTCCGGCACGGCCAGGCCGAGGATGTCCGCCTCGCCGAGCAGCTTGCGGACGTCCCAGGGGTACTCGGCCTTCTCGTCGATCTCGGCGGCGCGGGGAGCGATCTGCTCCTGCGCGATCTGGCGCACCGCGTCGCGGAACTCCAGCAGGTCGCTCGGGATCTCGTACACGCCGGTGGACAGGTCGTTGGCCATGGAGATAATCCTACTTCCACGCATTAGCCCGCGCGACGTGGCCCGACCACACCCCGCGGCGACGGGGTTGGCTTGGCGCCACGGCGATCGACGGCGCTCGAACGAGCGCGGGGGCGATCAGTTCCGGCTGGCGGCGACGCAGGACGCGCAGCGCCCGCTGACGACGACCGTCGCCGCCTGGACCGCGTGCCCGGCGCTCTCGGCGGCACGGGTGGCCGCGGCGCGGCCGGCGCTGGTGTCGAGGTCGATCAGCGCCCCGCAGCCGGTGCAGGTGAAGTGGTCGTGCGGCGACGGGTTGGTGTCGTAGCGCGCGGCGCCGGGAGCGGCGACGCGGCGGACCAGGCCGAGCTCGGCGAACAGCTCGAGCGTCGAGTAGACCGTCGGCAGCGCCAGGCCCGGCAGCTCGCCGGCGGCCTCGCGCAGCAGCGCCTCGGCCGTCACGTGGCGGGGCGTGCCGGCCAGCAGCCGGTGGAGCGCCAGCCGCTGCGGGGTGACCCGTAGACCGGCCCCGCGCAGCCGCGCGACGAGCTGCTCGTCGGCCGAGCCGGTGAGAGGGGACGCTTCCATGCCCTCAGATTCTAATAGGTCGTCCTAATTTGTAAAGCCTTGTAAGAAGTACGTCCTCCTCCGGGCCGCCCGGTAGCGTCCGGGCCATGGCCGATCCGCTCTTCGACCACCCCGGGCTCGAGGTCGACGTCGCCCAGCTGCGCGACGCGCTCGACCGCGACGCCGTCACCCTGGTCGACGTCCGCGAGCCCTACGAGTGGGAGGCCGGTCGGATCCCCGGCGCCGTCCACGTCGCCCTCCACGAGCTGGGCGCCCGCGCGAACGAGCTCGACCGCAGCCGCCCGATCGTCTTCCAGTGCCGGGTCGGCGGTCGCTCGGCGATGGCGGCCCAGGCCTTCCGCGAGGCCGGCGTCGACGCCTGGTCGCTGCGCGGCGGGATCCTCGACTGGGCCGCCGCCGGCCATCCGCTGACCCCGGAGGACGGGACCGTGGCCGACCACTGAGGCCGCCGGAGTCCCCCTCCCCCGCTCGCGTGGCGGATCGGCCCCGGACGCCGGGGGTCGACCGCCACGCAAGCGGGGGGGGTCGGCGGGCCCCGGTCAGCCGCCGAGGGCGCCGTGGGCGTCGCCGGGGCCGCCGGCGTCGCGGGCGTCGGCCGCCTCGGTGCAGATCGCGACCACCTCGTCGAGGTCGTCGGTCAGGCGGAAGAGGTCGTCGTCCTCGGGCGAGATCAGGCCGTCGGCCAGCATCCGCTCGCGCAGCCAGGCGACCAGGCCGCCCCAGTACGCCCGGCCCAGCAGGACGATCGGGTAGCGGCGGATCTTGCGGGTCTGGACCAGGCAGAGAACCTCGAACAGCTCGTCCATCGTGCCGTAGCCGCCGGGCAGCGCCACGAACGCGCCGGAGTAGCGGACGAACGAGACCTTGCGCGTGAAGAAGTAGTGGAAGTCGATCGCCAGGTCGAGGTACTCGTTGCCGTGGGTCTCGAACGGCAGGTCGATCAGCAGCCCGATCGAGCGGCCGCCGGCCTCGCGGGCGCCGCGGTTGGCCGCCTCCATCAGGCCCGGTCCGCCGCCGGTCACGACCGAGGCCCGGGCCTCGGTCGCCAGCCGCCGGCCGATCTCGCGCGCCTGCTCGTACTCCGGCGTGCCGGGGCCGAGGCGGGCGGAGCCGAAGACCGTCACCCCGCGGCGGACGTCGCGGAGGGCGGTGAACGCCCGGTCGAGCTCGGCGCGGATCCGGTCGAGCCGCTGCTCGTCGGTCAGCTCGGTCTCGACCTCGGCCAGGTCGGCGTTCAGCAGCTCCTCGTCGAAGCTGTCGGGACGGCGGGCGGGGACGGTCACCGATCGAGCCTAGATGATCGATCCGGGCACCCGCGGCGGGCGATCAGGAACCGGTCAGCACCGCCGCGGCGACGGCCAGCGCCACCTGCGCCCGCGCCACCAGGCTGCCGCCGTCGACGTGCTCGTCGATCGCGTGCGCGCCGCCCCCGAGCGGGCCGAGCCCGTCGACCGCCACCGCCACGTGCTGGGCCAGGTGGCTGGCGTCGGAGGCGCCGCCGCGCGAGGTCGCCTCGATCGGCCGGCCGAGGATCGCCCCGGCACGGCTGAGCAGCGGCGCGGCGCCCTCGCGGTGGTCCATCCCCGGCCAGATCCGGCCGAAGCGCGACTCCAGCGCGACCCCGCCGAGGTCGGTCGGGAGCGCGGCCAGCACCCGCTCGATCGCCTCCAGCCGGTCGGACCGCAGGTCGCAGGTCAGCTCGCCGTCGTCCGGCACCACGTTCAGCGCGGTCCCGCTCTGGATCATCGTCGGCACCACGCTCAGGCGGTGCTCGCCGCGCGGGTCGTGGTGGGCCGCCGCCAGCCGCGCCACCTCGGCCAGCGCCAGCAGCGCGTTGCGGCCGTCGTCGGGCCGGCTGCCGGCGTGGGCGGCGCGACCGCGGGCGCGGGTCAGGATCGTCGCCGCGGCCTTGCGCCGGACGACCACCGCCTCGTCGCCCGCGTCGGTCCGCTCGCCGCCCTCGAAGCAGAGGCAGGCGTCCCAGCCGGCGAACCGCTCGCCGTGGGCGAACGGCGCCTCGCGCCACTCCTCGTCGGCGACCAGCAGCAGCGCGACCTCGGCGAAGGTCGCCCGCGCGCCCTCGACCGCGGCCAGCGCCCGCAGCACCCCGAGCGCCAGCGCGTCGCCGGCCTTCATGTCGAAGGTGCCCGAGCCGTCCCAGCGGTCGCCGTCGCGGACCAGCGGCCGGTGCTGGTCGTGGCCGATCACCGTGTCGAGGTGGCCGAGCAGGACGATCCGCCGCTGACCCGTCCCGCGCAGGCGGACCAGCAGGTCGGGCGCGAAGCCGGGGGTCGAGCAGGGCGGGCGCTCGACGGTGGCGTCCTCCGGCAGCCGCTCGACGACGATCGCCGCGCAGCGCTCGAACGCCTCCACGTCGCCGCTCGGCGAGGACTGGTCGACCAGCGGCCCGAGCACCTCGCCGGCGTCGGCGGCGACCGCGGGCGCCGCCTGCAGCAGGCGCCAGGCGATCTCGTGTTCGGCGGTCGGCACCGGCCTACCCTTGCACGGCCGGCCGGACGGCGCCCCGTTCCGTGACCGATCGCCCCTCCGCGCGCGACCGCGACGCGTAGGCTCTGGCCATGGCCTCCACCCCCAAGGTCGGCGACGCGGCGCCCGACTTCACGCTCCAGGGCACCGAGGGCGGCTTCACGCTCTCCGAGCACCGCGGCGAGCGGATCGTCCTGGCCTTCTACCCGGGCGACGAGACCGCGGTCTGCACGAAGCAGCTCTGCTCCTACCGCGACCGGGCGGAGGACCTGTCGGCGCTCGGCGTGACCGTCGTCGGGATCAGCGGCAAGGACGTCGCCAGCAAGCAGTCGTTCCGCGACCACCACGCGCTGACCGTGCCGCTGCTGGCCGACCCCGACCACGCGGTCGCCCGCGCCTACGGCGTCGCCTCGCGGCTGATGGGCACCAAGCGCGCGACCTTCGTGATCGACGAGCACGGCACGATCGTGTGGGAGAAGGTCCACGCGATCGGCCTCACCTACGTGACGGTCGACGAGCTGCAGCGGGTGCTGGCCGCGCTGCCGGCCGCGACCGCCGGCTGACCCGCGGGGGCCGGCCGCCGCGACGACCGGCCCCGCCCACCGACGCTCAGTAGGACTTCGGCAGCCCGAGCGAGTGCTCGGCGACGAAGTTCAGGATCATCTCGGCGCTGACCGGCGCGGTCCGCGCCAGCCGCACGCCCCACCAGAGGTCGGAGAGCCCGTATTCGAGCGTGATGCCGTTGCCGCCGTGGGTCTGGATCGCCCGCTCGACCGCCTCGATCCCGGCCTCGGCGGCGGCGTACTTGGCCATGTTCGACGCCTCGCCGGCCTTCGCCCCGGCGTCGTTCAGGACCGCCGCCTTCTGGGTCATCAGCCAGGCCAGGTCGAGGTTGATCTTGGCCTTCGCCAGCGGGTGCGCGATCCCCTGGTGGGCGCCGATCGGCTGCTTCCAGACCGTCCGCTCGCGAGCGTAGGCGGCCGCCTTCTCGAGCGCCAGCCGGCCGCCGCCGATCGCCAGCGCGGCGCCGATGATCCGCTCCGGGTTGAGGCCGTCGAAGATCGGGCCGAGGCCGCCGTTGTAGCCGCCGATCAGCCGCTCCTCGTCGACCTCGACGTCGTCGAAGAAGAGCGTCCACTGGTGGTCGGGCCCGAGGTACGGCATCGGGATCTTGTCGCGCCGCAGCCCGGGCGCGTCGCTGTCGACCAGCGCCAGCGACGGCAGGCCGAGGTTGCCGTCGTCGAGCACGGCGCGGGTCACGACCAGGATCGCGTCCGACTGCTCGACCCCGGAGATGAACGTCTTCTGGCCGTTGATGACGTACTTGCCGGGACCGCCCGGCTTGATCGTCGTGCGCAGGTTGTGCGAGTTGGTGCCGGCGTCCGGCTCGGTGATCGCGAAAGCCAGCCGCTTGCTGCCGGTGGCGACCCCGCGCAGCCAGGTCTCCTTCTGCTCGGGGGTGCCGTGCTTGGCCAGGATCGAGCCGTTGATCGCCGACGAGACGACGAGCAGCAGCAGCGTGCTGCCGTTGGCCGCCAGCTCCTCGGCGACGGTGATCAGGCCGAGCATCCCGAGCCCGCCGCCGTCCCACTGCTCGGGCACGTTGATGCCGACGAAGCCGCCCTCGGAGAGCGCCTCCCACATCGCGTTCGGCGGCTCGTCCCGCTCGTAGCACTCGCGCATGTAGTGCGGGCCGAAGCGGTCGGCGATCTCGCGGATCGAGGCGCGGACCGCCTGCAGCTCGTCGCTCTCGATCAGGGGCAGGACGGGGACGTCGATGCTCACGGGGTGGTCCTCGCGGTGGTCGATGGAGGGGTCAGCAGCGCCTCGGGCACGTCGACGGGCTGCGCGCGCAGCTGCTCGCCGAGGCCCTTGGCCTGGGGATCGGGCCGGGTCGACGCGGCGACGCCGTCGCCCAGCAGCCCGACGATCACGAAGTTCAGCGCCCGCAGCCCCGGCAGCTCGTGGCGCTCGACCCTCAGCGGGGCCGTCTCGGGCAGCAGCTCGCGCAGCCGCTCGACGGTCAGGAACCCGCGCAGCCAGCGGTGGGCGGCGTCGTCGCGGGCCCAGACGCCGACGTTGGCGTTGCCGCCCTTGTCGCCTGAGCGGGCGCCGACCAGCGTGCCGAGCGGGACCCGGCGGACGGGGCCGTCGGGCGCGGGCGGCAGCGGGTCGGGGTCGGGGTCGGGGTCGGGGGCTGTGGCGGCCGTGGGGTCGGCCGCGGTCGGGGCGACCTCGATCCGGCGCCCGTCCTCCAGCACCACCGCGTGCGGCACCCGCGCCGCGTCGATCAGCGCCGGCCAGTGGACGCCGAAGGGATGGGCGTCGCCCGGCGGCGCCGTCAGGTGGAAGCCGGGGAAGCTGGCCAGCGCCAGCTCGACGATCGCGCCCGAGAACGCCCGCCCGACCCGCCGCCGGTCGCGGTCCTTGACCTGGACCTCGAGCAGCCCGCAGGCCTCGCCGCCGGGTCCGCCGCGGACCACGCGGTCGAGCCGGGTCTCCAGCACCGCCGGCCGCGCGTCGCCGAGCGCCGCCGTCAGCTGCTGCTCGAACAGCCGCGCCTTGGCCTCGACGTCGAGCCCCGGGATCACGACCGTGACCGCGTTGCGATGGCCGCCCTCGTGGTTGACGCAGACCTTCAGCGTCGGCGGCGGCGGCGACCCGTGGACGCCGGCGATCCGGACCCGGTCCGGCCCCTCCTGGGTCAGCCGCAGGCGGTCGAAATGGGTGACGACGTCGGGGTTCAGGTAGGCCGGCCCGCCGATCTCGTAGACCAGCTGGGCGGTCACGCTGTCGACCGAGACGGTCCCGCCGGTGCCCGCGTGCTTGGTGATCACGCTGCTGCCGTCGGCCTCGACCTCGGCGATCGGGAAGCCCGGACGGCGGAGGTCGGCGACCTCGGCGAAGAAGGCCAGGTTGCCGCCGGTCGCCTGGGTGCCGCACTCGATCACGTGGCCGGCGGCGACCGCCCCGGCCAGCCGGTCCCAGTCGTCGCGGGCCCAGCCGAAGCGCCAGGCGGCCGGCCCGACGACCAGCGCCGCGTCGGTCACGCGGCCGCTGATCACGACGTCGGCGCCGGCCCGCAGCGCCTCGGCGATCCCCCAGCCGCCGAGGTAGGCGTTCACGGTCACCGGCTCGCCGTCGAGCGCGGCCAGCGGACGGCCGTCGTCAAGGTGCCGCAGCTCCTCCCCCGCCGCCCGTAGCTCGGGCAGGCGGGCGAGCAGGTCGTCGCCCTCGACGTGGGCGACCGACACCCGCAGCCCCAGCCGCTCGGCCAGCGCCCGCACGTGGCCGGCCATCGCCGCCGGGTCGAGGCCGCCGGCGTTGGCGACCACCTTGATCCCGCGCTCGACGCAGGTCCCGAGCACCTCCTCCAGCTGCCGGAGGAAGGTCGGCACCGTGCCGTCGCCGCGGCCCGCCGCGCGGCCGCGGGCGAGGATGAACATCGTCAGCTCGGCCAGGTACTCGCCGGTCAGGGCGTCGATCGGACCGTCCTCGACCATCTCGCGCGCGGCGGCCAGCCGGTCGCCGTAGAAGCCCGAGCAGTTGGCGATCCGCAGCGGCTCGCTCATCCGCCGTCGTCGCCGTCGACCACCGCCAGCACCTGGCCGCCGTCGACCTGATCGCCGACCGCGACCGGCAGCTCGGCGAGCGTGCCGTCGACCGGGGCGGTGACCTCGTGCTCCATCTTCATCGCCTCCAGCACCACCAGCGGCTGGCCGGCGACGACCGCGTCGCCGGCGCTCGCCAGCACCCGCAGGACGGTGCCGGGCAGCGGCGCGGTCAGCGAGCCGGCCGCGGCCTCGGCGGCGTGGTCGGGGAACCGCGGCCGCTCGCGCAGCGCGACCTGGCCGGCCGCCGTCGCGACCCACAGCGCGTCGGCGCCGGCGAAGGTCGCGAAACGGTGGCGGAGCCCGTCGATCCGCAGCTCGACCGCGTCGGCGGTCGCCGAGACCAGCTCGACCGCCTCGCCGAGCGGCGCCCCGTCGACGGTCAGGGTCGCCAGCCGGCCGCCGCGATCGAGCCGATAGGCGACCGCCAGGCCGTCCTCGCCCGCGCCGTCGGCGTCGTAGACCGCGGCCTGGTCGACCGCCGGCACGTTGCGCCAGCCGCTCGGGGCCAGCGTCCCCGCGCCGGCCGCCGCCCGCCGGGCCGCCTGCCCCGCGAGCGCCGCCGCGGCCGCCGCCCGTCGCAGCGGCTCGCCGTCGACCAGCGGCGCGGCCAGCGCATCGAGCGCCGGGCCGTCGAGCAGCTGGGTGTCGTGGACGGCGGTCGCGAACGGGGTCGACTCGAGCGTCCGCACCAGCAGGTCGCGGGCGGTCCGCGGCCCGGCCAGCTCGGCCCGCCGCAGCGCGTCGGCCAGCCGCCGGATCGCCAGCGCGCGGGTCGGCGCGTGGACGATCACCTTCGCCAGCATCGAGTCGTAGTGGGGCGAGACGACGCTGCCCGGTTCGACGCCGGTATCGACCCGCAGGCCGGTGGTGGCCGCGGTCGGCGCCGGGTCGGCGGTCGCGCCGGCGAAGCCGAACTGCTCGACCAGGCCGGTCTGGGGCAGCCAGCCGGCGGCGGGGTCCTCGGCCACCAGCCGGGCCTCGATCGCGTGGCCGCGGGCGGGCGGGTCGATCGCGGCCGCCGGCAGCGGCTCGCCCTCGGCGATCCGCAGCTGCAGCTCGACCAGGTCGAGCCCGACCACCAGCTCGGTCACCGGGTGCTCGACCTGCAGCCGGGTGTTGACCTCGAGGAAGAAGACCGACCCGTCGGCCGCCAGCACGAACTCGACGGTGCCGGCGCTGACGTAGCCGAGCGCCCCCGCCGCCTTGCGCGCGGCGTCGGCCAGCGCGGCGCGGACGTCGTCGCCGATCGCCGGCGCCGGCGACTCCTCGATCAGCTTCTGGTGGCGGCGCTGGATCGAGCAGTCGCGCTCGGGCAGCGCGCTGACGGTGCCGTGGACGTCGCCGAGGATCTGGACCTCGACGTGGCGCGGGCGGGTGACGTAGCGCTCCAGGAAGACCGTGCCGTCGCCGAAGGCCGCGGCCGCCTCGTGGCGCGCGGCGGCGACCGCGTCGACCAGCCCGGCCGGCTCCTCGACCAGCCGCATCCCGCGACCGCCGCCGCCGGCCGACGCCTTCACCAGCAGCGGGAAGCCGATCGCGGCCGCCTGCTCGGCGAGCGCGTCCTCCGCCACCCGCTCGTCGATCCGGCCGCCGGGCAGCACCGGCACGCCGGCGGCCTCCATCAGCTCGCGGGCCCGCAGCTTCGAGCCCACCGCCTCGATCGTCTGCGGGGTCGGGCCGATCCAGCGGAGGCCGGCGGCGGCGACCGCGGCCGCGAAGCCGGCGTCCTCGGAGAGGAAGCCGTAGCCGGGGTGGATCGCGTCGGCGCCGGCCGCGCGGGCGGCGGCGATGATCGCGTCGGCCCGCAGGTAGGACTCGGCCGGGGCGGCGCCGCCGAGCGCGACGGCCAGGTCGGCCTCGCGCACGAACGGCGCGTCGCCGTCGGGCTCGCTGTGGACGGCGACCGTCTCGATCCCCAGCCGCCGGCAGGTGGCGAAGATCCGGCGGGCGATCTCGCCCCGGTTGGCCACCAGCAGGCGGCGGATCGGCGCGGCGCTCACGGACGGAACACCCCGAAGCCCTCGGCCCCGCGGACCTCGGCCGAGTGGCAGGCGGAGAGGGCCAGCCCGACCACCGTCCTCGTGTCCCGCGGGTCGATGATCCCGTCGTCGTAGCCGCGGCCGGAGGTCATCAGCGCCACCTGCTCGGAGGAGATCTTGTCGCGGACCATCTGCTGGATCGCCGCGTCCTGCTCCTCGTCGTAGTCGCGGCCCTTGGCCTGCGCGGCCTGGCGGGCGACGATCGAGAGCACCCCGGCCAGCTGCTCGGGGCCCATCACCGACGAGATCGCCGACGGCCACGAGAAGAGGAACCGCGGCTGGTACGCGCGGCCGCTCATCGCGTAGTTGGCCGCCCCGTACGAGGCTCCGACGATCACCCCGACGTGGGGCACGGTCGAGTTCGAGACGGCGTTGATGAACTGCGCGCCGTGCTTGATGATCCCGCCCTGCTCGTAGTCCCTGCCGACCATGAAGCCGGTCGTGTTGTGGACGAACAGCAGCGGCACGTCCTTCTGGTTCGCCAGCTGGATGAACTGGGTCGCCTTCTGCGCCTCCTCGCTGAAGAGCACGCCGCGGACGTTGGCCAGGATCCCGACCGGGAAGCCGTGGACCTCGGCCCAGCCGGTCGAGAGCGCGGTCCCGTAGTGGGGCTTGAACTCGTCGTAGGCCGAGCCGTCGACGATCCGGGCCAGGATCTCGCGGGTGTCGAACGGCACCTTCAGGTCGGCCGAGACGATCCCCAGCAGCTGCTCCGGGTCGTGGAGCGGCGGCCGCACGGCGGCGGCGGGCGTCCGCGGACCGGGCCCGCGCTTGCGCCAGTTCAGCCGCCGGACGATGTCGCGGCCGATCCGCAGCGCGTCCGGCTCGTCCTCGGCCAGCTCGTCGGAGAGGCCGGAGACGCGCGAGTGCATCTCGGCCCCGCCCAGCTCCTCGTCGCCGGAGACCTCGCCGGTCGCCATCTTCACCAGCGGCGGACCGCCGAGGAAGACCTTCGCCTGGTCCTTGACGAAGACCGTGTAGTCGCACATCCCGGGGATGTAGGCGCCGCCGGCGGTCGAGTTGCCGAAGACGATCGCGATCGTCGGGATCCCCGCCGCCGAGAGCCGCGTCAGGTCGCGGAACATCTGGCCGCCGGGGATGAAGATCTCCAGCTGGGTCGGCAGGTCGGCGCCGCCCGACTCGACCAGGCTGATCAGCGGCAGCCGGTTCTCGCGCGCGATCTCGCTGGCGCGCAGGACCTTGCGGAGCGTGAACGGGTTCGACGCGCCGCCGCGGACCGTCGGGTCGTTGGCAGTGATCATGCACTCGACGCCCTCGACGACCCCGATCCCGGTCACGACGCTGCCGCCGACCTGGAAGTCGCTGCCGTGGCCGATGAACGGCTGCAGCTCGAGGAACGGGCTGTCGCGGTCGAGCAGCAGCTCGATCCGCTCGCGGGCCAGCAGCTTGCCGCGCTGGCGGTGGCGATCGAGGTACTTCTCGCCCCCGCCTCCGCGGACCTGGTCGAGAACCTGCTCCAGCTCGTCGAGCTGGGCGGTCATCGCCTGCTGGTTGGCGGCGTAGGCGTCCGAGCGGGGGTCGATGGCGGTCGCGGGCGGGGTCACGGCGGCTCCGGGGTCGGTCGTCGGGACCCTAGATCGGGGGCCGACGACCGTCCTGTGCGACCTCCACAGTCCTTCGCCGCGGGCTGTGCAGGGCGCTCAGCCGCCGCCGAGCCCGTCGCGGATCAACAGCGCGGCCTGCAGCTCCATCCGCCGGTGGTCGATCGTCCGCCCGAGCGCCGTCTCGCACTGGCGCAGGCGGTTGCCGACGGTGTTCGGGTGGACCCCCAGCCGCTCGGCGGTGCGGGCGACGTGGGCGCCCTCGCGCAGGAACGTGGCCAGCGTCGCCCGCAGCCGGGCCGTGGCGTCGTCGTCGGCGTCCAGCTCGCCCAGCTCGCGGCGGGCGAAGCGGGCGGCCAGCTCGGCGTCGACGGCCAGCAGCCCGAGCAGCCCGGAGCGCTGCCAGCGGGTGGTCGCTCCCGGACGGCGGCCGGCCACGACCGCCACCCGGCGGGCGGCGACCGCCTCCTCGTGGCTGTGGCGGAAGCCGTCGACGCCGCTGGCCGGCTCGCCGAGCGCGACGCTGACCCGGTCGCCGCGGAGCGCCGTCGCCGCCGGCCCGGCCGGCTCGTGGTCGGCCGCCGGCCCCGGCGTGGCCCACATCCACAGCACCCGGTGGCCGACCGGCACCAGCAGCGGTCGCGGGTCGCCGAGCGCGACCGCGACCTCGGCCGCCGCCCGCTCCAGCCGCGCCGGGGCGCCGGCGGCGTCCTCGCCGGTGGCCGTCCAGAGCACCGCGCCGACGTGGCGCCCGGCCAGCTCGCGGCCGAGCGTCCGCCCGGCCGCGGCCGGATCGACCGGCTGGCCGTCGAGCAGGTCGCGGACGGTCGCCGCGCGGCGGGCGGCGGCGCTCCGCGACCAGCGCTCGCGCTCGGCGTGGTACTCCTCGACCACCCGCCCGGTGACGGCGTCCATGAAGCCGAACAGCTTCTCCGCCGCCCGGTCGCGCAGCGCCAGCCGGGTGTCGGGATCGTCGGCCTGGTCGTCGACGGCGTCGGTCCACAGCCGCCACATCACCCCGTGGCCGACCCGGTAGGTGCGCAGCAGGACCGGCAGCTCGACCCCGCGGCGGACGTACATCCGGGCGTGCTCCAGCGTCTGCTCGGGGACCACCAGCGCCTCCGGCTCGGTCCCGCGGAGGACGGCGCGGGCGATCGCCGAGATCAGCTCGCGGACGCCGGCGGTGCTCTGCCCGGTGACGGCCAGCGCCGCCGGCAGGTCGGGGACGCCGGCGTGGATCTCGGCGGCGGTCCGGGGCGCCAGCTCGGCGGCGGCCTGCTCCAGGAAGGCGGCGGCCGAGCGGATGGCCTCGTCGACCTGGGCGGCGTCGGGCACGGCTCCAGCCTAGCCGGTCGCTGGGGAGGTCCCACAACCGTCCCCGGTGCGACTGTGGAGCCGAGCCGCAGCCGTCGCGCGCGACCGGTCGTATCGTCGGCAGCACCGATGAGCCTCGATCATCCCGCCATCCTCACCTGCTCGATCTCGGGCTCGATCGCCAACCGCGACCAGTGCCCGGCGATCCCCTACACGCCGGCCGAGTACGCCGCCGAGGCGCGCCGGATCGTCGACGAGGGCGGGGTCCACATCCACATCCACGCCCGCACACCGGAGGGCCATCCGAGCTACGAGATCGAGGACTTCGCCGCGATCAGCGAGGCGATCCGGGGCGAGGTCGGCGACGCGGCGATCGTCAACTTCTCGACCGGCACGATCGGGGTCTCGGTCGAGAAGCGGATCGCCTACCTGGAGGCCTGCCGGCCCGAGGTCGCCGCGCTCAACATGGGCTCGATGAACTACGCCAAGTACTCGGAGCGGCGGAAGGCGTTCGTCTTCTCGACGATCTTCCCCAATCCGTTCGACGAGATCGTCGCGCTGCTGGAGGCGATGCGACGGCTGGGGATCAAGCCCGAGCACGAGTGCTTCGACGTCGGCCACGTCGGCAGCCTGGCGCCGCTGATCGACATGGGGCTGCTCGACGGGCCGCTGCACGCCGACTTCGTGATGGGCGTCGTCGGCGGGATCCCGCCGACCGCCCGCAACCTGGCGACGATGGCCGACAACCTGGCCGAGGTCGGGGCCGCCCTACCGGTCCCCGACGGCGGCGAGCACCACTGGGGCGTGATCGGGATCTCGCGCGTGCAGTGGCCGATGCTGGCCGCGGCGCTCTCGCTCGGCGGCTCGATCCGGGTCGGGCTGGAGGACAACTTCTACCTGCCCGACGGCACGATGGCGCGCTCGAACGGCGACCTGATCGCCAAGGGCCGGCAGATGATCGAGGACGCGGGCCGCCGGCCCGCCACCGTCGAGGAGGCCCGCGCGGCCCTCGGCGTGCCGCCGCGCGGCGCCTGACCCCGGGGGTCGCCGTTCCCCCCGCGGGGCGATGGTAGCCGGGCCCGCCGTGGCCCAGGCTGACCGCATGCCCAGCGCCCCGCTCGCCGCCCCGCGGCCCCGCTCCTCCGGACCATCCGCGGCCGAGCGCCGCGCGATCGCCGTCGCCGTCGTGGCGACGCTGCTGCTGCTCCTCGGCCTCGCCGCCCGCCGCGCCGAGGCGGCCGGCAGCGGGGTCCTCGATCCGCGCCTGACTGGCCTGCTGGTCGACCTGCTGCCGGTGGCCGTCGCCGCCGTGGCGATCGGCCTGCTGGCCACGCTCCTCGCCCACCGCCGCGCGTAGCCCCCGCCCCGCCTGTGACGTTCCGGTCGCTGACCGACCGGAACGTCGCGGGCGGCGAGGCGTCGGCGGCCAGTCGCTTGACGAACGATCGCTACCGATATATCGTCGCCATATCGAAAGCGATCGAAAGGAGTGCCACATGACGGCACACGCACACCACTGGGGCCGCCCCTGCGGCCCCCACCCCCGAGCGGCCGAGCCGTTCGGCGACCCGCGGTGGCTGGAGCTCCTGAGCGCGATGACCAGCGGCCGCGGCCCCGGTCGGCGCGGCGGTCCCGGGCGCCACGGGCGCGGCCCGCGCGGCGGACCGCCCGGCTTCCCGGGCTTCCCCGGCGGTCCCGGCGGCCCGCCGTTCCCCGGCGGACCCCGCGGCCGCGGCCCGCGGGCCGGACGCGGTGACGTCCGCGCCGCCCTGCTGCTCGTGCTCGAGGAGCAGGAGACGGCCAACGGCTACCAGCTGATGCAGGAGATCGAGGAGCGCAGCCACGGTGCGTGGCGGCCGAGCCCCGGCTCGGTCTACCCCTCGCTCCAGCAGCTGGAGGACGAGGGCCTGGTCCAGGGCGAGCAGCGCGGCAACGGCCGCTTCTTCGCGCTGACCGACGCGGGCAAGGCCCACGTCGAGGAGCACCGCGAGCGGCTCGGCCAGCCGTGGGAGGCCGCGGCCGGCGGGATCAGCGACCAGGCCTGGAAGGTCGGCTCGCTGATGCGGGAGGTCGGCTTCGCCGCCTTCCAGGTGACCCAGGCCGGCAGCCCCGCCCAGCAGGCCGAGGCCGCCGAGGTCCTGACCGAGACCCGCCGACGGCTCTACCGGATCCTCGCCGACGGCGACGGTGACGAGGCCGACCCCGAGGCCCCGGCGGAGGCCTGACCCGGCCAGACCGGGGCGCGTTTGGCACCCATGCGGTGCGAAGCGCGCCCCGCTACGCCTCGGCGGCGGTGACGGCCAGCGCGGCCGCGGCCAGCGGCGCCCACGCGTCGGCGGCGGCGGCGCTGACCAGCCAGTCCTTCATCGGCCGGCCCCGGCCGGAGGGATCGAACGGCCCGCCCTCCCCCGCGGCGATCCGGCGCTCGACCTCGTCGGCGCCCAGCCGCACCACCAGCGCGTCGCCGAAGAGCCCGGCGAAGACCTTCGTCCCGAGCTTCGCCGCCCGCATCCCGAACAGCGCGCCCGCGACCGCGCCGGCGTCGGCGAGGTCGGCCACGAGCGCCTCGAAGGCGGCGACGGCGGTCGGCGAGCTGGCGGGCTTCGGCACGCCCGCCAGCATACGGCCGCCCGCTCCCGCCGCCTCAGCCGGCGATCGCCTGCGCCAGGTCGGCGATCAGGTCGGCCGGATCCTCGACGCCGCAGCTCAGCCGCACCAGGTCGGCGGGCACGGCGGCGTCCGAGCCCTCGACCGACTGGTGGGTCATCGCCTGCGGCACCTCGATCAGCGACTCGACCCCGCCGAGCGACTCGGCGAGCGAGAAGATCCGGGTCGAGGAGGCGATCCGGACCGCGTCCGGGTGGCGGAACGAGACCATCCCGCCGAAGCCCGGCCAGCGGACGTCGGCCACCCCCTCGACCCCGGCCAGGAACTCGCTGACCGCGCGGCCGTTCTCGTCGTGCTGGCGGACCCGCAGGTGCAGGGTCCGCAGCCCGCGGTGGAGCAGGAAGCAGTCGAACGGGCCCGGCACCGCGCCGATCGCGTTCTGGACGTGGCGGACCGCCGCGTACAGCGGCTCGTCGCGCACCACCACCGCGCCGCCGACGACGTCGGAGTGGCCGCCCAGGTACTTCGTGGTCGAGTGGACGACCGCGTCGGCGCCCAGCTCCAGCGGCCGCTGGTGGATCGGCGTCGCGAAGGTGTTGTCGACCACCACCAGCGGATCGGCGTCGGCGTCCCGCACCAGCGCGACCACCCCCGGCACGTCGACGACGTTGAGGCTCGGGTTGGTCGGCGTCTCGACCCAGACCAGCGCCGTCTCGGGCCGGATCGCCGCGGCGACCGCCTCCAGGTCGCGCTGGTCGACCAGGTCGTAGCGCAGCCCCCAGCGGGTCAGGACGCTGTCGACCAGCCGGTAGGTGCCGCCGTAGAGGTCGTTCGGCAGCACCACGTGGGCCCCGGCCCGGGCGACCGCGGTGATCAGCGCGTGCTCGGCGGCGAGGCCGCTGGAGAAGGTCGTCGCCCGGCCGCCCTCGAGCTGGCCGATCGCGTTCTCGAGCGCGGTCCGGGTCGGGTTGGCCGAACGCGAGTAGTCGAACTCGCCGACGAACTGGCCCGGCGCCGGCTGGACGTAGGTCGAGGTCTGGTGGATCGGCGGGACGATCGAGCCGTAGGTCGGGTCGGGATCGAGGCCGGCGTGGACGGTGCGGGTGGCGATCCGCGCGTCGTCGGGCACCCGGCTCACGAGCGCACCACCAGCGACTCGAGCAGGTCGGAGCGGGTCACGAGCCCGGCCAGCCGCCCGTCGGCGATCACCGCCAGCGCCTGCCGGTCCTGGTCGCCGGTCAGGATCTCGACCGCCTCGCGGACCGGGTCGTCGGCGGCGACGGCGGGGAACGGCGGCTCCATCACGTCGCCGATCTCGGCGTCGAGCACGCCCGGGTCGGCGGCCGCCCGCCGCAGCAGCCCGCGCTCGCCGATCGAGCCGACGACCGCCTGCTCGTCGTGCGGCGAGACCACCGGCAGCTGCGAGACGTCGTGCTCGTGGAGCAGCGCGATCGCCTGCCGCACCCGGTGGGTCGGCCGGACCGAGACCAGCTGCGGAACCCCGCCCTCGGCCTCCTTGTTGCGCAGCACGTCGCCGACGGTCCGCTCGGGCGGCCGGTCGAGGAAGCCGTGCTCGCGCATCCAGGTGTCGTTGTAGATCTTCGACAGATAGGAGCGGCCGCCGTCGGGCAGGATCACCACCACCAGCGCGTTCGGGTCCTCGATCTCGCTCGCGACCTGGAGCGCGGCGACGACCGCCATCCCGGCCGAGCCGCCGGAGAGGATCCCCTCGGCCTCGGACAGCTTGCGGGCCATCAGGAACGACTGCTTGTCGGTGACGGTCACGTAGCGGTCGACCACCGACGGGTCGAAGGTCGCCGGCCAGAAGTCCTCGCCGACGCCCTCGGTCAGGTAGGGCCGGACCTCCTTCGAGGAGTAGATCGAGCCCTCGGGGTCGGCGCCGATGATCTGGATCTCGGGATTCTGCTGCTTCAGGAACCGCCCGAGCCCGGTGATCGTGCCGCCGGTGCCGACGCCGGCGACCAGGTGCGTGATCCGGCCGCCGGTCTGGCGCCACAGCTCGGGACCGGTCCACTCCTGGTGCGTCTGCGGGTTGGCGGGGTTCTGGTACTGGTTCGGCTGGAAGGCGCCGGGGATCTCCTCGGTCAGGCGGTCGGCGACCCGGTAGTACGAGCGCGGCGAGTCGGGCGCGACGTCGGTCGGGGTGACGATCACCTCGGCCCCGTAGGCGCGCAGGAGGTCGATCTTCTCCTGGCTCATCTTGTCCGGCATCACCGTCACGACCCGGTAGCCCTTGATCCGGGCCGCGATCGCCAGCCCGGCGCCGGTGTTGCCCGAGGTCGGCTCGACGATCGTCCCCCCGGGCCGCAGCAGGCCCGCCCGCTCGGCCGCCTCGATCATCCGCAGCGCCGGGCGGTCCTTGATCGAGCCGCCGGGGTTGAGCGCCTCGATCTTCGCCACCAGCTGCGGGGTCAGGCCCGCGCCGATCCGCGAGAGCCGGACCAGCGGGGTCTCGCCGATCGCGTCGAGGATCGAGTCGTGGATGACGGGCGCGGCGGCGCCGGCCACCTTTTCAGGAGAATCCTGATCGGAAATCGGGACCTGGGACATACCCCTACTGTACGCCCTTCGCGATCGCTGGTGCGGTCGTGGTCCACGAACCTGACCATGACGCTTTGGAGGGGCTACGGCGCCAGCCGCAGCAGGTGGCGTCCGGCGCCCACGCGGACCCGCAGCCGACGGCCCCCGAGCGACGTCCCCGGCAGCGTCGCCGCGGCCCGCACGATCTCGACCCCGTCGGCCGCGCGGCCGTCGACCGTCAGGCTCGGCGCCGCCCCGCGGGCCGCCGCCGCCCCGGTCGCCGCGCCGGTCCACAGCTCGACGGTGCCGGCGCCCGCGGTGCGCACCGTCAGCTCGTCGTCGTCCGCCTCCTGGGCCAGCACCCGCGGCTCGGCGGCCACCAGCCGCGGGCGGCCGAGGTCGAGCGCGATCCGGCTGCCCGGCCGTAGCCCGCCGTCGGCGGCCAGCACGCCCCAGCCGTAGTCCTTGGTCGGGTGCTGCTTCCAGACCCAGACCACGCCGCCGGTCAGATGGCGGTCCTGGAGCCCGAGCTGCCAGCGGCGGTAGGCCTCCCACGGGCCGCCGCCGGCGCCCGGGAACTCGCCCGGGACCAGGGCCGCGCCGAAGGCCGCCGCCTGCTGGCGGGCCTCGTCGTAGGCGGCGCCGAGCCGCCCCTCGCTGCCGGCGTCGACGTCGCCGCCGAAGACGTCGGTGTAGAGGTGCGGCGCGAACACCAGCTGGCCGTCGCCGCCGGCGAAGCGGGCCGCCGCCGGTCCGAACGGCTCGAACCAGATCGGGCCGCGGTAGCCGTCGCGCCGCAGCCGCGCCACCAGCCGCGCGTAGAAGGGGAACAGCCGCTCCTCGGCCCAGCTCGGCGGCCAGGCCGGATCGGGGCTGACCGGCTCGTTGTAGAGCTCGATCCCCGCGAACGCCGGGCCGAGCCGGCGGCCGGTCGCGGTGGCGGCGGCGACCGCGTCGGCGTAGGCCTGCTGGAGCGGCCGGCCGCCGACGGTCCGGTCGTCCCAGAACGCCTGCGCCGCGGCGGCCGCGCAGGGGGTCGTGTAGTAGCGGCCGTGGCCCTGGAGGCTGCCGATCAGCGACGAGCAGGAGGCGCCGCCGGTGTCGACCGCCCAGGCCGGCGCGCCGTCGGCCTCGACGTACGACGGCTGGCCGAGGTTGGCCGCGTAGCGGTCGTGGTGCATGTCGAGCAGCACGTAGATCCCGCGGTCGGCGAAGACCCGCGCGGCCCGCTCGACCTCGGCCAGGTAGCCACGGTCGATCACCTGCGGCTGCGGCTGGATCCGCGACCACGAGATCGCCAGCCGGACGACGTTCAGCCCCAGCGCCCGGGCCTGGACGCCGTCGGCGGCGGTCACCGGCACCGTGCCGTGGGCGCCGCCGTAGTCGACCAGCGCCGCCACGTTGGCCCCGCGCAGGATCACCCGCCGGCCGTCGGCGGTCAGCAGCGCCCGGTCGCCGTTGGCCGACGGCCCGACCCGCAGCGCCTCGGCCGGCCCGATCGTGCCCGGGGCGGCGGGGCGGTCGGCGGCCGTGGTGGTCAGGTAGCGGTCGTCGATCGCCACCCGCTTCGGGCCGAGCTTCAGCGCCGGCGTCCAGCGGTCGCGGCGGGCGGCGTCGGCCGACGCCGGGACGGTCAGGGCGAGCAGCAGCCCGACCGTCGCCCACGGCAACGGACGACGACCGCGGGCACGGCGAAGACGGGGAGCGACCACCGGGGAATCGTTCCAGACGCCCCCGCCCGCATCGACCGTCCGTCCAGCCGCCGCCGGCTCAGCCGACCCGCACGCGGAGGTCGATCGCGCGGCCGCGGGCCAGCTTCACGATCGCCACCCGCCGGACGGTCGGGTCGAGCGGATCGCGGGCGACCGGGGCGACCGACACCGAGGCCCGCTCGGGGATCCGCACCTGCCAGCTGCTGCCCTCGGCCGGCCGGATCCGCAGGACCGTGGTGCTGCCGCGGTGGACCTCGACGTTCGCGTTGCCGCCGATCGGGATCCGCCAGCGCCGTTCGGCCGCGCGCCGCAGCCGGCCGGCGATCGTCCAGCCGGCGTCCTCGAACCGGTAGCGGACGGTGGCCGAGGCGCTGCCGCGGGTGACCGTCGCCCGCAGCGTCCGGCGGCCGGCGAGCGGACCGCTGCCCGCCCGCGCCCGCAGCCGGACCTTGGTGCTGGCCTCGGTCGCGCCGGCCAGCCGCAGCGCGCCCGCCTGCAGGTCGAAGCCCGAGCGGCGACCGCCGAGGCCGCCGATCGCGCGGCCGCCGGCGTCGATCAGCCGCGTCGGCAGCGCGCCGGCGGTCAGGTCGCGCGACCAGCCGACGACCGAGGTCGAGTAGCGCGAGGTGGTGACGGCGTAGCGCGGCTGGTCGCGGTCGAAGCTGGCCGCGGCGGCCGGGGTCGCGTCGCGGCCGCAGTCGGCGACCGCCCGCAGCAGTCGCAGCGAGCCGAGCGCCTGGTCGCTGCCGCTGGCCCGGAAGCGGGTCGAGGCGTTGTAGAGCGTCTTCGGCAGCACCCCGCGGGCGTCGGCCAGCTCCAGGTAGCGGGTCCGGACCCGGCCGCAGAGGGCGGCGACGCGACGGCGGTCGGAGGCGGGCAGGAAGCCACCGGGCATCATCCCGATCGCCTGCAGCTCGACCGCCGCCCAGCCCCAGTACTGGGTCAGGTAGCGGCGCTCGGCGCCCCAGCCGGTGTCCCAGTTGAGCGTCCCGTCGTTGCCGAACGAGCCCCAGATCACCCGCCGCATCCAGCGCCGGTAGAGCGTCCGCTCGCCGCCCCGCAGCTTCATCCCGGCCCGCAGCGCCTGCGGCAGGTACTGGGCGCCGGCGAGCGCGATCAGGCTGTACTCGGGGGTGTCCATCCGGTTCAGCCGGTTGGCCTGGTCCTCGGGCGAGTAGCGGTAGCCGGCGTCGCGGGTCAGCAGCCGCGGCAGCAGCCGTCGCTGGGTGTCGAGCGCGCGGCGGTAGTCGCGCACGAACGCCCGCACGTCGCCGTCGACCAGCCGCTTCGCCCACAGCATCTCGGCCGTCCACAGCAGCTGGCCGATCCGCACCTGGTCGGGGGCGAACATCCGGTGGCGGGCGACCCGCAGGACCGCCCGCCGGACGCGACTGGCGAGGGTCGCCGGCAGCCGCAGCTGCTCGCGGGCGACGTAGGCCTCGGCCAGCGCCAGCGAGACCTCCGGGTCGATCGCGATGTGCTGGGCGGCGTTGCGGCTGCTGCCGCCGCGGCCGGCCGCCTGGGTGAACCCGGGCCGGTGCGTTTGGTCGGGGTTGCGCCGGTCGTAGCGGGTGTAGGGCCCGTCGACGAAGGCCGGTCGCTGGGTCAGCGTGTCGACCAGCTCGGCCACCCGCCGGCGGTCGGCGTAGCTGGCCGGAACGACGCCGGGACCGTCGACGACCGCCCGCACGTGCAGCCGCAGCATCAGGCTGTTGAGCCGGGTCCGCGGGGGGCCCGGCAGCCCGCGGTAGGCGAAGGCGCTGTCGCTCCAGCGGTCGAGCATCGTCGCGTAGAGCGGTGGCTCCGGTGGCGGCTCGTCGGCCGCCGCGGCCGGCCCTGATCCGAGCAGCGCGACGGCGACCCCGACCGTCGCGGCACGGTTGATTCGACGACGACCCGTTCCCCACACGGGCGCGAGCGTAGCCGCTGGCGTCCGCGCCGCGCGTCACCCGCCGCCGTCGAAGCGGACGCTGAAGCGGGCGCCGCCGATCGAGGCGTCGTCGATCGTGACGGTGGCGCGGTGGTGGCGGACCTGCTGCGCCACCAGCGCCAGGCCGAGCCCCGACCCCGGCCGGTCGACCGCCCGCCCGCGCGCGAACGGCTCGAAGATCCGGCCCCGCTCCTCCTCGGGGATCCCCGGCCCATCGTCGGCCACGACCAGCAGCGGACCGTCGGCCCCCGACGGCGGGCTGACGGCCAACCGCACCTCGCCGTCGTCGCGGCCGTGGCGGGCCGCGTTCTCCAGCAGGTTGTCGACGATCGAGCGCAGGCCCGGCTCCCAGCCGCGGACGACCACCGCCTCGTCCGGCAGCCGCGTGACCAGCCGCACCTGCGGGTGGCGATCGCCGAAGCGGCGGGCCGCCTCGGCCGCGACCGCGGCCAGGTCGACGTCGCTGTCCTCGACCGGGTTCGCGTCGCCGCGGGCCAGCGCCTGGAGGCCGTCGAGCAGCGCCACCAGCCGCCGCTGCTCGGCGAGCGCGTCGGCGACGATCGCCTGCCGCGTGGCCGGGTCGACGTCGGGGTGGCGGTCGATCGCCGAGAGCGTGGCCTGGACCGCGGTCAGCGGCGTCCGCAGCTCGTGGCCGGCGTCGGCGGCGAAGCGGCGGGTGGCGGCCAGCGCCTGGTTGCGCTCGCGGGCCGAGCGCCCCAGCCGCTCCAGCATCGCGTTGAACGATCCGGCCAGCGAGCGCAGCTCGGCCGGCCCGTCGACCGGCACCCGCCGCTCGAGGTCGTCGTCGCCGGCGATCCCGTGGGTGGCGGCCCGCAGCCGCCGCAGCGGCCGCAGCACGACGTCGGTGGCGAACCAGGTGCCGAGCCCGGCGAGCGCCAGCATCGCGACCCCGATCAGCAGCAGCCGCCGCTCCAGCGACGCCTGCCGGCGGTCGAGCGGCCGCATGTCGCTCGACGCCTCGACCCGGGTGTCGATCCCGTCGCGGCGGTAGAGCTTGGCGTAGGTCCGCAGCATCCGGCGGCCGACGCGGCGGCTGGAGAAGCCGAGCGGCGCCGGCGGGGTGCCCTTCGGCAGCGGCACGCCGGCGACCGGGCGGAAGCTGCCGACCTGGATCACCAGCGAGCTGCCGGTCGCGAGCAGCACCCGGTTCAGCCGCTCGTCGTTGTTGACGCTCTCCTCGGTGATGTTCTCGCTGACGACGGTGTCGGCCAGCTCGGCCGTCCGCTGCAGCCGGTCGTCGAGGTTGTCGTGCTCCGAGCGGTCGTTCCCACGCGCGACCACCGCGCCGCCGATCGCCAGCACGACGGCCAGCACGGCGACGACGCCGAAGGTCAGCCGGCTGCGCAGGTTGCCGAGGATCACGGACGTCAGGGTCGCAGGACGAACCCGACGCCGCGAACCGTGTGCAGGACCCGGGCGCCGCCCTCGGCCTCGAGCTTGCGGCGGACGTAGCCGACGAAGACGTCGGCGATGTTGGTCCCGGGGTCGAAGTCGTAGCCCCAGACGTCGGCGTGCAGCCGCGCCCGGTCGAGCACCTCGCCGGGATGGCGGAGGAACAGCTGCAGCAGCGCGAACTCGCGCTGGGTCAGGCCCAGGTCGCGACCGCCGCGGGTGGCGACGTGGGTGGTCGGGTCGAGCTCGATGTCGCCGACCACCAGCCGCTGGCCGTCGCCGGGCGGCCGCCGGCGGAGCAGCGCGTGGAGCCGCGCGGCGACCTCCTCGAGCGCGAACGGCTTGACCACGTAGTCGTCGGCCCCGGCCTGCAGGCCGGTGACGCGGTCGTCGACCTCGTCGCGGGCGGAGAGCACGCAGACCGGCACGTCCTCGCCCTCGGCGCGGAGCCGGCGCAGGACCTCGAGCCCGTCGAGGTCGGGCATCGTCAGGTCGAGCAGCATCGCCGCCGGCCGCACCCGCGGGACCGCCTCGAGCGCCGCCCGGCCGCCCGACGCCGGCACGACCGAGAACCCCTCCAGCTCGAGCCCGACGGCGAGCGTCCGCCGGATCGCCGCGTCGTCGTCGACGAGCAGGATCAGCGGCCGGCCCTCGGCGGTGCCGGGGGCGTGGCCGTTGGCCGGCGCGGAGGGGGGCGGCGGAGCGGTGATGGCGGCGGCGGGTCGACGGTGGTCGCGGGCCAGCCTAGCGGCGGGGCTTGAGGATCCGCTCGCAGTCGCGGGCGACGATGTCGCCGCGGTCGGCGGTGACGGTGTCGCGGCCGCCGCCGCAGGTGACGCGGTCGACCTCGCCGTCGCGGGCGTAGATGACGTCGTTGCCGCCGCCGGCGCTGATCGTGTCGCGGCCGGGTCCGCCGACGATCCGGTCGGCCCCGGCGCCGCCGATCAGGATGTCGTTGCCGGCGCCGCCGTCGAGCAGGTCGCCGCCGCCGTCGCCGAAGATCGTGTCGTTGCCGGCGTCGCCGTAGAGCCGGTCCGCCCCGCCGCGGCCGCGGATCGTGTCGTTGCCGCCGTTGCCGTGGATCACGTCCGCGCGGCCGGTGCCGAGCAGGGTGTCGTTGCCGGGGCCGCCGTTGCGGTTGGCCGCCGGCGCGACGGCGACGACCAGCAGCGCCACCAGCAGCGCGACGAGGACGGTGGCGAGGAGCCGTGAGGGGGTGCGGAGCGAAGCGATCATGGGCGTCGGCCGATCGAGGGGGCGCGGAGAGCCCGGGCGGGCCCGCGGTCCGGCCGACGATCGGCACGGTCGGTCGGACGCCGCTGCATCGTCGCACCTGCCCCGCCGACGCGTGCCGGTTCGTCGGCGATCTCTCACGCCGTTCTCACGAACGGTGAGGGGTTGGTGAGAAGCGCCCCATGGCGGCGGCCCGGTCGGCGATAACCGTGGTCGTCCACCGACCGACTCCCGAGGAGCCACCGGATGATCCCCACTACCCCACGCCGCGCGACCGCGCTGGCCGTCGCCGCCCTGGCGATCCTGCCCGCCACGGCGCTGGCGGCGACGATCGACGGGACCCCCCGCGGCGAGCGGCTGGTCGGCACCAACAGCGCCGACCGGATCGACGGGCGGCAGGGCAACGACCGGATCTTCGGTCGCGGCGGCGCCGACACGCTGATCGGCGGCCCCGGCGCCGACCGCGTCTTCGGCGGCCCGGGCAACGACCAGATCCACGGCGTCTCCGGCGACGACTGGCTGAACGGCGGGTCGGGCGACGACACGGTGGTCGGCGACGGCAACGGCGTCGGCGACCGCTTCTCGCGCGATCGGATCTACGGCGCGGCCGGCAACGACACCCTCCGCGGCGGCGACGCGGCCGACCGGATCTACGGCGGCAGCGGCAACGACGTGGTCGACGGCCAGCTCGGCCCCGACCGGATCGCGGGCGGGCTCGGCGACGACCAGCTCCAGGGCGGCGCCGGCAACGACGTGATCTTCGCCAACCGCGGCCAGGACACGGTCTCCGGCGGCGAGGGCAACGACCGGCTCTGGGCGATGGCCCGCAAGGACGTCCAGCCGGGCCCGAACGGCGCGCCGGACCAGGTCGGCGACACGCTCGACGGCGGTCCCGGCAACGACCAGATCCGGACCCGCGACGGCGAGGTCGACCGGATCACCTGCGGCGACGGTCAGGACAAGGCGTTCCTCGACCTGGTCGACGTGATCGTCGACGCGACGGCCGCGAACCCGAACGGGTCGTGCGAGGTCGTCCAGCGCCGGGCTCCCTCCCCCAAGGAGTCGGCGAGCGAGGACGCCCAGGAGTCGCCGAAGAGCGAGAAGGTCACGCAGTAGCTACGGCTCGGCGCGCGCGGTCCCCCCGTCGCGCGCGCCGTCGCGTCGCGGCTGGCTCCCGCTTCCCGGTGTCCCCCCGCACCGGGGAGCGGGAGCGAGCCGCGACGCGCTCCCGGTCCCGGCCGCTCCCCCACCGGGCCGGACCGGGAGCCGTCCCGCTCCCCGCGCGCCCGCGAAACGCACGACGGGCCGGCAGATCCGCCGGCCCGTCGTCGTACGTGGAGGCGTTGTCCGCGGCGGTTAGCCGAGGACGGTCTCGAGCCGCCGCTGGAGGACGTCGGCCAGTGCCTCGCGGACCGGGCCCTCCTCGAAGCGGGTCACCAGCTCGGCCAGGAAGCCCTCGATCACCAGCCGCTTGGCGCGGCCCTCGGGGAGCCCGTGCGAGCGCAGGTAGAAGAGCTGCTCGGGGTCGATCTGGGCGATCGCCGCGGCGTGGGTGCAGCGGACGTCGTTGGCGGCGATCTCCAGGCCGGGGATCGCGTCGGCGTGGGCCTTGCGGCCGAGCAGCAGGTTGCGCGACTCCTGGAATGCGTCGGTCTGCTGGCCCGCCTCGTCGACCTTGATCATGCCCCGCCAGACCGTCGAGGACTTCTCGGCGAGGACGCCGCGGAAGGCCAGGTCGGAGGTGGTGTTGGGGGCCATGTGGGTCTGCAGCGTGTCGAAGTCGAGGTGCTGCTTGCCGTGGGTGGCGTAGCCGCCGGTGACGCGGCCGTGGGCGCCGGGCCCGTCGAGCGACGTCTCCTGGAAGACCTTGCCCTTGGCCGAGCCGAGCCCGAGGGTGATCCAGTCGATCCAGCCGTCGCGGTCGATGGTGGCCCGCTGGGCGCCGAAGATCCAGGTCTTCTCGGAGAGGTCCTGGACGTCGACGAAGCGCAGCCGGGCGTTGGCGCCGACGTGGATCTCGACGACGCCGTTGACCAGCGCCTCCAGCTCGGGCGAGGTCGAGACGGCCTGCGACCAGATCTCGGCCTCGGCGCCCTCCTCGAGCACGATCAGCGTCCGCGGCGACAGCGCGCGACCGGCCTGGGCCTGGATCAGCGTCAGCAGGACCGGTGCCTCCAGGTGGGTGCCGCGCGGGACGTGGACGAAGAACCCGCCGCGCCACTCGCTGTCGTTGCGGGCGGTGAAGGGCGTGCGCTGGGTCTCGATCCGGCCCAGGTAGGGCTCGACCAGATCGGGGTGGCGCTCGGCGGCGATGTCGAGCGGCAGCACCAGCGGCCCCTCGGAATCGGCCTCCGGGGTCTCGCCGCCGAAGGTCTGATCGTCGATCTGGGTGATCTTGACCGTGCCCGCGGGCAGGTGGTCGAAGACGGCCGGCGCGGCCCCGAAGGCGATCGCGTCCTCGTCGGCCGAGACCGGCTCCGGCGCCGGGAAGGCGGCCAGGTCCAGCTCGGGGATCTCGGTGAACTCCCACCCCGGCACGTCGCGGAAGCGCGGCAGCTCGAGGGTCGCCAGCTCTTGGCGCGCGGCGTCGCGGCGCGCGGCCAGCCAGGTGGGATCGGGGGTCGTGGTCGTGGTCATGAAGCAGTCCGGGAAGGGAGTCACGCCGAGATCGAGCCCGCAAGGCAGCTCGTCTGGCCGAAGGATCGTCGTGCCTGGGAAGGACGCAGGAAGCGACGTGGCCGCCAGGCCACGAGCGCCCGAGGACGCCCCCAGGCGCGGCGAGACGAGGTCAGCCGATGCTGCCTTCCATCTGGAGTTCGATCAGCCGGTTCATCTCGACCGCGTACTCCATCGGCAGCTCCTTGACGATCGGCTCGATGAAGCCGTTGACGATCAGCTTCGCCGCCTCGTCCTCCGGCAGGCCGTGCGACTGGAGGTAGAAGAGCTGCTCCTCGCCGACCTTCGAGACGGTCGCCTCGTGGCCGATGTCGACCTGGTCCTCGTCGATCCGGATCGTCGGCCAGGTGTCGGTCTTCGAGCGCTCGTCGAGCAGCAGCGCGTCGCAGACGACCTTCGACTTCGAGCCGACCGCGCCCTTGCCGACCTCGAGCAGGCCGCGGTACGACGAGCGCCCGCCGTCCTTCGAGATCGACTTGGCGAAGATGTTCGAGGTGGTGTTGGGCGCCGCGTGGACGATCTTGGCGCCGGCGTCCTGGTGCTGGCCGTTGCCGGCGAAGGCGATCGAGAGCACCTCGCCGTGGGCCCGCTCGCCCATCAGGTAGACGGCGGGGTACTTCATCGTCAGCTTCGAGCCGAGGTTGCAGTCGACCCACTCGACGGTGGCGTCCTGCTGCGCGATCGCCCGCTTGGTGACGAGGTTGAAGACGTTCTGCGACCAGTTCTGGACGGTCGTGTAGCGGATCCGCGCGCCCGGCTTGGCGATCAGCTCGACCACGGCCGAGTGCAGCGACGAGCTGGAGTACGTCGGGGCGGTGCAGCCCTCGACGTAGTGCACGTACGAGCCCTCGTCGGCGATGATCAGCGTCCGCTCGAACTGGCCCATGTTCTCGGTGTTGATCCGGAAGTAGGCCTGCAGCGGCATCTCGACGTGGACGCCCGGCGGCACGTAGACGAACGAGCCGCCCGACCAGACCGAGCTGTTGAGCGCGGCGAGCTTGTTGTCGTTGGGCGGGATCACCGTCGCGAAGTACTCGCGCACGAGGTCCTCGTGCTCGCGCAGCGCGGTGTCCATGTCGAGGAAGATCACGCCCTGCTTCTCGAGCTCCTCGTTCACCTGGTGGTAGACGACCTCGGACTCGTACTGGGCGCCGACGCCGGCGAGGAACTTCCGCTCCGCCTCGGGGATCCCGAGCCGGTCGAAGGTGTTCTTGACGTCCTCCGGGACCTCGTCCCAGGTGCGCGAGGCCTTCTCCGACGCGCGGACGAAGTAGTGGATGTCGTCGTAGTCGACCTCGGCCAGCATCGGGCTGCCCCAGGTCGGCTGGGGACGGGCCTCGAAGTGCTCCAGCGACTTGAGCCGGAACTCCCGCATCCACTGCGGCTCGTCCTTGAACTCCGAGATCTTCTCGACGATCTCGCGGTTGATGCCCTTCGGCGCCTTGTAGAGGTAGTTCTCGGCGTCGTGGAAGCCGTACTTCGCCGTGTAGTCGGCGTTCAGGTCCTTGAGGGCCGCCTCCTCCTCGTTGAGCAGGCTGGCGGAGGTCTCCGGGGGCGTGGGCATGCGTCAGTCCACCTCGAGCTTGATGGTGTCCCCGTCGACGACGACGGGAAAGGTGTCGACCGGCTCGAAGGCCGGCAGGGTCAGCGGGCGGCCGCTGCGGAGGTCCCAGAGCGCCCCGTGGCGGGGGCACTCGATGGTGCAGGCGGTGACGTCGAGCGACCCCTCGGAGAGGTCGCCGTCGTCGTGGCTGCAGCGGTCCTCCATCGCCAGCAGCTCGCCACCGCAGTTGACCACCACGATCTCCACGTCGTCGTGCTCCAGCGTCATCCGCTCCCCGTCGGGGAGGGCGGACAGTGGGCAGACGTCGATCAGGGGCACGGAGGGGGCGGGTCGGGTCACGGGCCTCGGTCGTCGCGGCGGAGGACGTCCGTCCGCAAGTCCGATGCCTGTAGGCGGAATTGTATCGTCCCCGCGACCCGGACCGCCGGCCCACTTTTGAGGGACTTCAAATAGGGAGCCCTAACTCCCCGTCCCCGCCGGGGGTTTCCGGCGGTCCCCGGCCCGGCTAGCGGGAACGGACCGGGGCGAGCCCGTCGTCGCCCTGCTGCGGATGGCGCAGCAGGCGACCGTCGTCGGCGATCTCGTAGGCCCCCATCCGCCGCAGCGGCGGCGAGTAGGCGTGGATCGAGACCGCCGGCGCGCCGCCCGGGTGGTGGACCCGGTGGATCTCGGCCGGCTCGATCGTGGTGCCGCCGCCGACGTCGAGCCGGCGGACGATCGGCTCGCCACGGGCGGTCAGCCGCTCGTCGACGATCGCGCCCTCGGCGACCGCGACGCCGGCGTTCGAGTGCTCGTGGTCGTGGAAGCCGGTGTCGTGGCCGGCGCTCCAGCAGATCAGCCAGACCGTCACGTCGTCGTCCTCGTGCAGCAGCGCGTAGTGGCGCCGCTCGGGGTCGTGCTGGACCAGCGACGACCACCGCTCCGGCCGGGCCGCGATCGCCGCCGCGAAGCCCTGCAGCTCGTCGGGCGCCAGGCCGCCGGCGCGCGGGAGCAGGTCGCCGAGCCCCGCCGGCCGCTCCTCCTCGCGGATCGGCGTGGACGCGGCGACGGCGGTGGTCATGCGGCCTCCTGGGCGGCGGACGGAGCGGTCAGGGTCAGCGCGGGGCGCTCGGGCGCGGCGGCCGCGGCCTGCGGCTCGCCGAGCAGCTGGGCGGCGGCGACGGTCGCCAGCCGCTGCGGGTCGAGCCCGGCGACGGCCGGCACGTGCTGCTGGCGCGGGTCGACGACCGGTCGGTCGCTGCCGAAGGCCAGGCGGTCGGTACCGACGGCCTGGGCCGCGGCGGCCAGCGCCCGCGGGCCGAAGGACGAGGTCTCGTAGGCGATCCGCGACGAGCGGGCCAGCTCGACCGGGCCGCCGCGGGCGGCCAGCCGCTCCAGCAGCAGCGGGCCGCCGCCGGCGAGGGCGGCGAAGGCCACCCGCAGCGTCGGGTGCTGGTCGGCGCCGCGATCGAGCCAGGTCGACCAGGCGCGCAGCAGCTGCCCCGGGTAGTCGGCCAGCGCCGGCCACCAGGCGGCGGGCGCCGGACCCTCGGCGCCCGCCGCCGGTGCGCCCGGGTGGACGAAGAGCGGCCGGTCGGCGCGCGCCAGCTCCTCGAGCACGGGACCGAACCGCTCCAGCGCGGCGGCGTCGGCGAACGCGGCCGCCGGCAGCGCCAGCCCGATCGCGCCCCGCCGCAGCGCCGAGCGCAGGTCGGCCGGCCGCGGATCGCCACTGGCGACGGCGGCCCAGACCCCGAACGGCGCCCCGAGCGCGAGCGCCGCGTCCTGCCAGGAGGCCAGCAGCCGCCGCTCCTCCTCCGCGGGCAGGGCGTCGAGGCCCAGCGCCAGCGGCGGCACCAGCAGCGCGCGGTCGATCGCCGCCGCGAAGAGCCCGCCGGCGCGGCGGTCGAGGTCGATCTCGCCCTCGCCGATCGGGTACGGCGGCTCGCCGGGCAGCAGCAGCGTCCAGCGACCCTCGGCCTCGCGGACCGTCCGCGGCCCCTCGCTGCGGGCCGAGAGCGCCGCCAGGAACGGCTCCGGCCAGGCGTGCTGGTGGAGGTCGGTGGCGACGGGCATGACCCGGAAACTATCAAATCCGGTCGGATTTAGGGAATTAGAGTCCGGGTCAGCCGTCGGGCGCCCACGAGCGGAGCGTCTGGCGGACCGCCGCGGCGACCACGTCGCGGCGCACCGGCTCGTGCGCCAGGTGATCGAGCAGCAGCCCGTCGACCATCGACGCCATCGCCCGCCCGTCGCGCTCGGGATCCTCCGAGCCGGCGGCCAGCACCAGCGGCACGCAGAGCCGCCAGAAGATCTCCGCCGCCTCGCTCATCCGCGCCCGCAGCTGGGGATCGCGGACCGCGGCCAGCTCGAACTCCAGCCGCGCCAGGTGCATCTCGCGGTTGTTGTCCATCCAGGCCAGCAGCGCGTCGACGAACGGCTCGACGTCCAGCTCGACGTCGCGCGGGGCCATCGCGACCGCCAGCCGGTGGGCGATCTCCGAGACCTCCTCGCGGCAGCGCGCGACCAGCCGCTCGACCATCGCCGCCAGCAGGCCCTCGCGGCTCTCGAAGTAGTAGGTGACCGAGCCGTGGGGGACGCCGGCCGCCCGCTCGACCGAGCGGTGGGTGACGGCCTGGAGCCCGCCCTCGGCCACCAGCCGCAGGCCCTCGGCGACCAGCAGGTCGCGGCGATCGGTCGTCGTCACGGCACGGGCCACGTGTGCAGTATCGCACGGTCCCTTGACGATCGGAGACCAATCTTCTACAACCGTAGAATCAGTTCTCCAGGTGGAGAACTCCCGTCCCGACCGGAGGTCCCCGTGCCCACCCGAGCCCCAGCCGCGCCCGTGCTGATCCTGCTGATGGCGTGCGTCGCCCAGTTCATGCTGATCCTCGACGACACGATCGTGAACGTCGCGCTGCCGACCGTCGGCCAGGACCTCGGGTTCTCCGAGTCGTCGCTGTCGTGGGTCGTCAACGCCTACTTCCTGACCTTCGGCGGCTTCCTCCTGATCGGCGGCCGGATCGCCGACCGGGTCGGACCGCGGCGGATGTTCAGCGTCTCGCTGGCCGCCTTCGTGGCCGCCTCGGCGCTCTGCGGCGCGGCCTGGGAGTCCGAGGTGCTGGTCGCCGCGCGGGCGCTCCAGGGACTGGCCGCGGCGATGCTCTCCCCCGCCGCGCTGGCGATCCTGCTGGCGACCTACCGCGAGGAGCCGGGCCGCGGCCGGGCGCTGTCGGTCTGGGCCAGCCTGATCGGGCTCGGGGCGGCGACCGGGCTGCTGGCGGGCGGCGTGATCGTCGAGCTGCTCGACTGGCGCTGGGTCTTCCTGGTCAACCTGCCGGTCGGGCTGGCGGCGCTGGCGCTGGTGCCCCGGATCGTGCCGGCCGACGACCAGCGCGACGCGCGGACCTCGCCGAACGTCGCCGGCGCCACGCTGGCGACCGCCGCGCTGCTGCTGCTCGTCTTCACCGTGGTCGAGACCGAGCACGCCGGCTGGACCTCGGCCCGGACGCTGCTCGGCTTCGTCGGCGCGGCGCTGCTGGCGCTGCTGTTCGTGGCCAGCGAGCGGCGCTCCGCCTCGCCGCTGCTGCCGCCGACGCTGCTGCGGCGCCGGCGGGCGATGGTGGCCAACGGCGCGGTCCTGCTCGGCGCCGGCGGGCTGATGGCGATGTTCTTCTTCCAGACCCTCTTCATGCAGCGGGTGCTCGGCTGGTCGGCGCTGACCACCGGCCTGGCGTTCCTGCCCTTCAGCCTGACGATGGGCGTGATGTCGGCGATCGCGGGCCGGTTCCTGATGCGGCGCGACCCGCGGCTGCCGATCGGCGCCGGGTTGCTGGCCGCCGGCGGCGGGCTGTGGCTGATGAGCACCCTGACCCCGGACAGCTCCTACGCCGGCCATCTGATGCCGTCGCTGATGCTGACCGCCGGCGGGCTCGGGATGGGCTTCGTGGTGCTGATGGACCTGGCCACCGGCGGGGCCGAGGACCGCGACGGCGGGCTGGCGTCGGCGCTGCTGACGACCGGCCAGCAGGTCGGCGGCGCGATCGGGATCGCGGCGATGGTGACGATCGCCACCAGCCGCACCGAGGACGCGCTGGCCGCGCGAGTCGCCCCGCCGCAGGCGCTGACCGACGGCTTCACCGCCGCCTTCCAGGTCCAGGCCGGGGTGATGGTCGCCGCGGCGCTGCTCGCCGTCGCGCTGCTGGGGCCGATGGCGCGGCGCCAGCGCGGGGAGCGGCGGGCCGCCGAGCCGTCGGCGGCCTAGGCGGGGCGGGTGGGTCCGCCCCGCGCTAGACGCCGGCCGAGGAGCCGGTGCCGGTGGCGGGCGGGGCGGACTCGCTGACGTCGTCCTCCCAGTCGACCGCGCCGCCGAGCGCCGCCGACTTGACGACCTTCAGCGAGAGCAGCGCGCACTTCACGCGGGTGGCGGAGATCTCGATCCCGAGCAGGTCCATGATGAAGGCCTGGTCGAGCCGCAGCAGCTCGTCGACCGTCTTGCCGACCAGCTCCTCCGAGGCCATCGACGCCGCGGCCTGGCTGATCGCGCAGCCGTGGCCGTCGAACTTGACCTCGGTCACCCGGCGGTCGTCGTCGACCCGCAGCATCACCTTCAACTGGTCGCCGCAGAGCGGGTTCTTGTCCTCGTAGGCCAGATCGGCCGGGTCGAGGACGCCCCAGTTCCGTGGACGCTTGTAGTGGTCGAGGATGTTCTCGCGGTACAGCTCGTCCATGACGTCCTCCATGGTCGCAGGTGACGGGATCGGGCCCGGCGCGGCGCGGTTCACGGCCGGGCAACACCGCCCGCGGGAGCAGCGGCGAGCCTGGCGGCGATGCGTTCGCTCCCCCGCCCCCGCCCCCTGCCGCTGGCCGCCGCCGTGCTGGCGCTGGCCGCCGTCCCCGCTGTCCCCGCCGTCGCCGTCGGCGCTCCGGCCGACCACCGGCCCGACCACCGTCCGGACGGCGAGCGGCCGGCCGCCGCGCCGACGCTGCTGGCCCGCGCCACGCTCTCGGCGACCCTCTACCTGCCCGGCCCGCCGTCGGGCGCCGCGCTCGGCAGCGCGCCGATCAACGGTGTCACGCCGCCGTTCCCCGGCCAGCCGATCCCCGGCTTCTCCGGCGTCCTGGCCACGCGCGGCGGCGACGTCCTGGGGCTGGCGGACAACGGCTTCGGCAGCAAGGCGAACTCGGCCGACTACCTGCTCCAGCTCGACCGCGTGCGGCCGCGCTGGCGGACCCGCGCCGGCGGCGAGGGCAGCGTGCGGGTGATCGCCCCGATCCGCCTCAGCGACCCGGCCCGGCGGGTGCCGTTCCCGATCGTCCGCGAGGGCCGCCAGCTGACCGGCGCCGACTTCGACATCGAGTCGCTCCAGCCCGGCCGCGCCGGCAGCTTCTGGATCGGCGACGAGTTCGGCCCCTACCTGCTGCAGGTCGACGGCCGCGGACGGCTGCTGCGGGCGCCGATCCCGCTGCCGGGCGTCCGCAGCCCCCAGAGCGCCGAGGTCGCGGCCGGCGCTCCGGCGACGCTGCCGGCCAGCGGCGGCTTCGAGGCGATGGCGGCGCTGCCCGGTGGGCGGACGCTGCTGCCGATCACGGAGAAGGCGCTGACCGGGGACGGCGACCAGCAGCGGCGCCTGATCCACGAGTTCGACGTGCGGCGGGCGCGCTACACCGGGCGGACCTGGAGCTACCGGACCGAGCTGCCGACCACGCTCGTCGCCGACGCCCAGGCCCTCGACCGCCAGCGGCTGCTGGTGCTGGAGCGGGACGACTTCGAGGGCGCGAAGGCGCTGGTCAAGAAGCTCTTCGTGGTCGACCTGCGGCGGACGAACCCCGACGGCTCGCTGGTCAAGACCGAGGTCGCCGACCTGCTGCGGCTGCGCGACCCGGGCGTGACGGTCGCGACCCCCGGCAGCTTCGGCCTCGGCGACCCGTTCTCGTTCGCGCTCCAGTCGGTCGAGTCGGTGCTGCCGCTCGGCGGCGGCCGCGTGCTGGTGGCCAACGACAACAACTTCCCGTTCTCCAACGGCCGCGTCGCCGGCCGCCCCGACGACACCGAGCTGATCGTCGTCGACGTTCCGGCGCTGCGGGAGCGCTGAGCCCGCAGCGCGCCGTTCCGACGCAGGTCCGCCACCGGACTGGCGCTATCTTGGCGCTGGATTGTTGCTATCTCCGGTGGCGGGCCGCGCTATCCTCGGTCCATGGGCTCCGCCGATCGCCGCAAGACTTCGTTCGAGGTCGACTTCGCCAAGGTCGACGCCGTCAAGCAGCGGCTCGGGACGCGGACGTTGACCGCCACCGTCGATGCCGCCCTCGACGAGGTGCTGCTGCTGGACGCCCGTCGGCGGGCCGTCGAGCTGCTGATGGATCCCGAGGCGACCGACATCGACGACGAGGAGCTGATGCGCTCCGCGTGGCGATGACGGATGTCGGCCACGTTCCTGATCGACAAGAGCGCGTTCGCGCGACGCCGCACCCGCCCCGAGGTCGGCGCGGTGATCGATTCGATGGTGACCTCCGGCCAGGTGGCGACCTGCGGAATCGTCGACCTCGAGGTGCTCTACAGCGCCCGTGACCCGTCCAGCTACGCGGATCTCGCCACCGCGATGCGGGCGTGGCCCCGCGTCCCGCTCACCGAGGCGGTCGTCGACCGTGCGCTCGCCGTCCAGGGGACGCTGGCGAAGCGCTCGCAGCACCGCGGGGCCAAGCTCCCCGACCTGCTGATCGCGGCCTGCGCCGAGAGCGCCGGCCTGACCGTCCTCCACTACGACGCCGACTTCGACCTGATCGCCGAGGTCACCGGGCAGCCGATGCGCTGGGTCGTCCCGCGCGGCAGCGTCGCCTGACGCCGCCGCGGTCCCGCCCTCGCCCTCAGCCGAAGATCGACTGGACGCGCCCGATCGAGGCCACCAGCGCGTCGATCTCGTCGCGGGTGGTGTGGGCGGCGAAGCTCGCGCGGGTGGTCGAGGGGATGCCGAGCGCCCGGTGCAGCGGCTCGGCGCAGTGCTGGCCGGCGCGGACGCAGACGCCGTCGCGGGCGATGATCTCCGCCACGTCGTGGGGGTGGACCCCGGCCATGGCGAAGGCGGTCAGGGCCCCGCGCTCGGCCGGATCGCGGGGGCCGACGACGTCGATCCCGTCGATCTCGCCCAGCCGCTCGAGGGCGTAGGCGGTGATCGCCCGCTCGTGGGCGTGGACCGCCGCCGGACCGCCTATCGCGTCGACCCAGTCGCAGGCCGCCGCCAGGCCGACCGCCTCGATGATCGGGGGCGTCCCGGCCTCGAAGCGGTGGATGCCGTCGGCCCAGCTGGTCTCGTGGAAGTCGACGATCCGGATCATGTCGCCGCCGGTCAGGAACGGCGGCATCGCGGCCAGCAGCTCGCGGCGGACGTGGAGCACGCCGATCCCGGTCGGGCCGTAGAGCTTGTGCCCGGTCCAGCCGTAGAAGTCGGCCCCCAGCGCGGCCACGTCGACCGGCTGCTGCGGCACCGCCTGGGCGCCGTCGACCAGCACCAGCGCGCCCGCGTCGTGGGCCCGGCGGACGACCTCGGCGACCGGGTTGATCGTCCCCAGCACGTTCGAGACGTGGGCCAGCGCGACCAGCTTGACCCGGCCCCCGGCCAGGAACCCGTCGAGCTGGTCGAGGCTGATCCGGCCCTGCTCGTCCAGCTCCAGGTAGCGCAGCGTCGCCCCCTGGCGCAGGCACAGCTGCTGCCACGGCACCAGGTTGGCGTGGTGCTCCATCTGGGTGATGACGACCTCGTCGCCGGGCCCGACGTTGGTCGCGCCCCAGCTGTGCGCCACCAGGTTGATCGACTGGGTGACGCTGCCGGTGAAGATCGTCTCGCGCGGGGACGAGCCGACGAAGGCCGCGACCGTCGCCCGCGCCGCGTCGAAGGCCGCGTCGGCCTCGCGCGCGAGCACGTGAACCCCGCGGTGGATGTTCGCGTAGTGCGAGCCGCCGAAGTCGTACATCGCCTGCAGCACGGCGCGCGGCTTCTGGGCGCTGGCGCCGCTGTCGAGGTAGACGACGTCGTCCTCGCGCTCCAGGTAGGGGAACTGGGCGCGGACCGCGTCGACGTCGAGGGCCGGCGCGGCGGACTCGGTGAGGGGCGAGGCGTCGGGCACGAACCAAATCCTACCGCGACGGGCGGAAAACCCCGTGGGGGCGCCCGCCGCCGGTCACGTTCCGGTCGCTCGGCGACCGGAACGTCGCAGCGGGCGCAGCGCGCTCAGGCCTGCGCGGCCAGCTGCTCGCGGATCTTGCCGTAGCCCTCGGCCTCGATCTGGGTGACCAGCTCGGGGCCGCCCTCCTTGACGATCCGGCCATCGACCAGGATCGAGACCCGGTCGGGCTTGATCAGGTGCAGGATCCGCTGGTAGTGGGTGATGATCAGGGCGCCGAGGCCGGTCTCGGCCTTGACCGCGTTGACCGCCTGCGAGACGACGTTGAGGGCGTCGACGTCGAGGCCCGAGTCAGTCTCGTCGAGGACCGCCACCTGCGGCCGCTGGAGGGCCAGCTGCAGCATCTCCAGCCGCTTCTTCTCGCCGCCGGAGAAGCCGTCGTTGAGGTAGCGCGAGCCGAACTCCTTCGGCACGTTGGTCTGGACCATCGCGGCCTCGACCAGCTGGCGGAACTCCTTCAGCGAGATCTCGGACTCGCCGCGCTCCTCGCGGTGGGCGTTGATCACCATCCGCAGGTACTTGACGATCGTCACGCCGGGGATCGCGACCGGGTACTGGAAGGCCATGAAGAGGCCCTTCCGCGCGCGCTCGTCGGGATCGGCCTCGGTGATGTCCTCGCCCTGCCAGATGACCTGGCCCTCGGTCACGTCGAGCGCCGGGTTGCCCATGATCACGTTGGCCAGCGTCGACTTGCCGGAGCCGTTCGGGCCCATCAGGGCGTGGATCTCCCCCTGGTTCACCGTCAGGTCGAGACCCCGCAGGATCTGCTTCTCGCCGGCGCTCACGTGGAGGTTCTTGATCTCGAGGTCAGCCATGGGTCTCAGGGTCGGGTGGTGAGGGGGTGGGTGAAGGTCTCTGGGGGTCGGCCCGCACAGCGCGGACCGGGGTGCGGAAGGCGGCCGGGGCCGCTCAGACCGCCGAGGCGGCCGGCGAGCTGCGGACGTCGAGCGCCGCCGGCTCGCCGTCGCCGGGCGCCTGGAAGCGCACCAGCTCGGCCAGCGTCGTCCGCTGGAGGGCGCCGAAGACGCCGCCCTGGACGCGGGTCCACAGCAGCTTGGTCGCGCAGCCGCTGCCGTCGTCGTCGAGGTGCGAGCAGAGCACCCGGTCGCCTTCGCGATCGTCGACGAAGCAGGACATCGGCGCCACCGCGCCCTCGAGCGCGACGATCACCTCGTCCATCCGGATCTCCGCCGCCGGACGCGCCAGCCGGTAGCCGCCGTGCGCGCCGCGGGTGCTCTCGACCAGCCCGGCCCGGCGCAGCAGGGCCACGATCCGCTCCAGGTAGGCCAGCGGCAGCCGCTCGGTGTCGGCGACCGTCTTGAGGGAGACGGGCTCGTCGCCCGGGAGCTCCCCCAGGCGCACCATCAAGCGCACCCCGTACTCGGCCTTGGTCGTGAAGATCACGGTCGTGAAAGCCTACCAGCGCGGTCGGAGTGACCCGGGCCCGAGCCGCCTTCCCGCCCGAGCGTCGGATATGCTCGCGCCGTCATGAGCGTCCTCGCCGCCACCAGTGGGACCACCTACACGATCTGGCTGATCCTGCTCTGGTTCGTGATCATCCCGGGCTTCGCGATGGTCCCGATCATCTACGCGCTGTCGCAGGTCGCCGGCGAGCGGGCCGAGAACCAGGCCTACGCCCGCGGCGAGCGTCCCGACGACGCCGACGTCGTCGTCACCGACGTCTGATCCGCCCGCTCCCGCCGCGCGGGAGCAGCACGAGAACGGGCCCCGACCAGGGGCCCGTCGTCGTTCCGGGGCCGGGCCTCAGCCCGCCAGCTGCGCGTCGTCGACCGGCTCGCCGGCGGCCAGGATCGCCCGCGCCACGTCGAGGTCGCCGCCGCCGTTGAAGGTGGCGTAGCCGCGCGCGCGGTCGCCCTCCAGGAACCAGACGGCGAAGCGGTCCTCCGCCAGGCTGCCCTGGAGCAGCGTCCGGTCCCAGCGCCGCGCCGGCCCCAGCGACTCGAAGCTGACCCAGTCGGCCAGGTCGCTGAAGAAGTAGGGGACCTCGGCGAACGGCGCGTCCTCGCCCAGCCACTGGCGGCCGACGTAGGCGCCCTGGGCGGCCGCGGCCTCCTCGTGCTCGATCCGGACCCGGTCGCCGTGCAGCACCGAGTCGTACTCGCAGACGTCGCCGGCGGCCCAGATCCCGGCCGCCGAGGTCCGCAGCCGGTCGTCGCAGCGGACGCCGCCGCTGTCGCCGAGGGTCAGCCCGGCCCGCTTGGCCAGCATCACGTCCGGCTGGGCGCCGACGCCGGCGACGACGATGTCGGCCGCGACGGTGGCGCCGCCGGCCAGCTCGACCGCGGCCACCCGGCCCTCGTCCTGGCCGCCGTCGCCGTTGCGGAAGCCGACCACGTCGACGTTGCCGCGGACCTCGACCCCGCCGGCCTCCAGCCGCGCCCGCACCCAGCGGCCGATCTCGGTCCCGAAGGTCCGCTCCAGCGGCTCGGACTCCTGCATCAGGATCGTCGCCGGGGTGCCGGTGGCGGTCAGGCTGGCCGCGACCTCGCAGCCGATGTAGCTGCCGCCGACCAGGACCACCCGCGGGCGGCCGTCGGACTCGGCCTCGGAGGCCTCGGCCAGATCGCCGCGGATCGCGTCGGAGTTGCGCAGCGAGCGCAGGTAGTGGATGCCCTCCAGCCCGGCGCCGTCGACGGCCAGCCGCCGGACCATCGCCCCGGTCGCGACCAGCGCGCGGTCGAAGGCCAGCTCCTCCTTGCTCTGGAGCTTGGCGACCTTCGCCTCGGCGTCGAGCGACAGCACCCCGGTCCGCAGCCGCAGGTCGACGTCGTTCTCCGCCCACCAGCCCTCGGGCAGGATCAGCGCCTCGGCCTGGTCCTGCTCGCCGCGCAGGTGCTCCTTCGACCCCGGCGGGCGGTGGTAGGGCGCGTCCAGCTCGCGGGTGGCGAGCACGACGCTGCCCTCGAAGCCGCCCTCGCGCAGGGCCCGCGCGGCCGAGGCCGCGGCGATCCCTCCGCCGATCAGGAGGACGTCGGTGCGCGACTCGCTGCTCATGGCGCGAACCTAGCACCGGCTGACAGCCCGTCACCCGGTCGCCGCCGGCCGACCCGCCGGCCGGGCGATCAGGCCCGCCGCGGCCCGCGGCGGACCAGCGGCCGCGAGCCGGCCGCGGTCACGAACGCCGCCGCCCGCTGGGGATGGCCCAGCAGCCAGCCCTGGCCGATGCTGGCGCCGAGCTCCAGCACCGCCTCCAGCTGCTCCTGGCGCTCGATCCCCTCGGCGACGACCTCCAGGCCCAGCTGCTCGGCGACGGTCACCAGCGCCTTGACCATCACCCGATCGTCGTGGCCCTCGTCGCTGTCGATCCCCATCACGAACGAGCGGTCGATCTTCACCAGCGCGCCGGGGATCCGCCGCAGCTGCTTGAGCGACGAGGCGCCGACCCCGAAGTCGTCGATCGCGACCCGGGTGCCGAGCGCCCGCAGGTCCTCGAGCACGCCGATCGTGCGGTCGTCGACCAGCACGTCCTCGGTCACCTCCAGGCACAGCCGCTCGGCGGGCAGGCCGTGGAGGGCGAGGTTGTCGGCGACGGTCGGGACCAGGCCCGGGTCGTGGATCTGGCGCGGCGAGAGGTTGACCGAGACGACCATCCCCGGGACCGCGGCGGCCGCGGCGCAGGCCTCGCTCAGGACCAGGTAGCCGAGCGGCACGATCAGGCCGCTCTCCTCGGCGACCGACAGGAACCGCCCCGGCAGCAGGATCCCGTGCTCGGGATGGCGCCAGCGGACCAGCGCCTCGGCGCCCCACAGGCGGTCGCTCTCCAGCGCCACCAGCGGCTGCAGGTGGACCTCGAACTCGCCCCGGCGGTAGAGTGCCCGCCGCAGCTCCTGCTCGATCCGGACCCGGTCGAGGCTGCGCTCGCGGAGGCCCTCCTCGAACAGCTGGATCCGGGCCCGGCCGCCCTGCTTGGCCTCGAACATCGCCAGGTCGGCCTCGCGCACGATCGACTCGCCGTCGCCGAGCCGGTCGCTGATCGCGACCCCGGCCGAGGCGGTCACGACGACCTCGCCGCCGTCGCTGAGCGGGATCGGACGCTCGACCAGGTCGAGCGCGTCCTGGGCCCGCGCGAGCGCCTCGGCCGAGGAGCCGACGTCGGTCAGCACCAGCACGAACTCGTCGCCCGCGAACCGCGCCGCCAGGCCGTCGCGGCCGGTGGCGTAGCGCAGCCGCTCGCCGATCGCCCGCAGGACCGCGTCGCCGACGGTGTGGCCGAGGGTGTCGTTGATCCCCTTGAAGCGGTCGACGTCGACGAAGAACAGCGCCACCGGGGCACCCTCGCCGTGGCCGTCGCGGAGCCGGTCGAGGCCGCCGATCAGGCCGCTGCGGTTGAGCAGGCCGGTCAGCTCGTCGTGCTCGGCCCGGTGCTCCAGCTCGCGGACCGAGGTCGCCAGCCGGTGGGTCAGGCCGGCGTTCTCGTGCAGCGCCATCACGTGCCGGAAGCCGAGCACGGCGATGATCACCGCCGCCCCCGCGACCATCGGCACGTCGGCGTCGCCGCGGACCGCCGCCACCAGCAGCACGCCGGCGACCGGCATCAGGAACAGGTAGGGCAGCGTCAGCCACCAGAGCCAGCCGCGCGGGGCGCTGCGGCCGTGGCGGCGCTCGGCCCCGGGCGCGATCCAGACCGCCAGCGCGAAGATCGCCAGCGCCAGCACCCAGCCGATCTCGGTCACCGCGTCGGGCGCCGCGTAGCCGGGCAGGAACGCGAACCCGCGGGCGACGTCGGAGACGAGCAGCAGCCCGAGCGCGACGACCGCGCCGGCGACCGTCCAGCGCAGCGAGCGGCGGGCCCGCAGCAGCGCCAGCAGGCCGAGCGCCATCGCCGCGGCGTCGCAGCCGAGGTAGGCCAGCGCGAGCCCGCGCGAGGGGGTCGTCTCGACCCCCGCGTCGACGAACGGCCGCAGCACCAGGTACCAGCCGACGAGGCCGGTGGCGCAGCCGATCGCGATCCCGTCGAGCAGGATCCGGCCGGCCTGGGCGCGGTCGCGCGGCGGGCGGGCGAAGAGCAGCGCGCCGACGATCGCCAGCGGCGCCACCAGCAGCGACGGCACGTCGAAGAACGAGGGCGCCCCGAGCCGCGCCGGCTCCTGCGGGTCGACCGTCACCGCGGCGGTCGTCACCAGCGCGGCGACCGCCGCCCCGCCGAGGCTGATCCAGCCGGCCCGGAGCGCGCCCGGCGGCGTCCGGCGGGCGCGGTGGAGGGTCCCGACGAGCGCCACGGCGGCCAGCACCGTCTCGGCGAGGCGGAGCCCGACGTCGGTCGTGGTCCCGCCCTCGATCGCGTGCGCGATCGCCATCACGCCCGCGAGCGCGACCAGGCCGGCGACCAGCTGCAGGACCCGCAGGGGTATCCGCTGACCCACGACCGCGATCGCCGACCATGGCGACGACGTGTGTCCCATCACCCCCCGCACCTTGACGCCATCGTAGCCGTGTGACGAGCAGCACGGACGTTCGTCGGAGGGCGGGGCCGCCGCGGGTGGGCGCGTCGCCGCTTGCGTTCGACGGCCGGGCCGGATAGGGATAGCCACGGACCTGGATCGCGCTGGGGCGATCCGTCCACCGACCCCACACAGGAGGGGAGCACCAGTGAACCGTCTCCGAAGCAGGTGGTTGGCCGCGGGCATGACCGCGGTGCTGGCCACGGGCCTCGCCGCGTGCGGCGACGACGACAAGGGCAGTAGTGGTGGTGGCGGCGGAGGCGGCGGCGATGCCGCCGACGCTTCCTTCGACCTGACGATCGGCGACATCGTGCCGCTGACCGGCGACCTCAACACCTACGGCCCGGGCGGCGACAAGGCCGGCAAGATCGCCGTCCAGCAGCTGACCGCCGCGCTCAAGGAGGCGGGCGTCAGCGGGATCACGATCAAGAACGTCGCCGCCGACGACGAGTCGAAGCCGACCTCCGCGCCGCAGGCCGCGAGCAAGCTGACCAACGACGGCGCCACCTGCCTGGTCGGCGCCTACGCCTCGGCCAACACGCTCGCGCTCGGCAACGGGATCGCGGTCGACAACGAGGTGCCGCTGATCTCGCCGGCCTCGACCAGCCCCGAGCTGACCGGGCTCGAGGACGAGGGCTACGTCTGGCGGACGGCGATCTCCGACGCCCGCCAGGGCAAGGTGCTGTCGGACGCGATCGGGCAGAAGCTCGGCGGCGCCAGCGGCAAGAAGATCTCGATCGGCGCCCGCAACGACGCCTACGGCGAGGGCATCGCCAAGGCCCTCAAGGGCGAGTGGGAGAAGGCCGGCGGCTCGGTCACCGGCACCGTCCTCTACGACCCCAACCAGCCCTCGTACAACTCCGAGGCGGGCAAGATCGCCGGCAACGGCAGCGACGACGCCTACGTGATCGTCGACTTCCCGGAGACCTTCGCCAAGGTCGCCCCGGCGCTGGTCCGGACCGGCAAGTGGGACGCCAAGAAGGCCTGGTACACCGATGGCCTGGCGGTCGCCGGCGGCGCCAAGGAGCTGAAGAAGCAGAACATCCCGGTGGCGGCGATCGACGGCTCCAACGGCACCCGCCCGGCGGCGGATCCGAAGACGGCCGGCGCCAAGACCTTCGCCGACCTCTACGGCGCCTCGTCGCTCTCGCCCTCGGGCGAGCCGCCGACGTTCGCGGCCCAGAACTTCGACGCCCACGTGCTCTGCGGCCTGGCCGCGATCGCCGCCGGCTCGAAGGAGGGCTCGGCGATCAAGGACCAGCTGAAGGCCGTCTCCGGCGCGCCGGGCACGAAGTACGGTCCCGGTCAGCTGGCCGCCGCGGTCAAGGACCTGCGGGCGGGCAAGGACATCGACTACGACGGCGCCTCGGGGCCGATCGACTTCGATGACGCCGGCGACCCGACCGCGGGCAGCTACGACATCTACACCTACGACGGCGCCGACCTGAAGGTGACCGACACGGTCCAGATCGGCGGCTGACGCTCCGCGCTCGCGCCGGCCGTGACCACGGTCGGCGCGGACGCCGGCTCGCGGGCCTCGGGACGCCGTCCCGGGGCCCGTCGTCGTTCCGGGACGGGAGCGCCGGCGCTACTCGGCGTGGTCGCCGGGCAGCGGTGCGGTCGCCGGGTCCTCGAGCCGGTCGGCGCGGGCGCCGCCCAGGTACAGCTCGGCGACCTTCGGGTCGTGGAGCAGCTCCTCCCCCGGCCCCTCGAACCGCTGCTGGCCGAGGTCGAGGACGTAGCCGCGGGTGCTCATCGCCAGCGCCCGCTTGGCGTTCTGCTCGACCATCAGGATCGTGACGCCGGAGCGGTTGATCTCGACCACCCGCTCGAAGATCGCCTCGACGAAGCGCGGCGCGAGGCCGGCCGAGGGCTCGTCGAGCAGCATCATCTCCGGATCGGGCACCAGCGCCCGGGCCATCGCGACCATCTGCCGCTCGCCGCCGGACATCGTGCCCGCCAGCTGCCGCCGCCGCTCGCCGAGCCGCGGGAACAGCGAGTACATCCGCTCGACCCGCTCGCGGACGTCGACCTCGCGGTTCGAGAGCGCGCCCAGCTCCAGGTTCTCCTCGACGGTCATCGACGGGAAGACGTTGTCGGTCTGGGGCACGAAGGTGCAGCCCAGCCGGCAGACGCTGTGCGGGGCGAGGCCGGCGATCGACTCGCCGCGCAGGCGGACGTCGCCCGCGCGCGGCTTCAGCAGCCCGAAGACCGACTTCAGCAGCGTCGACTTGCCGGCCCCGTTGGGGCCCACGATCGTGACGATCTCGCCCGGGTCGACGTAGATCGAGGTCCCGCGCAGGATGTCGACGCCGGGCAGGTAGCCGGCGACGACCTCGTGCACGCGCAGCAGCGGCTCGTCGGCCATCAGGTCCCCCCTGCCCCGCCGAGGTAGGCGTCGATCACCCGCTGATCCTGGCGGACCTCGTCGGGGGTGCCGTCGGCGATCACGCGGCCCTGGGCCATCACCACCACCTGGTCGGAGTTGGCCATCACCGCCTCCAGGTCGTGCTCGACGAAGAGGAAGGTCATCCCGCGCTCGGTCCGCAGCCGCTGCATGTAGGCCAGCAGCTCGCGGCCGAGGCTCGGGTTGACGCCGGCCATCGGCTCGTCGAGCAGCACCATCCGCGGCTCGGTCATCAGCGCGCGGGCGAACTCCAGCAGCTTGCGCTGGCCGCCCGAGAGGGTGCCGGCGTAGTCGTCGGCCTTGCCGTCGAGCCGGAACAGCGCCAGCAGCTCGAGCGCCCGCTCGCGCAGCTCCTTCTCCCGCGCGCGGGTGCCGAACGGCAGCAGCGCCCCGACCAGCCGCTCGCCGCGCTGGGCCGGCGCCGCCAGCAGCATGTTGTCGATCACCGGCATCGCGGTCAGCGCCCGGGTCAGCTGGAAGGTGCGGGCGATCCCGGCCCGCGCGACCGCGTAGGGCGGCTTGCGGAAGATCGAGCGGCCGGCGAACTCGACCGCCCCGCGGTCGGGCGGGTAGAAGCCGGTGACCGCGTTGAAGAGCGACGACTTGCCGGCGCCGTTGGGCCCGATCAGCGACGTGATCGTGCCCTCGCGGACGCCGAAGGTGGCGCCGTCGACCGCCCGGATCCCGCGGAAGTGCTTGACCACGTCGGTCACCTGCAGCAGCACCGGGCCGCCGGACGGCGTCGGCGTCGGCTCAGTCACCGAGCACCATCTCCTCGCGCTTGCCGAAGACGCCCTGGGGCCGGAACGCGACCAGCAGGATGATCACCAGCCCGACGATGATGAACCGCATCGACGAGGTCTGCGACTCGCTGAGGCCGAAGTCGATCAGGCGCGTCGCCTCGAGCACGAACTGGACGATCAGCGCCCCGACCGCGACCCCCCACCAGCTGGTCAGGCCGCCGAGGATCAGGACCGCGTAGCCGATGAACGTGTAGAGCGGCAGGTAGTTGTCGGGCGCGACGTTCGGGGTCTGGAGCGCCAGCAGGATCCCGGCGAAGGCGCCGACGGCGGCGGCGATCGCCAGCGACTGGAGCTTGAACCGGAGCGTGTTCTTGCCCATCGCGCGGGCGGCGTCCTCGTCCTCGCGGATCGCCCGCAGGACCCGGCCCCACGGCGACTTCGTCAGGTGCCGGAGCAGCAGCAGGAGCAGCAGCGCGGCGATCCAGGTGACGATCAGCAGCGGCATCTGGTTGAACTCGACCCCGCCCATCCCGATCCCGTCGAGGACGTCGTGGCGGACGTCGCGCGAGAAGCTGCGCCAGGTCGCGACGTAGTCCTGCACGCCCTGGTTGCCGTGGGTCAGGCCGCGGGCGTTCTGGGCGATGTAGCGGACGATCTCGCTGAAGGCGATCGTGGCGATCGCGAAGAAGTCGGCCCGCAATCGCAGCGTGATCACGCCGAGCACCACCGCGACGCAGACGGCGAACCCGATCGCGACCGGGATCGCGACCCAGAAGTTCCAGTCGGCGTCGGAGACGAGCAGCGCCATCACGTAGGCGCCGATCGCAGCGAAGCCGATCTGGCCGAAGTTCTGGATCCCGGTGAAGCCGACGTTCAGCTGCAGGCCGAGCGTCAGGATCGTGTAGATCCCGGCCAGCAGGCCGACGCCGATCCAGAAGTCGGCGCCGTTGAAGAAGTCGAACGAGATCGCGAGCGGCAGCAGCTCGTGCATCGCCTACACCCGTCCCGCCGTGCCGAAGATGCCCTGGGGCCGGACGATCAGCATCAGGATCAGGACCGCGAAGCCGATCGCGATCTTCCAGTTGGCGTCGACCAGCAGCGTCGACCACTCCTGGACCAGGCCGATCAGCAGCCCGCCGACCAGCGCCCCGTAGGCGTTGCCGATCCCGCCCAGGATCACCGCCGCGAACAGCGACAGCAGCAGCCGGAAGCCGAACTCGGGGGTGAAGGAGTTGGCGGCCATCGCGGCCAGCACCCCGGCCAGGCCGGCGGCGCCGGCGGCGAACAGCCAGGTGACGGAGACGATCCGGGCGGTGTCGATCCCGGTCGTCTCGGCCAGCGCGCTGTTGTCGGAGAGCGCCCGCATCTGGCGGCCGAGCGTGGTCCGGGCCAGGATCACCGCCGTCGCCAGGATCAGCACCACGCCGACGATCATCACGATCAGCTCGACCCGCGCCAGCCGCAGGTCGAGGATCTCGACCACCGCCGTGGTGTCGATCCCGTAGTTCTTGTTCTCGGTCCCGGCGATGAACTGGATCCCGTAGCGGAGCACGAACGCCAGCCCCAGCGACATCAGCATCAGCTGGAAGGCACCGGCGCCCTTGCGGCGCATCGGCCGCCACATCCCGAGCTCGAACAGCAGCCCGAGGATCGCGCTCGCCGCCAGCCCGAAGGCGACCGCGGCGATGAACGGCAGGCCGAGCGTGACCTTGCCCAGCAGCGCCGCGTAGGCGCCGAAGGTGAGCATGTCGCCGTGGGCGAAGTTGGTCAGCTTGAGCGTGCCGTAGACCAGCGTCAGGCCGACGGCGCCGAGCGCCACGTAGCTGCCGGAGACCAGCCCGTTGACCGACGCCTGACCCCAGCCGTGGAGCCCCTCGCCGATGATCAGCGCCAGCGAGACCGCGACGATCGCCGCGGCGGTGATCAGGAGCGGCCGGTCGCGGAGCCGCCGCTGCTCGTCGCCGTCGGCGACGGGGGCGCCCTGAGTGGCGACCGCCTCACTCATGGCCGGGCACCGTACCCGATCGGCCGGACCCGCTGGGGCCGTTTTCGGCGCCGTCCACGCGACGTCGGCGGCGCGCAGGTTCACGCGCGTGGAAGGCGCCGCCCCACGAACGCAACATCGCGACCGAGGCGCCGTGGGAGGATCGCGCGATGTCGGTCCCGCCCCCGTCCCCGGCGCCGCCGCTGCGCCACGCGATCGTGCCCGCCGGCGGCCGCGGAACCCGGATGCGACCGCTGAGCGTGGCGGTCCCGAAGGAGCTGCTGCCGGTCGGCCGGCTGCCGGTGGTCGAGCACGTCGTCGGCGAGCTGGCCGCGGCCGGCGTCGAGCACGTGACGATCGTGACCGCGACCGGCAAGCACGCGCTGGAGGACCACCTGGAGGCGCGGGCGCAGGAGCACGGCGACTGGCCGGCGCTGGCCGCCGTCCGCCAGCCGCAGCCGCGCGGGCTCGGCGACGCGATCCTGCGGGCCGCGCCGTGGTGCGGCGACGAGCCGTTCGCGATCGCGCTCGGCGACGCGCTGCTGCCGGCCGACGGGGCGCTGGTCCGGCGGCTGGGACGGGCGATCGCCGACGGCGCCGCGGCGGCGGTCGCGGTCGAGGCGGTCGCGGCCGACCACGTCGGCGCCTACGGGGTGGTCGCCCCGACCGCGGCCGGCGCCGACGCCGCCCGTGCCGCCGAGCAGGGGGTGGCGGTGGCGGCGCCGATCCCGCTCGCCGGGCTGGTCGAGAAGCCCGACCCCGAACGCGCGCCCTCGCGGCTGGTGGTCGCCGCCCGCTACGCCGCCGGGCCGTCGCTGGTGCGGGCCCTGCGCGAGACGCCGCCCGGCCGCGGCGGCGAGGTCCAGCTGACCGACGCCCTCGACCGGCTGGTCCGCGACGGCGCCCCGGTGGTGGCGGTGCCGCTGCTGCCGGGCGAGCAGCGGCGCGACGCCGGCACGCTCGACGGCTGGTGGCGGGCGTGCATCGACGCGGCGCTGGCCGACCCCGAGCACGGCGCCGCGATCGGCGCCCACCTGCGGCAGCGGCTGGCCGCGCCGTGACCGCGGTCGGCCGCGCCCCGGCCCGCGCGGCGCTCGCCGGCAACCCCTCGGACGGCCACGGCGGCCGGGTGGTCGCGCTGGCGCTGGCGGACTTCGGGGCGATCGCGACCGCGGAGCCGGCGACGGGGATCGCCTGCGGCGACGGCCACGTCGTCCACCGCTCGCCGGCCGCGCTGCTGGCCCGCTGCGAGCGCGACGGCCACGACCACCCGCAGCCGCTCGGGCGGCTGCTGACCGCGGCGACCGCACGGCTGCTGCGGTGGCTCGAGGAGCGGGGACGGCCGCAGCCGGCCGCCGGCGTGCGGCTGACCGCGACCACCACCGTGCCGCGCCAGGTCGGCCTGGCCGGGTCGAGCGCGATCGTCGTCGCCGCGCTGCGGGCGCTGCGCAACCACTGGGCGCTGCCGCTCGACGACCGCGCGCTGGTGCGGGTGGCGCTGGAGAGCGAGACGGTCGAGCTGGGGATCGCCGCCGGGCTCCAGGACCGGGTCGCGCTGGCCTGCGGCGGGCTGGTGGCCCTGGACGTCGCCCCGGCGCACGTCTGCGACGGCGCCGTCGGCCGCTGGCGGCGGCTCGACCCGGGCCGGCTGCCGCCGCTGCTGCTGGCCTGGGATCCCGCCGCCGGCGAGTCGTCGGGGGCCGTCCACGGTGACCTGCGGGCCCGGCGGCAGCGGGGCGACCGGGCGGTGGCGGCGGCGATGGCCGACGCCGCCGCGGCCGCCGACGACTTCGTGGCGGCGCTGGCCGCCGGCGACCGCGACGCGCTCGGCCGGGCGGTCGACGCCACGCTCGACGCCCGGCTGCGGGTGATCGACCCCTCCCCCCGCCACCGCCGACTGGCGGAGATCGCCCGCGACCACGGCGCGGCGGTCAACTTCGCCGGCAGCGGTGGGGCGGTCGTCGCGCTGCGACCGGCCGATCCCGCGACGGCGCGGACGCTGATCGACGCCTGGACCGCCGCCGGCTGCGCGGTCCGCGAGCCGTGGCCGGCGCCGCGGCTCGGCGGCCCGGCCTGAGCGGCGGCGGCCGGTCGGGGGTCCCGCCGCTCCGCCGATCGACGGGGCGGCGATCGGGCGGCGCCGATCAGTCGCGGTGGGCGCGGACCAGCGCCACCCCGCGGCGCTGGTCGTCGCCCGCGTCGTCCGGCTCGCGGACCCAGGTCAGCCGGTCCTGCTGGCGGACGATCGTCCGCTCGTCGACCGTCCAGCCGGCCGTCAGCTCGGCGACGCCGGCGCGGTCGTAGACCCGCTGGAAGCCGTCGACCGACGGGGCCCCGATCGGCACGGTCAGGATCAGCGCGCCGCCAGGCCGGACCAGCTCGCGGACCCGGGCCAGCGCCTCGAGGTCGGCCCGCTCGACGCCGCGCGGGGTGCCGTAGTGCTCGAGCCCGAAGTGCTCGACCGCCGACAGCACCACCGCGGCGTCAAACGGCCCGGCGTCGTCCGGGGTCTGCTCCAGCCGCTCGCCGCGGACGGTCAGGTTCGGGTGCGCCAGCCGCAGGCCACGGGGATCGACCAGCGTCACCCGGTGGCCGAGCGACGCCAGCGAGACGCCGACGGTGCTTTCGCCGCCACCGAGGTCGAGCAGCCGCGCCGGCCGCCCGCCGGTCGCCGCCGCGACCGCGCCGAAGACCCACGGCTGCTCGACGATCCGCTCGTTGACGTGGAGCAGGTCGACCGCGCCCTCGCGGTGCTCGACCGGCGCCGGCGGGTTGAACCAGAGCCCCGCCTGGGCGGCGAAGCCGTGCGGTCCGTTGGCCCAGTTGAGCAGCGCCGCGGCCGCCGGGCCCAGCCGCTCGAGGCCGACCTCGAGCTCGTTCTCCGGGCCGACCGCGTGACCGACGGCGTGCAGCACCGAGCGCTCCAGCTGCTCGAGCGCGTCGAGCCGGCCTTCGAGCCCGTCGAGCCGTTCGTGGACGGTCGGGCGGGTGTCGCGCTGCGAGCCCAGCCGGTCGTCGATCTGGTTGACGGCCCAGTCCACGCGCGGGTCCAGCAGCCGCCGCGCCGGCCAGCCGGCCGCGCGCTTCAGGCGCCCCGCGAGCGGGCCGCGGCGGCCGCTCATGCTCGTGCTCCGGTCACGCCCCGGACGCTACAGGCGCCACCCGCCGCGATCGGTCGCTGATCGCGATCCGCGGGTCAGACGGGTAGGGTGTCGACCCGAACCGTCGTCGAACGGTCCGTCGTCGCCGCGTGCCGCCGCGAGCGAGGGTCGGGTTCGACGATCTCGCTTTCCGACCGAGACCCGGAGGCCTGCCCGTGCAACGACAGACCGCCCACGTCCCTGCGCCGTTCCGCGCCCTCGCCGCCTCAGCGGTCTGCGTGGCCCTCGCGGCGACCCCGGCGGTCGCCAGCGCGGATCCGGTCCCCAGCGACGACGCGCCAGCCAGCGCACCGGCGGTCAAGAAGCGCGCCTCCGACCTCGCCCTCGGCGACTCGGGCAGCAAGGTGATGGCGCTCCAGAACACCCTCTGGCAGGTCGGCCTGCCGGTCGCCCGCGACGGCAAGTTCGGTCCCGCGACCGAGCTGATGCTGCGCCGCTACGAGCACGAGGAGGGGCTGCCGGTCGACGGCGTCGCCGACAGCGCCCAGCGGATCGCGATGCGCAAGCGGGCGCACCCGAAGCGGACCGAGAAGCGGTTCGCCTCGCGGACCCTGCGGCTGGGCGCGACCGGCACCGACGTCCGCGCGATCCAGCGGCTGCTGATCGACAGCGGGATCCGGGTCCCGACCCACGGCAAGTACACCGCCGCCGTCCGCAGCCGGGTCCAGCAGTGGGAGCGGACCGCGGCGATGCGGGCCGACGGCGTCCTCTCGCCCGCCGAGTCGCGGACCCTGCGCCAGACCGCCCCCGCGCCGCCCGGCGCGACCGAGGCCGGTGGCGGGGCCGGCGGCGGCTCGGCCGCCAAGGTCGGCGACGACGGCTACACCTTCCCGATCCAGGGCCGCTGGCACTGGGGCGACGCCGGCACCTTCTTCGGCGAGCGCGGCGGCGGCCACCAGGGCGTCGACGCCTTCGCCGCCTGCGGCACCCCGCTGGTCGCCGCGTCGGCCGGCAAGGTCGCCCACAACCAGGTCCAGTCGGCCGCCGGCAACTACCTCGTGATCACCGGCACGCCGACCGGCGAGGACCAGGCCTACATGCACATGAAGGCCCGCTCGCCGCTGAAGGAGGGGACGGCGGTCAAGGCCGGCGACCCGATCGGCCAGGTCGGCGACACCGGCAACGCCGACGGCTGCCACCTGCACTTCGAGCTGTGGACCAAGCCGGGCTGGTACACCGGCGGCAAGCCGCGCGACCCGAAGCCCGACCTCGACCGCTGGGCGAAGGCGGTCGGGAACCCGGCCGGCAAGCGCTAGACCGAGGGCAGCGCCTCGCCGGCGGGCGGCGAGGAGACCGGCAGCGGGATCCCCTCGGCGGCGAACTGCTGCAGGATCCGCTCGCGGACCAGGCGGGTCACGCGCCACTGCTGCGAGGGCGTCGTCTTCAGCACCAGCCGGATCGTGACGCCGTTCGGGTTCAACGCCTGGACGCCCCAGACCTCGGGCGGCTCCAGCACGCTGGCGTCGTGCTCGCGGACCTGCTCGGCGACCCGCGCGATCGTCGCCTTCGCCTTCGCGATGTCGGCCCCGTGCGCGACGGCGATGTCGAGCACCGCCCGCGACCAGTGCTGGCTCTGGTTGCCGACCGCGCGCAGCTCGCCGTTCGGCACGTGCCAGACGGTCCCGTCGAGCGCCCGCAGCCGGGTGTTGCGCAGGCTCAGCGCCTCGACCGTCCCGGTCACCGGCTCGCCGGCCGCCGACTTCGGCCGGAACGTCACCTCGTCGCCGACGCCGTACTGGTCCTCGACCAGGATGAAGACGCCGGAGAGGAAGTCGCCGACCAGCGTCTGGGCACCGAAGCCGAGCGCGACGCCGAGCACGCCGGCGCCGGCCAGCAGCGGGGCCAGGTCGATCCCGATCTCGCCCAGGGCCATGAAGATCGCCGTCGCGTAGATCAGGCCGGTGACGACGCTCTTGAGGATCCCCAGCACCGCCTCCCGCCGCTGCTCGCCGCGGACGCTGATCTCGCGGGTCTCCAGCAGCGCGTCGGGGGTGATCCGGCGGACGGCCGAGAGCCCGCGCGAGAGCTTGCCGCCGGCCCCGACCCGGCGGCCGAGCTTGACGATGCAGCGGCGCGCCAGCCGGTTGACGATCCAGGCGACGACGAAGATCAGGAGGATCGAGAGGAAGCCGGTCGTCAGCCAGTGGACGGTCTCGGCGGCGAGCTTGTTGCCGGTCTGGCCGGGCCGCCCGTCCCAGATCGAACGGCAGAGATCAGCCTGCCAGCTGGCTCCGTCCTCGCCGCAGGTGCGGTTGAGCCGCTTCTCGGCCCGCCGGGCGACCTCGGCCGCCTTGTCGGCCGCGCTCGTGCCCGAGGTCTGCGCCAGCACGGTGGTCAACGTCGGAATCAGCGCCACCCCTCGACCGTAACGGGTCGCCTCGGCGGGGCGCGGTGTCCGCAGCCCACCGCCCAACGTGGCGCTTGGCGTCGCCAACTTGCGGGTACGGGCGCTGCACGCCGCGCCCGCGTGGGGCCGGTGCGATCCCGTGAGCACCCCCGCCGAAGAGCCCGTCCGCACCCTCGTCCCGGCCCGCCTCGACCGGCTGCCGTGGTCACGCTGGCACTGGATGGTGATCGTCGGGCTGGGGACGGTCTGGATCCTCGACGGGCTCGAGGTGACGATCGTCGGCGCGATCGGCGGCCGCCTGGAGGAACCCGGCTCGGGCCTCCACCTGACCGCCAGCCAGACCGGGGTCGCGGGCACGATCTACGTCGTCGGCGCCTGCGTCGGGGCGCTCGTCTTCGGCCGCCTGACCGACCTCTTCGGCCGCAAGCGGCTGTTCCTCGTGACCCTCGGCGTCTACCTGGCCGCCACCGTCCTGACCGCCTTCTCCGGCAGCTTCCTGTGGTTCGCGATCTGCCGCTTCTTCACCGGGGCGGGGATCGGCGGCGAGTACGCGGCGATCAACTCGGCGATCGACGAGCTGATCCCGGCCCGGGTCCGCGGCCGCGTCGACCTGTCGATCAACGGCTCCTACTGGGGCGGCGCGGCGGTCGCGGCGCTGCTCGGCGAGCTGCTGCTGAACACCGACCTGTTCGCCGCCGACGTCGGCTGGCGGCTGGCCTTCGGGCTCGGCGCGGTGCTCGGGCTGGTGATCCTGCTCGTGCGGCGCAACGTCCCCGAGAGCCCGCGCTGGCTGTTCCTCCACGGTCGCGGCGAGGAGGCCGAGCGGATCGTCGCCGAGGTCGAGCAGCGGATCGAGCGCGAGCAGGGCCGGCCGCTGCCCGAGCCGGACGGGCCGGCGGTCGAGATCGAGCGCCACGAGACGGTGCCGTTCGTCGAGGTCGCCCGCACGATCCTCACCTGGCAGCCGCGGCGGACCGTGCTCGGGCTGTCGCTGTTCGTCGGCCAGGCGTTCCTCTACAACGCGGTCCTCTTCACCTACGCCACGGTCCTGACCACCTTCTTCGACGTCAGCTCCTCCGACACCGGGCTCTACCTGGTGCCGTTCGCGCTCGGCAACCTGCTCGGCCCGCTGCTGCTCGGGCCGCTCTTCGACAGCATCGGACGGCGGCGGATGATCGCCGCCACCTACCTGATCGCGGGCGTGCTGCTGCTCGTCTCCGGGCTGCTGTTCCGGGCCGAGGTGCTGAACGCGACCTCGCAGACCGCGATCTGGTCGGTGGTCTTCTTCTTCGCCTCGGCCGGCGCGTCCTCGGCCTACCTGACGGTCAGCGAGGTCTTCCCGATGGAGACCCGGGCGATGGCGATCGCGCTCTTCTTCGCGATCGGGACCGGGCTCGGCGGGGCGATCGGCCCGCTGCTGTTCGGCGCCCTGGCCGAGACCGGCGACGTCGAGCAGATGTTCCTCGGCTACGTGGTCGGCGCGGTGCTGATGGTCGGGGCGGGACTGGTGGCGGCGCTGCTCGGGGTCGACGCCGAGCGCCGCTCGCTGGAGTCGGTGGCCAAGCCGCTGACCCAGCGGGTCGCCGCCGTCCGCGACCGGGCCGGCGACGCGACCGGCGGCGGCGAGGTCCCCCAGACCGCCGGCGACTGAGCCGCGGGCCGCTCCGTGGCCCTCGTCACGCACGAGATGGTTGCGTTCCGTACCATTGATCGACGGTGGCTCCGGTCGCCGGCGCGTTCGCGCCGTCGCACCGCGCCCACCACGTTCCCGCGTTCTCTCCACGCGCGACGCGCCGCTCCTCACCGGGACGGCCACGATCGCGGCCGGAAGCTGAGCGCTCCCCCGGCCGGCCCCCGTGGTTCGCCCAACCTCCCCGAGGAGATCGATGTCCGCTGTCACCTTCGCCGCGCTCGGCGTATCCAACGCCGTCGTCACCGCGCTCGACGAGCGCGGCATGACGTCGCCGTTCGCCGTCCAGGAGCTGGTGCTCCCGGACGCGCTCGCCGGTCGCGACGTGCTGGTGTCCTCGCCCACCGGCTCGGGCAAGACGATCGCCTTCGGCCTGACGCTGGTCGACGGGATCGAGGCCACCGACCCGCGCCCGAGCGCGCTGGTGCTGGTGCCGACCCGCGAGCTGGCGACCCAGATCGTCGACGAGCTGCGCGACCTGGCCCACGCCCGCGCGCTGGCGATCACCGCCGTCTACGGCGGTGCCGGGCTGGAGAAGCAGTCGCGCGCCGCTTCCCGCTCGCACATCCTCGTCGCCACCCCGGGCCGGCTCGAGGACCTGCTGGCCCGCGGCGCCTTCAGCCTCGGCGACGTCCGGATGCTGGTCCTCGACGAGGCCGACCGGATGCTCGACATGGGCTTCCAGCCGGCGGTCAAGCGGATCGTGGCCCAGACCCGCCGCGAGCGCCAGACCCTCTTCCTGTCGGCGACCCTCGACGGCCGCGTCGGCGAGATCGCCCGCGCCTACACGCAGAACCCGAAGCTGATCGAGTACGCGCCGCCGAAGCAGGACCAGGGCAAGATCGTCCACCACTTCCGCCGCGTCACCCGCGACGACAAGCTCGACCACCTGGTCGAGGAGCTGCACGACGCCGAGCGCGGCCTGGCGGTCGTCTTCGTGAAGACGAAGTTCGGCGCCGACAAGCTCGTCCGCAAGCTGAAGCAGAACGACCTCGAGGCGGTCGCGCTCCACGGCAACCGCTCGCAGGCCCAGCGCCGGCGCGCGCTGGAGGCGTTCGAGCAGGGCCACGTGACGACGCTGGTCGCGACCGACGTCGCCGCCCGCGGGCTCGACGTCGAGGGCGTCACCCACGTCTTCCAGTACGACATCCCGGTCGACCACGAGACCTACGTCCACCGCGTCGGCCGCACCGGTCGCGCCGGCGCCAGCGGCATCGGCCTGACCTTCGTCGAGCCGGAGGAGCAGCTGGACATGGGCGTGATGGGCCGCGACCTGCAGCTGCACCAGGAGCTGGAGGCCGCCGGGCTGCGGGTCGCCGCGCCGGGCGAGAAGGGCCCGGGCGTCAACCGCCAGCAGGGCAAGCGCCAGCCGCGCGGCGACGGCGGCGGCGGGCGTGGACCCGGCGGGCGGGGCCAGGACGGCGGCCGCAGCCACCAGCGTTCGGGCGAGGGCCGCGGCCAGCGCCAGGACGGCGGCCGCGACCACGGCCGTCCGCGTGGCCAGCGCAGCGACGACGGCCGCGGCCAGGGCGGGCGCGGCGACGGTCGCGGCGGCGGCCAGGGCCGCTCGTCGGCGAACGGCC
>NZ_JAWZSQ010000008.1:0-217037 GCF_034096925.1 Patulibacter defluvii
GCGGCGGTCGTCCACGGCCCGCGCGGGCGCCTCGGCCGGGCGCCGGCCGGCAGCGCCCGCTTCCACCTGGCCCGCTGGCGGGTCGGCTTGGCCGTCGCCGGCGGCGAGCGCTCGCTGGAGCAGGCGCTGGCCGCCCGCCGGCCGCTGGTCCGCCGCGCGCCCGGAGCCTCGAGTCAGGACGCGCTCGACCGCGCCGCCGTCGCGCTCGGCCGGACGCTGCCGGACGGCCCGGTCGCGAACGACCACGCCAGCGCCGCGCTGCTGGCCGAGGCGACCGGCGGCAGCGCCGTCACCTACGAGCCGGCCGCCGTCGCCCGCGGGCTGCGGTTCCTGCCGCTCGAGGAGCACGCGGTCGAGCTGTGGGTGGCCGGCGAGCACCGCGGGCACCCCGCGATCGTCGCGCTGCTCGACGGGCTCGGCTCGCGGGCCTTCCGCGAGCGGGTCGCGTCGCGACCCGGCTACGACCTCCAGGACTGCGGCGCCGCGCGCGCCGCCTGACCGCCACCGGGATCCCGATGCGCCGACCGCTCGCCCTGCTGACCGCGATCGCCCTCGCCGCCCTGCCGCTGGCCGGCTGCGGCGGCGACGACGGGGGAGGGGGCGGCGGGAAGCCGAAGATCAAGGTCTCGGCCGCCGCCTCGCTGAAGCGGGCGCTGGAGGCCTACCAGGGCCGCTTCTCGGCCGCGGCGGTGGCGTTCTCCTTCGCCGGCTCCGACGAGCTGGCCGCGCAGATCGAGCAGGGGGTCCGGCCCGACGTCTTCGCCGCGGCCAACACCAAGCTGCCCGACGCGCTCTTCGCCAAGGGCCTGGTCGACCGTCCGGTCCGCTTCGCCACCAACCGGCTGGTCGTCGCGGTGCCGGCCGACGGGCGCTCCCGCGTGCGGAGCTTCGAGGACCTCGGCCGGGCCGGGGTGACGCTGGCGATCGGCTCGCCGACGGTTCCGGTCGGCTCGTACACCCGCACCGTCCTCGGCCGGCTGCCGGCCGCCCGCCGGCGGGCGATCGAGGCCAACGTCCGCTCGCAGGAGCCGGACGTGGCCGGCGTCGTCGGCAAGCTGACCCAGGGTGCGGTCGACGCCGGCGTCGTCTACCGCAGCGACGTCCGCGGCGCCGGCGGCCGGCTGCGCGAGATCGCGATCCCGGCGGCGCTGGAGCCGCAGGTGACCTACGGCGTCGCCGTCGTCCGCGGGGCCCCGCACCCGCGGCAGGCGCGGGCGTTCGTCGACGGGCTGGTCGGCCCGGACGGCCAGGCGGCGCTGCGGGCGGCGGGGCTCGGGCCGAAGCCGTGAGCGGGCGCGGCGCCGCGGGGGCGACGGGGTGAGCGCCCGTCGCATCGCCTTCGCCGGCGCCCTGGTCGCCGCGCTGACCGTCTGCGTCGCCTTCCTGACGATCCCGGTCGCGGCGATCTTCGTCCGCAGCTCGCCGGCGGCACTGGTCGACGGGCTCGGCGATCCGGCGGCCCGCGACGCGCTCTCCCTGAGCCTGCTCTGCACCACCCTGGCGGCGGCGATCATCGTCGTGGTCGGGACGCCGGCGGCCTGGCTGCTGGCCACCCGCCGCTTCCGCGGTCGGGCGCTGGTGGTGACCCTGGTCGAGCTGCCGCTGGTGCTGCCGCCGGCGGTCGCGGGGATCGGGCTGCTGGCCGCGTTCGGGCCGAAGGGCCTGCTCGGCGGGCCGCTCGGCGATCTGGGCCTGCAGCCGGTGCTGACCACCGGCGGGGTGGTCGTGGCGCTGGTCTTCGTCGCGGCGCCGTTCTACCTGCGCCAGGCCCAGGCGGCGTTCGAGGCGATCGACCGCGAGTGGCTGGACGCGTCGCGGACGCTCGGCGCGGGCGAGCTGCGGACCTGGCTGCGGGTGGCGATCCCGGTCGCCCGCGGCGGGCTGGTGACCGGGCTGGCGCTGGCCTGGGGGCGGGCGCTGGGCGAGTTCGGCGCGACGCTGATGTTCGCCGGCGCGTTCCGCGGGGTCACCCAGACGGTGCCGCTGGCGATCTACGAGCGGTTCGCCTCCGACTTCGACGCCGCGCTGGCGCTCTCGGCGGTGCTGGTCGCGGTCTCGGCCGCGGTGCTGCTGACGGTCAAGCTGCTGGGGCGGGACCCGGGCGGGGCCGAGCGGGAGGCGCTGCGGTGACCCTGGAGCTGGCCGTCCGCCACCCGCTGCGGTCGTTCGCGCTCGACGTCGAGCTGACGGTCGCGGACGGCGAGTGCCTGGCGCTGGCGGGGCCGTCGGGCGCCGGCAAGACGACGGTGCTGCGGATCGTCGCCGGCCTGCTGCGACCCGAGGCGGGGCGGGTCCGCTGCGGGGAGGACGTCTGGCTCGACCGCGAGCGGGGGGTGGCGCTGCCGCCCGAGCAGCGGGCCTGCGGCTACCTGTTCCAGCACTACGCGCTCTTCCCGCACCTCTCGGCGTGGCGCAACGTCGCCTATCCGCTGCGGGGCGGGGGACGGGCGGCGCGGCGGGCGGCGGCGCTGGAGGCGCTGGAGCGGTTCGGGGTGGCGGAGCTGGCCGACGCGCGGCCGCGCGAGCTGTCCGGCGGCGAGCGCCAGCGGGTGGCGCTGGCCCGGGCGCTGGTGCGGCGGCCGCGGGTGCTGCTGCTCGACGAGCCGCTGGCCGCGCTCGACGCCACCACCCGCGGCCGGGCGACGCGGACCCTGGCGACGCTGCTGCGCGAGCACCGGGTGCCGACGATCCTGGTCACCCACGACTTCGCCGAGGCGGCGACGCTGGCGACCACCGTGGCGATCGTCGACCGCGGCCGGATCGTCCAGCGGGGCGACGCGGCGACGGTGGCGGCGCGGCCGGCGACCCCGTTCGTGGCCGACCTGACCGGGGCGGTGGTGCTGACCGGCGTCGCCTCGGCGGGCGACCACGGCCTGACCCAGATCGCCCTCGACGGCGGGGGGACGGTCCTCAGCACCGATCCGGGGCGGGGCGCGGTGGCGGTCACCACCCAGCCCTGGGAGATCACCCTCCACCCGCCGGTGGCCGCCGACGCCGAGGGCTCGGCCCGCAACGCCCTGACCGCCACGGTGACCGCCATCACCCCGCTCGGCAACCGGGTCCGGGTCGGCCTCGACGCCGGCCAGCCGCTGGTGGCCGAGATCACCGCCGCCGCCCGCGACGGCCTCGGCCTGGCGGTCGGCCAGCGGGTGACGGCGGCCTGGAAGGCGTCGGCGACGCGGGTGCTGGCGGGGCCCTGAGGCGATCGGCGGGCCGCTTGGCGATTGGTATCGCCGGTGATACCGTCGAGCCATGGCCATGACCCTGCGACTGACCGACGACGAGGCGGAAGCGCTGCGCCTGCGGGCGGCGCACGAGGGCCGTTCGATGCAGGACGTCGCGCGGCAGGCGGTGCGGGAGTACGTCGACCGCCACAGCCGCACGGAGCTGCTCGACCAGGTGCTCGACGCCGAGCTGCCGCGCTACGCCGAGGCGCTCCACCGGCTCGGCCAGTGATCTACCTGACCCCGGCCGAGCTGCTGTACGTGGCCCGGCGCGCGATCGGCAGCGATCCGGTGGTCCGCGACCACGGCCTGATCGCCTCGGCGGCGGCGCGACCGGCGGCGACGGCGTTCGGCGAGGACGCCTATCCGGACCTCGAGCACAAGGCCGCCGCACTGCTGCAGTCGCTGGCCCGCAACCACCCGCTCGTCGACGGCAACAAGCGGCTGGCGCTGGCCGGCACGATCGCCTTCCTCGGCGTCAACGGCCGCCGGCTGACGCTGACCAACGACGAGGCCTACGACTTCGTGATCGAGGTCGCCACCGGCGCGCTCGACGACGTGGCCCGGATCGCCGACCGGCTCCGCGCCGGCTCCGCCCCAGCCTGACCCCTACCCCCGCCGCCACCCCTTCGACGCCAGCTCGCGGACCGGGAACTCGCCGATCACGCGCAGGCCGGGGGCGGCGTCGCGGAGCGGGCCGATCATGTTGACCACGGTCGCCGGGGTGGTCGAGAAGGAGTGGACGCCGTCGGGCGCGTCGAGGACGAAGCGCTGCTCGCTGCCGACGATCTGCCAGCGGTCGCCGTGGGGGACCGGGTCCTCGGGATCGACGAAGCCGAAGTGCTCGCGCAGCTCGATCAGGGGCCTGCCGCTCGCCATCGCCGTCGCCCGCTGCTCGACCACCGCCACCGTCCCCGGCGCCAGCACGGCGTGATCGCCTCGCCGCTCGTCGTCGGCGATCACGGCCACGCTCAGCGGCCGCTGGACCACGCCGTCGATCGGCAGGTCGAGCGCCGAGGCCAGCGCGTCGATGCTCTGGCGGAAGCCGACGTGGCCGTGGCGCGCCTCCTCCGGCTCGGCCGCGAACGCCTCGGGCGTCAACCCCAGCCCGAACCGCCGCAGCCGCGCCGGCCGGTGGATCCGGACGTCCATCGTGCGGCTGATCGCGATCGACGAGATCCGCTGGGTCGCCAGGCTCAGCACGGTCGGCAGGGTCTCCATCAGCAGCCCCGGGTTCGCGCCGACGCTCAGCAGGCTGGCCCCGCCGGCCCGCCCCGCCGCGTCCAGCCGCGCGCTCCACTCGGGGTGGCTGCGCCACGGGAACGTCAGCTCCTCGGCCGCCGTGATCACGTCGATCCCGCGCCCGAGCAGGTCGAGCGCCAGCGCCCCCACCTCCTCGACCCGCGACGTCGTCAGCAGCGCCACCACGTCGACCCCGGCGGCCGGCAACGCCGCCGCCACCGTCGCCCGCTCGCCGCCCTCCAGCTCGACCGTCGTCCCGTGCAGCGCCGGGTCGGCGTCGACCACGCCCGCCAGCACCAGATCGCGCCGCCGCGCCACCCCCGCCGCCACCGACCGCCCGAGCACGCCCAGGCCGACCACCGCCACCCGCACCGGTCCGCCCCGCGGCGCCCGCGACGGCGACCAGCCGGCGGCTTCGGGGACGGACGGGACCAGGGACGGGGACGACGCGGCACTCGGCATGCGCCGATCCTCATCGCCGCCCGACCGTCCAGCAATTGGCCCGGCCGTCGAAGCGCGCGCGGCCGTTGCTGCCCGCGCCCAGGCCCCGCCGCCGGCGGTTGCGCCACGGCCCAACCCCACCCGAGCGGTTGCATCGCCAGGCCAATTGAGCGACCCCCGGCCGCGGGCCTACCGTCGCCACGGCATGTTCATCACCGAGCTCCTCAGCCGCGCCGCGTGGCGGTGGCCCACCCGCACCGCCGTCCTCGACGACGAGGGCGCGCTGACCTTCGCCCAGCTGCGGGACGAGGTCTTCCGCCTGGCCAACGCGCTGCGCGGGCTCGGGCTGACCGCCGGCGAGCGGGTCCTCGACCTCCAGGCCAACGCCGTCGCCTACGTCGTCACCGACCTGGCGATCCCGAGCGCCGGCCTGGTGCGGGTGCCGCTCAACGCCCGCCTCGCGCTCCAGGACCTGGAGCACATCGCCCGCGACGCCGGCGCCCGCGCGATCGTCTACGGCCCCGAGCACCGCGAGCTGGCCGGCGAGCTGGTCGAGCGGGTGCCCGGGGTCGAGATCCGGATCGGCACCGGCGACGGCGAGCTCGGCCGGCGGCTCGGCGACCTGATCGCCGCCGGCGCCGCGACCCGCCCCGGCCACCGCGCGCAGGCCGGCGACCTGGTCAGCCTCAACTACTCCTCCGGCACCACCGGCCGCCCGAAGGGCTGCATGCGGACCGCCCGCAACCGCTACATCAGCGCCCAGGACGTGCTGCTGTCGCTCTTCGAGCAGGGCTTCGGGCCCGACGACGCCTACCTCCACGCCGGCCCGATCACCCACGCCTCCGGGCTGCTGGTGCTGCCCGCGATCGCCGCCGGCGCGACCCAGCGGATCCTCCGCCGCTTCGACCCCGAGCGGGTGCTCGCCGCGCTCGCCTCCGGCGACGCCACCGCCACCGTGCTCGTGCCGACGATGCTGGAGCGGGTGATGGCCGTCGCCGAGGCCCAGCCCGCGCCGCCCGCCTTCGACCGGCTCAACGCGGTGATCTACGCCGGCTCGCCGATGGCCCCGGCCCGGGTCCGCGTCGCCCGTGAGCTGTTCCACGGCAACCTGCTCCAGTTCTACGGCCTGGTCGAGGCGATCCCGCCGCTGACCGTGCTCGACCGCGCCGCCCACGCCGACGACGAGCTGCTCGGCTCGGCCGGCCGCCCCGCGCTCGGGGTCCAGGTCGACGTGGTCGACGACGACGGCCGCCGCGTGGCCCCCGGCGAGGTCGGCGAGGTGGCCGTCTCCGGCGACCACGTGATGGCCGGCTACTGGGGCAACCGCGGCGCCGACGGCAAGACCCTGCGCGGCGGCACGCTCCGCACCGGCGACATGGGCCGGCAGGACGAGCGCGGCTACGTCCACCTGATCGACCGCCGGGGCGACATGATCATCACCGGCGGCTACAACGTGTACCCCCGGGAGATCGAGGACGTGCTGCGCAGCGCGGCCGGCGTCGCCGACGTCGCCGTCGTCGGCGTGCCCCACGCCGACTGGGGCCAGGCGGTGACGGCCTACGTCGTCCCGCGGCCCGGCGCCGAGCTGACCGCCGAGCGGCTGCGGGCGCTCTGCGGCGAGCGGCTGGCCTCGTTCAAGAAGCCCAAGGACCTGCACTTCGTGGACGAGCTGCCGAAGACCGCGATCGGCAAGATCGACCGCAAGGCGCTGCGCTCGGGGGCGATCCGGTGACCGCGGCCGCCGGCTGGCGGACCCGCTCCGGGATCGCCCTCGACCCGGTCTACGACCCGGCCGCGCTGGCCGCCCGCGGAGCGGCCCCGACCGAGCCGCCGGGCACGCCGCCCTTCACCCGCGGGATCGACCCCGACGGCTACCGCGAGCAGCCGTGGATCATCGGCCAGTACCTGGGCTTCGGCGACGCCGAGGACGCCAACGAGCGGCTGCGGCTGCTGCTGGCCGAGGGCCAGACCGGGTTCTCGATCGCGCTCGACCTGCCGACCCAGATGGGGCTCGACTCCGACCACCAGCTGGCCCACGGCGAGGTCGGCAAGGTCGGCGTCGCGATCGACTCGCTGGCCGACGTCGAGGCGCTGTTCGACGGCGTCCCGCTCGAGCAGGTGCGCCAGATCCGGACCACCGCCAACGCGATCGGACCGATCTGGCTGGCGCTGGTCGTGGCCCTCGCCCGCCGCCGCGGGATCGACCCGAACGCGATCCGGATCCTGATCCAGAACGACGTGCTGAAGGAGTACGTCGCCCGCGGCACCTACATCTACCCCGCGCGGCCGGCGGTCGAGCTGGTCGCCGACACGATCGAGCACTGCGCCCGCCACCTGCCGAACTGGACCCCGCTGGCGATGAGCGGGTACCACATCCGCGAGGCCGGAGCCGACGCCGCCCAGGAGCTGGCCTTCACCTTCGCCAACGGGATCGCCTACTGCCAGGCCGCCCAGCGGCGCGGGGTCGCGGTCGAGCGGTTCGCGCCCTCGCTCTTCACCTTCCTCTCCGCCGGCACCGACCTGCTGGAGGAGGTGGCCAAGTTCCGCGCCGCCCGCCGGGTCTGGGCGCGGATGGTGGCCGAGCGGCTGGGCTGCGACGACCCCGCCAGCCAGGCGCTGCGGATCTTCGGCTTCTCGGCCGGGTCGAGCCTGACCGCCCAGCAGCCGCTCAACAACGTGGTGCGGGTGACGGTGGCGGCGCTGGCGGCGGTCCTCGGCGGCGTCCAGACGCTCCACACCGCCAGCTTCGACGAGGCGCTGGCGACGCCGACCGAGCGGGCGGCGACGCTCGCCGTCCGCACCCAGCAGATCCTCCGCGACGAGGTCGGGGTGCGCGGCACCGCCGACCCGCTCGGCGGCTCGTGGGCGGTCGAGAGCCTGACCCACGAGATCGAGCGGCGGGTCTGGGCGATCGTCGAGCGGATCGACGAGCTGGGCGGGGCGATCCAGTGCGTCACCAGCGGCTGGTTCGCCGGCGAGCTGGCCGACGGCGCCTACGAGGACCAGCTGGCCGTCGAGCGCGGCGAGCGGACGGTGATCGGCGTCAACGCCCACCGCGACGAGGACGAGCGGGTCGACGCCGAGGTCTTCGCCGTCGACCCGGCCGCCGAGCGGCGGCAGGTGGCGCGGCTGACCGCGGTCCGCGAGCGGCGCTCGGCCGACGCGGTCGAGGCGGCGCTGGCGCGGCTGGAGGAGACCGCCCGCGGCGGCGGCAACGTGGTCGAGCCGACGATCGCCGCGGTCGAGGCCTACGCGACCGTGGGCGAGATCTGCGAGCGGCTGCGGCGGGTCCACGGCGGCTTCACGAGCAGGGAGGCAGCAGCATGAGCAGCGCGCAGCGGCGAATCGCGATCGTCGGCGGCGGGGCCGCCGGCATGAGCACCGCGGTCCACGCGGCCCGGCTGGGCGCCCACGTGACCGTGATCGAGCGCCAGCACCCCGGCGCCGGCTCGACCGGGCTCTCGGCGGGCGTCTTCACCACCACCTACGGCGATCCGCTCGACGTCGCGCTGCGGGTCGAGGCGGCGGCCGAGCTGGAGCGGCTGGCCGCGCGCGGCCTGCCGGTGATCGTCAACGGCTTCCTGCGGCTGGCCCACGCCGACGACGAGGCCGAGCGGTTCGCGCGGGCGGTCGACGAGCAGGCCCGCCAGGGCGTCCGCGGCGCCGCGCTGCTCGACCCCGCCGACGTCGGCGCCCGCTTCCCCGAGCTGCGCAGCGACGACGTGGTCGCCGCGCTCTGGGCGCCCGGGGACGCCTACACCGACGGCCACGTGCTCTGCTCGGTCTGGGCCGACGAGCTGCGCGAGCGCGGCGGGCGGATCGTCCGCGGCAGCCTCGACGGCTTCCAGCCCGGCGCGCCGCACCGGCTGCGGAGCGGCGGGGTGGAGCTGCTGGCCGACGTCGTCGTCAACGCCGCCGGGGCCTGGGCGCCGGCCGTCGGCGCCCGCCTCGGCCACCGGGTGCCGATGGTGATCGAGCGCCACCAGCTCTGCTTCGCCCACCTCGACCGCGACCTCGGCTACCGGATGCCGACGGTGATGGACTACGCCCAGGGCAGCGGCCGGCTGGGGGTCTACTTCCGCCACGAGGGCGAGCGGCGGCTGCTGGCCGGGCTGCACTCGAACGACATCGGGTTCGACGTGATCGACGATCCCGACGACTTCCGCCGCAGCTGCGACGAGCCGTTCATGGAGGAGATGGCCGCGCAGCTGCTCGACCGCCTGCCGGGGCTGGAGCTGGGGCTGGAGGAGGGCTACGCCGGCCTCTACCCCTACAGCCCCGACGGCCGCCCGATCGTCGGCCCCGTCCCCGGCGACCCGACCGTGATCGTCGCCACCGGCGGCGGCGGGGTCGGGGTCAACCTGGCCCCGCCGATCGGCCGCCTGGCCGCCGAGTGGGCCGTCCTCGGCGCCGCCGCCGGCGAGCACGCCGCGGCGCTGCTGCCCGACCGCTTCGTCCCCCAGGAGACCGCATGAGCGCGCCCGCGACCACCCGCTTCGACGAGGGCCTGAGCGCGGCCCCGGTCTTCCGCGACGACGACGGCGTCGCGCGGCTGCTCGGATCGTCGTGCCCGAGCTGCGGCACGGTCGCATTCCCGCGGCGCCACGTCTGCCTGGCCTGCGGCGGCGCGCCGCAGCCGCGCGAGCTGCGCGGGGCAGGGGTCGTCCACGCCTTCGCCGACGTCGCCAACCCGCCGCACGGCTTCGCGGCCGGCTACCGCTACCTGTGCGTCGACCTCGACGAGGGCGGCCGGGTGCTCGCCCCCGCGACCGGCGACGGGGTTGCGATCGCGGTCGGCGCGCGGGTCCAGGCGCGGGTGGCGCCGGTCCGCGACGACCACCAGGGCTTCCGGTTCGCGGAGGTCGTCGATGCGTGACGTCTACGTCGCCGGCGCCGCGATGACGCCGTTCGGGCGCTTCGCCGACCGCCGGATCGAGGACCTCGGCCGCGAGGCGATCGTCGGCGCGCTGGCCGACGCGCAGCTGCCGCCGGCGGCGGTCCAGGTGGCCTACGCCGGCCACGCCCGCACCGGTCGCCTGCACCAGCGCGAGAACGGCGTCGGCCAGCTCTGCTGCTGGTCGGCCGGGATCCGCGAGATCCCCGTCACCGGCGTCGGCAACTTCTGCGCCTCCGGCTCGACGGCGCTGCGCGAGGCCTGGATCGCGGTCGGCTCCGGGCTCTACGACGTCGCGCTGGCGGTCGGGGTCGAGCAGCTGTCGCGGCGGGCCGAGCGCGGCCAGCCGCTGACCTCGGACGGGATGGAGATGGAGGGCCGGCTGGGCTTCTCGCCGCCGGCCTACTTCGCGCTCTCGGCCCAGCGCTACATGGCGGCGACCGGCGCCGACCGCCGGACGCTGGCCCAGGTGGCGGTCAAGAACCGGGCCCACGCGGCCCACAACCCGCACGCCCAGTACCGCACGCCGATCACCGTCGAGGAGGTGCTGGCGGCGCCGTCGGTGGTCGACCCCTTCACCCGCCTCTGCTGCTGCCCGACCAGCGACGGCGCGGCGGCGGTGGTGCTGGTCTCCGACCGCGCGCGGTCGGCGATCGGCGGCCGGCCGGCGGTCCGGATCGCCTCGTCGAGCCTGGCCTCCGGCGGCTACCGCGACGAGGACCTGGCGACCTTCGCGATCGACCGCCGGGCGGCGCGGACGGCCTACGAGATGGCCGGGATCGGACCCGAGGACCTGGACGTGGCCGAGGTCCACGACGCCTTCACCTACACCGAGATCGCCCACTACGAGGATCTCGGCTTCTGCGCCCCGGGCGACGGCGCGCGGATGGTGGCCGACGGCGAGACGGCGCTCGGCGGACGGCTGCCGGTGTCGACCTCGGGCGGGCTGCTCTCGCGCGGGCACCCGCTCGGCGCGACCGGCGTGGCGCAGGCGCTGGAGATCACCCAGCAGCTGCGGGGCGAGGCCGGCGGCCGCCAGGTCGAGGGCGCGCGGGTCGGGCTGGCGCACTGCGTCGGCGGCTTCCTCGACAACGACGCCGCGGCCAGCGCCGTCCATTTGTTCGTCCGCGAGTAGCGGGCCGCTCAGGCCCCGTCGCCGTCGGCGCCGGGGCCCTCCAACGGCGCCTCGCCGAGGACCTCGAGCGCCTTCAGCGCCATCCACAGCTCGGTCAGGTCCTGCATCCGGTTGAGGCTGCGGCCGCTGATCTCCTCGATCCGCCGCAGCCGGTACGAGAGCGTGTGCTTGTGGACGAACAGCGCCTCGGCCGCCGGCGCCAGCCGCCGCTCGTGGGCGAAGAAGACCCGCAGCGACTGGACCATCGTGCTCGCGTGCTGGACGTCGTAGTCGAGCAGCGGGCCGAGCGTGCGGTGGGCCAGCTCGCGCAGCGCGTTGATGTCGCTCGGCATCCACTGGGTCGCCGAGTCGCCCTCGGCGAAGCGCACGATCCGGCCGGTCGGGCCGCCGATCGCCCGCTGCAGCGCCCAGCTCGCCTCCTTGCGGGCGGTCGCCCACTCGGCCAGGCCGGCCCGCGGCTGGCTGATGCCGACGTGCGCCGCCAGGTCGTGGACGGCGGGCGAGAGGTCGTCCGGCTCGGCCGGCACCACCAGCAGCAGGTCGTCCTGGGCCAGCAGCAGGTGCGGCGCGCCGAGGTCGCAGAGCCGGTGGTGGAGGGCGTCGTCCAGGCCTGGCTCGTGGGCCCGGATCGCGGCCACCACGATCGGGGTCTGGGAGCTGAAGCCCAGCTCGCCCATCCGCCGCTCGGCGTCGGCCGACTCCAGCCGCCCGGCCAGCAGCTCGGAGAGCGTCTCGGCCCCGCGCCGGCGGTCGGTCTCCCGGTCGCGCATCAGGTTCGCCAGCTCGAGCGCGGCGATCGTCGCCACGTGGCGGACGGCGCCGAGGCCGGCGGTCGGCTCGTCGCGCCGTTCGAGCGCGACCAGGAACGCGGGGGTGGTGCTGCGGACGGGGATCTGGACCGCGTAGCCGCCGGGGATCGAGGGCGTCCGGTCGGCGACCCCGAGCAGGTGCTCGACCAGGTGCCCGGGCAGCTCCGGCATCCCCGCCGGCAGCGGCCGCCCGGTCGCCGTGACCACGAACAGGCTGTAGCCGGTCAGGCCCTCCAGGTAGCGGAACAGCTCCAGCGCGGTGAACTCCTCGGCCGCCCGCGGACGGAGCCCGTCGAAGATCCGCACGTGGGTCAGCAGCCGCCGGTGGGCGGCGTCCTGGTTGGCCGCGGCGACGAACCGCGAGACGGCCAGGAACGGCGTCTCGCGCGCGACCCGCAGCAGCGGGAAGGCCAGCTCGTCGGCGCGCCGCTGCAGCTCGGGGGTCAGCGGCGGGTTGCGGACGCCGATCGCCAGCCCGGCGGCGCGGGCCTCGGCCAGCCGCGACAGGTAGTGGACCTGGCCGGCGGCCGAGGCGGGCAGGCTGAGCCCGTTGGTGATCAGCAGCTCGCCGCCGTCGAGCCAGGCGGCCGGATCCTCCAGGTCGGAGACGTGGGTCCACGACACCCGTCGCCCCAGGCCCTCGGCCCCGGCGACGAACGAGAGCCCCAGGTGGGGGGCCTCCAGCAGGTCCTCGACGGTCAGGGCGCCGTTGCCCGCGCGGGTCTCCTCGGACGTCACGGTGATCGCCATGCCCGATGGTACGCCGGTCGCGGGCCGCGGCGCATTGGTCGCCGCGCAGCATCCGGCGGCGGCGCTTTGGGTCGCGACAGCATCGGGCGCGCCGGGGCGCCCGCGTAGAGTCGCTGCCGTGCCGACCCCCGTCCCGCGCCCACCGCGTCCCGCCGCCCCGCGGCGGGTGGCGATCGTCGGCACCGGCCGCGCCGGCCGCGAGATCGTCCGCGCCTGCGCGCTGGCGCCCGACGTCGCGCTGGCCGCCGCCGTCGTCCACGACCGCGGCAAGCTCGGCCGCGACCTGGCCCAGATCGCCGGGCTCGACGCGGCGACCGGGGTGCTCGCGACCGACGACCTCGACGCGGTCCTGGCCGACCCGGCGATCGACGTGGTCCTGCACTCCGGGCTCGGCGACCCGGCGGCGGTCGCGGCGGTGCTCGGCCGCTGCGCCGACCACGGCAAGGACGCGGTCACCGTCTCCGGCCTGGTCCATCCCGGCCGCGCGCTGGGCGAGGACGGCGCCGCGGCGCTGGCCGCCCGCGCGATCGCCGGCGGCGCGCGGCTGGTCGGGACCGGCGTCAACCCCGGCTTCGTGCTCGACGCGCTGCCGGTGATGTGGGGCAGCATGGTCGCCGCGCCGACCGCGGTCCACGCCCAGCGGGTCTCGGAGATCCGCAGCTGGGGGCGGGGGATCCTGAGCGAGATCGGGCTCGGGCGGCCTGTCGACGAGGTGGTCGACGTCAGCCCGCTGTCGGTCGCCGAGTCGCTGGCGGTGGTCGTCGACGGGCTCGGGCTGGCGGTCGACGAGATCGCCGAGACGGTCGCTCCGATCCCCGCGATCGGCCGCCGCAGCCACGGCGACCTGGTGGTCGAGGCGGGCCGCTCGGCCGGCTTCCGGCGGATCGCCTCGGCGGTCCGCGACGGCCACGCGGTGGCCTCGATCGAGTGGATCGCGCTCTTCTGCATCGCCCCCGAGGACGGCGTCGAGGAGCGGGCGCGGCTGCGGATCGTCGGCGAGACCGAGGTCGAGGCCGACGCCCGCGGGACCTTCTTCGGCGATCCCTACCCGTCGACCGCGGCCCGCGCCGTCCACGCCGCGATCGCGCTGCGCGACCTGCCGCCGGGCCTCTACCGTCCCGACCAGCTGCCCGTCGGACGAGGAGGAAGGGCGCGATGACCGACTGGTCGCTGCGGGTCCGTTACCACGAGTGCGATCCCCAGGGCGTGGTCTTCAACGCCCACTACATGGCCTGGGCGGACATGGGCTCGATGGAGCTGTGGCGCGAGGGCTTCGGCGGCTACGAGCAGCTGGTCGAGGCCGGCTGGGAGGCGGTCGTGGTGGCCGCCGAGCTGCGCTTCCTGCGGCCGGCCCGCTTCGACGAGCAGCTGGCCGCGACGACGCTGGTGCAGGCGGTCGGCCGGACCTCGTTCGCGCTCGACACGACCTTCGCCCGCGACGGCGAGCGGCTGGCGGCGGTGCGGGTCCGCTACGTCTTCGTCGGCGCCGACCTGGCCACGCCGACGCCGCCGCCGGACGACGTCCGGGCCGGGCTGCTGGCGCGGATGGCCGCGCCCGGCGACGACCCGTTCGCGCGCTGACCGGGGCGGTTGGGTCGCGGGACAAGCGGGCGCCGGCGGCGTGGTCCGCGGCAGCAGTGCGGGCCGCGCGCCGCGGGCGCAGAATCGGGCCATGCACCGCGACGGCCCGTCCACCCTCGACCGCGGACTGGGGGTGACGGCCGGGCTCGACCCGGGCCGCGCCCGCGAGCTGGCCGCGCAGGCGGCGGCGCTCGGCTACCGGGCGCTGTGGGCGAACGACGAGCCGACCGCGCCGGGGCTGGAGACGCTGGCCCGGTTCGCGGACGGCGATCCGACGCTCGAGCTGGGCGTCGGCGTGCTGCCGCTCGACCGCCACCCGCCGGAGCGGATCGCCGCCGACGTCGAGCGGCTGGGGCTCGACCCGGCGCGGCTCTGGGTCGGGGTCGGATCGGGTCCGCTGCGGCCGCCGCTGGCGGTCGTCGAGGAGGCGGTCGGGCGGCTCCGCGAGCTGCTGCCGCCCGGCACCCGGATCGTGGTCGCGGCGATGCGCCCGCGGCTCTGCCGGCTGGGCGGGGCGCTCGCCGACGGCGTGCTGCTGAACTGGATGCCGCCGACCCGGGCGGCGCAGGCCCGCGAGCTGGTCCGCGAGGGCGCGGCCGAGGTGGGCCGGCCGGCGCCGCTGGTGGCGTCCTACGTGCGGACCGCGGTCGGTCCCGGCCACCTGGCGCGGCTGCAGGAGGAGGAGGGCCGCTACCGGCTGATCAACGAGGGCCACCGCCGCCACTTCGCCGGGCTCGGGCTGGCGCTCGGCCGGGTCGGGGTCGGCGGCGACGACGGCGCCGCGGTCCAGGCCGGTCTGGCGCCGTACCACGACGCGCTCGACCTGCCGATCGTGCGGGTGCTGGCCGACGACGACGAGGCCCAGGTGCGGGCGGTGGCGGCGGCCGCGGCGCCGACCGCGGCGGTCGCGCCGCGCTGAGCGGCGGCGGTGGGCCGGGCGTCTCAGGCGCTCGGCACCAGCCCGGTCGGGGCCAGCCCGGCCAGTCGCCGCAGCAGCGGAGCGACCGGGCGGCCGGCGTCCTCGCGCGCCTCCTTGCGGCCGACGGCGCCGCGCACCAGCTGGCCGGCCGCCCACCGCAGCGGCTCGGGCGGCATCCCCCGCGGCGGCCGCCGGACCAGCCCGCTGCGCGACCAGTCGTCGTCGCGGTCGAGCGCCAGCGCGGTCAGGATCCGCGCCCCGAGCAGGGTGGTGACGACGCCGTTGCCGGAGAACCCGGCGCCGCAGAGCACGCCCGGCGCCAGCGTGGTGAAGAACGGCAGCCCGTCGACGGTGCGGTCGATCGGCCCGCTCCAGGCGGCGGCCAGCGGCAGCGCGGCGAGCTGCGGATAGGTGCGGCGCAGCCGTTCGCCGACCAGCGCGGCGCGGCGCGGGTCGGGCCGCGGTGGCCGCGCGCCGCGGCCCAGCGCCAGGCCGCCCTTGCCGAAGACCAGCCGGTCGTCGACCGTCCGCCGGTGGTACTCGACCATCAGCCGCGAGTCGGAGACGGCCAGCCCGGTCGGGATCCCGGCGGCGTCGAGCGCGGCGGTCGCCGGCTCGCTGACGACGACGTCGCTGCCGACCACGGCCAGCGCCCGCCCCAGGCCCGGCAGCCCGACCGTCCAGGCGTTCAGGCACAGCACGACCCGGCCGGCGGCGATCCGCCCGCGCGGGGTGACGACGACCGGCCCGGCGCCGTCGCGGTCGAGCCGCGTCATCGGGGTCCGCTCGTGGATCCGGACGCCGCGCTCGATCGCCACCCGCCGCAGCCCGCGCGCCAGCGCCGCCGGCTGGAGGGTCGCCGCGACCGCCTCGTGGACCGCGGCCACGTAGCGCGGCGAGCCGGTGCGCGTGGCCGCCTCGGCGTCGGGCAACGCGGCGAAGGGCGTCTGGCCGTGGCGGGCGGCGACGGCGACGGTGCTCGCCCAGGCGTCGCGCTGGGCCTCGTTGCCGGCCGCCCACAGCCAGCCGCGGCGGCGGACGTCGGCGGCGATCGCGTGGTCGGCGCAGAAGCGCTCGATCTCGCCGACCGCCCGCTCCGACTCGTGGCAGAGCCGGAGCGCCTCCTCGGCCCCGCAGACCGCCTCGAGGCCGCCGACGTGGTGCCAGAGGGTCAGCGCGAAGCCGGCGTTGCGGCCGCTGGCGCCGTCGCCGCAGCGGTGGCGCTCGACCAGCGCCACCTCCAGCTCGGGCCGCTCCTCGCGCAGCCGCAGCGCGGTCCACAGCCCCAGGTAGCCGCCGCCGACGACGCAGACGTCGGCCCGCCGCTCGCCGACCAGCGGGGCGGCGTCGCGCCCGTCGCCGTCCTCGCCCGCCGTGGCCAGCCACCAGCACTGCTCCATGCCGGCAGTCTCGCGGCGGCGGTCGGCGAGCGCCCTTGGTCCGCGGGCCAACGCGCGGCGGGCGGTTTGCCGCGTGGGAGCATTGGTCGCGGTCCGGGGCGCGGCCAGGCTCCCCGCTCGGGAGGCGACCGCAGTGGGCGGCTGCCCGTGCCGAGAGGGAGAGCGCCGGATGAGCAGCGAGACAGGGACGGCGACGGAGGCCGGGGGCCTCGAACGGACGATGACGTGGCGCGACGCGTTCTCGCTCGCGGCCACGCTGCCGGGGTCGGCGCTGGCGATCATCGGCTACTCGACCGGGATCCTCGGCGCCTGGTCGGCGCTGGCGGTCTGGGGGATCGCGTCGCTGATCGCCTTCGTCCAGAACTTCCTCTACGCCGAGCTGGCCTCGGCCTTCCCGGACAAGGCCGGCGGGATCTCGCTCTACGCCCACGAGGTCTGGAAGCGCCACTGCTCGCCGATCGGCGCCGTCGCCTCGGTCGGCTACTGGGCCGGCTGGGCGTTCGCGCTCGCCTTCAACGGCCTCGCCGTCGGCAGCCTGGTCAAGGCCCAGTGGTTCGCCGACGCCGACTGGAGCTTCTCGACCGGCACCGTCGACGTCGGCCTCGAGCACCTGATCGCCGCCGGCGCGATCGTCGGCGTCTGGCTGCTGAACGTGCTCGGGATCCGGCTCGCGGTCCGCGTCAGCTACGCGATCAACCTGCTGGCGCTGGCCGTGCTGCTGATCGTGATCGTCCTCCCGGTGGTCACCGGCGACCTCGACCTCGGGCGGCTGAGCTGGGGGATCGACGACCAGGGCAGCTCGTGGCTGGTGGTCGGCGCCGTCTGGCTGTTCCTGGCCGGCTGGACCGTCTACGGGACGGAGATCGCCGCCACCTTCTCGCCCGAGTACCGCGACCCCCGCCGCGACACGCCGCGGGCGCTGATCAGCTCCGGCGCCTTCTCGCTGGTGATCTTCGCGCTGGTGCCGGTGGTGACCGCCGGCGTGGTCGGCGAGCGGGCGATGGCCGAGAACCCGGTCGGCTTCAACGTCGGGCTCTTCGAGCAGCTGCTCGGCGGGGCCGGCTGGATCGTCGTCGTGGTCCTCTGCCTGGCGCTCTTCAACCTGATGTCGGTGGCGACCGCCGACAGCGGGCGGGCGCTCTACGGGATGGCCCGCGACGGGCTGACCGTGCGCGGCCTCGACCGCCTGAACCGGCGGCGGATGCCGGCGCGGGCGATGACCGTCGGCCTGGTCCTCAACCTGGGGCTGGTGTTCTTCGTCGGCAACCAGCTGGGGATCGTCTTCGCCGCCAACCTCGGCTACATGCTGGCCGTCGTCGCGGCCACCAGCGGCTACGTGCTGCTGCGCCGCGAGCGCGACCAGCGGCCCCGCAGCTACCGGCTGCCGCGGCCGTGGACGGCGGTCGCCGCCGCCGTCGCGCTGCTCAACCTGGCGCTGCTGGTGACCGCCGCGCTGAACCCGGGACTGGCCGGCTACGGCGGGGTCAAGGAGGAGCTGATCGGGTTCGGCGTGCTGGCCGTCGGCGTGCTGCTGTTCGCGTACCGGCGGGTGGTCCAGGACGGCGCCGGCCTGCGGCTGCGCGAGCCCCCGACCGTCCCCGCCCCGTCCCCCGTCACCGCGACCGAAGGAGCCCCCGAATGAGTCCGTCGATCTCCGCCCTGCTGGCCCAGCTGGCCCCGCGCCCCGGCGACCGGGCGGCCAACCTCGCCGCCCTCGCCGCCGCGCTCGAGGCCCACCCCGAAGTCGAGCTGGCCGTCCTGCCCGAGCTGTTCCTGAGCGGCTACGGGCCGGACGCGGTCGCCGCTGCCGGCTGCGGCGCCGACGAGCTGACGCCGGTCCGCGAGCTGGCCGCCCGCCACGCCACGGCGGTCGTGGTGGGCTTCGCCGAGCGCGCCGACGGCGTGGTCTACGACGCGATGGCCTGCGTCGACCGCGACGGCGCGCTGGCCGGCGTCTACCGCAAGACCCACCTCTTCGACGGCGAGCGCGACGTCTTCGCGGCCGGCGACGAGCTGCTGCTGTGCGAGCTGGCCGGCCGCCGGGTCGGGATCCTCAACTGCATGGACATCGAGTTCCCGGAGCCGGCGCGGGCGCTGGCGCGGGCCGGGGCCGAGCTGCTGGTGACCGCCTCGGCCAACATGTCCCCCTACTGGGACTGCCACGACCTGCACGCGCGGGCACGGGCGCTCGACAACCGCCTGGCCCACCTGTACAGCAACCGCCCGGGGGCCGAGGCGGGGCTGCGGTTCGTCGGCGGCAGCCGCGCGATCACCTCCGACGGGGCGGTGGTCGCCGAGTGCGGTCGCGACGAGGACGAGCTGCTGGCGGTCGATCTCGACCTCGACCGCGGGGAGCCGCGGCTGGACTACGTGGCGCTGGCGCGGGGACCGCTGCCGGTGGCCAGCGGCCACGGCCGCAGCGCCTCGACGGCGGCGCCGAGCGCGAACGGCGTCGCGTCGTCGTAGGGCCGCCCGACCAGCTGGACGCCCGTCGGGACGCCGTTGCCGGCGACGCCCGACGGGACGGCCAGCACCGGGCAGGCGGCGAGCTGGTTGAAGGGCAGCGTCAGCGCGGCCTCCAGGTGGAAGCCGACCGTGCGGCCGTCGACCTCCGGCCCGCCCTCCGGGTAGCCCTCGCCGGCCCGGAAGCCGCGGGTGCCGAGGGTCGGGCAGAGCAGCGCGTGGTGGCGCTCCAGGACCGTCGCCAGCGGCCGGTGCAGCTGCGACTCCAGCGCCAGCCCGTCGAGCAGCGAGGCGCCGTCGGCGGTCGTCCGCGCCCAGTCGGCGAAGCGGCGGGCGTCGTCGGTCACCCGCTCGGGGTGGGCGGCGCAGAAGTCCGCGATCGCCGCCCCGAAGCCGTGGGCGAAGTGGATCGCCGCGGCCCGGATCACGGTCGCGCGCGGCAGCGCCAGGTCGACCTCCTCGACGATCGCCCCGGCCTCGCGCAGCACGTCGGCGACGGCCCGGGCGCCGGCCGCGACCTCGGGGTCGACGTCCCAGTCGCCGAGCCGCGGCGAGAACGCCACCCGCAGCCCGCGGACGGCCGGCCGCGGGATCCCCAGCACCACCTGCTCGCGGAGGCCGGCGAGGTCGTCGCCGTCGGGTCCGGCCAGCACGTCCTGGAGCAGCGCCGCGTCGGCCACCGTCCGCGCCAGCGGCCCGCCGTGGACGTAGCGGTCCAGGTGGTACGGCGCGACCACCGGCACCCGCCCGCGCGGCGGCTTGAAGCCGACGACGCCGCAGGCCGAGGCGGGGATCCGGATCGATCCCGCGGTGTCGGAGCCGGTCGCGAGGGTCGTCGTGCCGGCGGCCAGCGCGGCGCCCGACCCGCCCGAGGAGCCGCCCGGCGACCACTCGCGGCTCCACGGGTTGCGGGTCACGCCCCACAGCCGCGAGTGGGTGTACCCGGCCGCGGCCAGCTCCGGGGCGGTCGTGCGGGCGTGGACGATCGCGCCCGCGCCGAGCACTCGCCGGGCCAGCGCCGAGCTGCGCTCGGCGACCGCGTCGCGCAGCACCAGCGAGCCCTCGGTCAGCGGCTGGCCGGCGATCGGCTCGTCCTCCTTGACCGCCACCGGCAGGCCCTCCAGCGGCCCGGGCGCGGCGCTCCCGCGGCCGCGGTAGCGGCGCTCGGCCTCGCGCGCCCGGGCCCGTGCCGCGTCGTCGAAGCGGTGGCAGAGCGCGTTGACCGTCGGTTCGACCGCGTCGGCGCGGGCGAGCACGGCGTCGAGCAGCTCGACGGGGGAGAGATCGCGGCGGCGGAAGCGGTCGAGGGCCTCGGTGGCGGACAGCAGGTGGAGCGGGGTCATGGCGACGACCGATGATCGGGCGCACCGCCGCCGGCGACGTTTGGTGCGCGACCCAGAGCGCGGCCGGCGGTTCGTGGCCGGGCGGCATGGCGGGCCGCCGGGGCCGCGGCCCAGACTCCGCGCGTGAGCACGTCCGACCCCGTCCCGACCCTCCGACCCGGCGCCGACGCCGCGCCGCCGGTCGACGTCCTGCCGGGCGGGTTCGGCCGCTCGACCCTCGCCGTCGGGCCGTGGTCGCCGTCGGCGGTCCGCGGCGCCGGCTGCCGGGTCTGGGACCAGGACGGCCGCGAGCTGCTGGACGCCAACGGCAACTTCACGACGCTGGTGCTCGGCCACGCCGAGCCGGCGGTGGTCGCCGCGGCGGGCGAGGCGCTGGCCGCCGGCGCCTCGTTCGGCCTGCCGCACGCGGCCGAGCGCCGCCACGCCGAGCTGCTGCGCGAGCGGATCCCCGGCGTCGAGCAGGTCCGCTACGCCAACTCCGGCACCGAGGCGGTGATGCTGGCGCTGCGGATCGCCCGCGCCCACCGCGGCCGCGACGCGGTGCTGGTGGTCCGCGGCGCCTACCACGGGACCGCCGACCCGGTGCTGCCGGCCGGCGGCCCGCGCTCGTCGCGCGGGGTGCCGGCGGCGGTCCGCGAGCAGACGCTGGTGGTCGACGCCGACGACCTCGACGCGATCGCCGCCGCGGTCGAGCGCCACGGCGAGCGGCTGGCCGCGATCCTCGTCGACCTGCTGCCGAACCGCGCCGGCCTGCGCCCGATCGGCGACGAGGCGCTGGCGCTGCTGGAGCGGGCGCGGGCGGCGACCGGGGCGTTGCTGGTGGTCGACGAGGTGGTCAGCTTCCGGCTCGGCCCCGGCGGCCTGGCGCCGCTGCGGGGCGTCCGGCCCGACCTCGTCACGCTCGGCAAGGCGATCGGCGGCGGGCTCCCGGTCGGCGCGGTCGCCGGCCCGGCGGCGGTGATGGGCGAGCTCGACCCGCGGCGGCCGGACGGCCTCGAGCACGGCGGCACGATGACCGCCAACCCGGTCACGATGGCGGCCGGGATCGCCACCCTCGAACGCTTCGACGCGGCCGCGATCGCGCGCCTCGACCGGCTCGGCGAGCGCGCGCGGACGGCGCTGGCGGCGGCGATCGCGCCCCACGGCTGGAGCGTCCGTGGAGCCGGCTCGCTGCTGCGGCCGTTCGCGCCCGCGGGCGAGGACCAGCGCGCGCGGCAGCTGGCGGTCTGGTGGGCGGCCTACGAGCGCGGGGCGCTGCTGACCCCGAACGCGCTGCTGGCGCTCTCGACCCCGATGGACGAGGCGGTGGTCGACGCGCTGGTCGAGCGGGTCGCCGCCGCCGTCGCCGCGGTCGCTACGGTCGGCCCGTGCTGAGCGACCGTGACGCCGAGCCGGCCGGGGCCGCGCCGCACGCCGAGCTGGCGGGCGCGACGCTCGCCGATCTCGGCGCGCGGCTGGCCGCCGGCGCGCTCTCCTCGCGCGAGCTGGTCGACGGCTACCTCGACCGGATCCGGGCGCTCGACGACCTCGGCGCCTACGCCGTGGTCGACGACGAGCGGGCCCGCGAGCAGGCCGAGCGGCTCGACCGCGAGCGCCGCCGCGACGGTCCCCGCGGGCCGCTGCACGGGCTGCCGGTGGCGATCAAGGACAACGTCGAGGTCGCCGGGCTGCCGCTGGTCGCCGGCTCGGCGGCGCTGGCCGCGAGCGGCTGGCGGGCGCCGGCCGACGCGCCCGCGGTCGCGCGGCTGCGGGCGGCCGGGGCGATCGTGCTCGGCACCACCCGGATGCACGAGCTGGCCTTCGGCGCGACCACCACCGGCGGGCCGCTGGCGACGGTCCGCAACCCCCACGACCGCGAGCGGATCGCCGGCGGGTCGAGCGGCGGCAGCGCGGTGGCGGTCGCGGCCGGCCTCTGCGCGGCGGCGCTCGGCACCGACACCGGCGGCTCGATCCGGGTACCGGCGGCGCTCTGCGGCGTGGCCGGGCTGAAGCCGACCTTCGGCGCGGTGGCGACCGCCGGCGTGCTGCCGCTGGCCCGCGCGCTCGACACGGTCGGGCCGATCGCCGCCGCGGTCGCCGACCTGGAGCCGCTGCTGGAGACGCTGGCGGCGCGGTCGTTCCGGCCGCCGCCCGCGCGCGCCTGGCGGGTGGCGGTGGCGGCGCCGCGCGGCGACGAGCACCCGGCGGTGGTCGCGGCGGTCGAGCGGACCGCGGCGGCGCTGCGGGCCGCCGGGGCGACGGTCCGCCGGGTGGCGCCGGTCGCGACCGAGGAGGCCGCCGCCGCCGAGCTGGCGCTGGTGACCGTCGACGCCCACGCGGCGCTGGTCGCCGAGCTGGCGCGCCAGGGCGGCCCGCCGATCGACGAGGCGATCGGCCTGCTCGGCGCCGACGTCGCGCCCTACTACGCGGCCCAGCAGGCCGGCGGCGGGGTCACGGCGGAGGCCTACGCGGCGGCGCTGACCGCGGGCCGCGCGGCCGCCCGCCGGGCCTTCGCGGCGGCCCTCGCCGGGGTCGACGCGCTGCTGACGCCGACGGTCCCGATGCCGGCGGTTCCGCGGGCCGAGGACGGCTGGACGACGCTCGGCGGCGCGCCGGTCGCGACGGTCGCCGCGCTGCTGCGGGAGACGGTCGCGGTCAACGTCGCGGGCCTGCCGGCGGTGACGGTCCCCGCCGGCGCCGACGAGCGCGGGCTGCCGGTCGCCGTCCAGCTGATCGGCCGCCGCGGGGCCGACCGGCGGCTGCTGGCGCTGGCCGCCACCGTCGCCGGCTGACGGCGCTGCCCTCGCGACACAACCGCCGCCGGCGGGTTGGGAACCGGGACCAATTGCCGCGGCCCGGGCCCGCGGGCAGAGTGGCCGCGACCCCGTTTCCCCGCCTGCGAAGGAGCGCCTCCGGTGCCCGCCATCACCTACGCCACCGTCTACAGCGAGAGCGGCAGCGACGCCGACGGCCTCGCGTTCGAGGAGGCCCTGCGCGGCCTCCGCCAGCGCGATCCGCTGACCCTCGCCCACCGGATCGGCGGGGTCGAGGTCGGCGACGGCGTCCGCTTCGAGCGGACCGACCCGGTCGACCCGGCGCGGGTCGTGGCCAGTGCTCCAGCCGCCGATGCCGCGACCGTCGCCCGCGCCGTCGCCGCGGCCCGCGCCGCCCAGCCGGCGTGGGGCCGGCGCGACTACGTCGAGCGCGCCCGGCTGCTGCAGCGGGTCCGCGAGGCGATCGCCGACCAGCGGATCCCGCTCGCGGCGCTGGCCTCGCTGGAGACCGGCAAGACCCGCGCCGACGCGCTGGCCGAGGTCGACGAGTGCGTGGCGATCGTCGACCTCTTCGCCCGCCAGGCGGAGCAGTCGCACGGCTACGCGGTCCCGCACGTGGCGCCATCGGCCGGTTCGCGGGCCGAGGTGGTGCTGCGGCCGTTCGGCGTCTTCGGCGTGATCGCGCCCTTCAACTTCCCGCTGGCGATCCCGTTCGCGATGGTCGCCGCGGCGCTCGCGGCCGGCAACGCGGTGGTCTTCAAGCCGTCGGCCCTGACCCCCGCCTGCGGGGCCGCGTTCGTCGCCCTCTTCGACCGCCTGGAGCTGCCCGAGGGGCTGCTGAACCTGGTCCACGGCGACGGCGAGACCGGCGCCGCGCTGAGCGAGGCCGAGATCGACGGGCTGGCCTTCACCGGCTCGGCCGCGGTCGGCCTCGACCTGCTGGCGCGGCTGCACCGGCCGCCCTACGCGCGGCCGGTGATCGCCGAGATGGGCGGCAAGAACCCGGGGATCGTGACCGCCAGCGCCGACCTCGCCGTGGCCGCGAAGGCGGTCGCGCGGTCGGCCTTCGGGATGTCGGGCCAGAAGTGCAACGCCTGCTCGCGGGCGGTGGTGGTCGACGCGGTCCACGACGAGTTCGTCGAGCGGCTGCGGGCCGAGGCCGAGGCGCTGGTCGTCGGCGACCCGCTCGACCGCGCCGCCTTCACCGGCCCGGTCGTCGGCCGGCCGTCGGTCGAGCGCTTCTCGCGCGCGGTCGCGGCGGCCCGCGCCGACGGCCGGGTGGTGACCGGCGGCGGCACCGGCGAGGGCGGCCACTTCGTCGACCTGACCGTCGTCGACGGGCTGCCGGCCGGCCACGAGCTGACCCGCGAGGAGCTGTTCCTGCCGGTCCTGTCGGTGGTGCGGGTGCCCGACCTGGACGCCGCCCTGCGGGAAGCGAACGCGGTCCGCTACGGCCTGGCCGCCGGCGTCTTCAGCGAGGACGAGGGCGAGCGGGCGCGGTTCCTGGACGAGATCGAGGCCGGGATCGTCTTCGTCAACAACCCCGGTGGCGCGACCACCGGCGTCTGGCCCGGCAGCCAGACGATGTCGGGCTGGAAGGCGAGCGGCTCGACCGGGAAGGGCGGCTTCGGCCCCTGGTACCTGCAGCAGTTCTCGCGCGAGCAGAGCCGCACGGTCTTCGCGTGAGCAGCGCCGAGGCGACCCCGGCGGCGATCCGCGTGGTCGTCGCCAAGCCCGGGCTCGACGGCCACGACCGCGGGGCGAAGGTGATCGCCCGCGCGCTGCGCGACGCCGGGATGGAGGTGATCTACACCGGGCTCCACCAGACCCCGGAGCAGATCGTCGCGACCGTCGTCCAGGAGGACGCCCAGGCGGTCGGCCTCTCGATCCTCTCCGGCGCCCACATGACGCTGGTCCCGCGGGTGGTCGAGCTGCTGGCCGCCGAGGGCGCCGACGACGTGCTGGTCGCCGTCGGCGGCACGATCCCCGAGCGCGACGTGGCGCCGCTGCGGGCGCTCGGGGTCGACGCGGTCTTCGGTCCCGGGACCGCGGTCGCCGAGATCGTCGAGGTCGTGCGCGGCGGGGTCCGGCGGCGCTAGTACTCCCCGAGCGCCGGCGGCGCGCTGCGGTAGCTGGCCGGAGTGGCGGAGAGCCAGATCGGGTTGCGGACCAGCTCGACCGTCGAGCCGTCGGAGCGGGGCAGGGCGACCGTCGGGTCCATGCCGAGCGAGCGGGCCAGGTCGATCGCGCCGGCGATGTCGTTGACCTCGCCGGCCGGGACCCCGGCGTCGAGCAGCTCGCGGGCCCAGGCCGCCGGCGTGCGGTCGGCGAGCGCGGCCACCAGCGCCTCGCGCAGCCGCTCGCGGTTGGCCACCCGCGCGGTGTTGGTGGCGAAGTCGGGGTCCTCGGCCAGCCGCTCGAGCCCGCAGACACGGCAGAGGGCGGCGAACTGGCGGTCGTTGCCGCAGGCGATCACCAGCTCGCCGCCCTGGGCCGGGTACAGCTCGTAGGGCGAGATCGAGGGGTGGGCGTTGCCCATCCGCTGCGGGGTCGCGCCGCCGGCGGTCACCGCCGAGGCCTGGTTGACCAGCGCCGCCAGCAGCGAGGAGAGCAGGTCGACCTCGACCCGCTGGCCCTCGCCGGTCCGCTCGCGGTGGCGCAGCGCGGCGAGCACGCCGGTCGCCGCGAAGAGGCCGCAGATCACGTCGACCAGCGCGACGCCGACCTTCTGCGGCTCGCCGTCGGGGCTGCCGGTGACGCTCATCAGGCCCCCGACCGCCTGCACCAGCAGGTCGTAGCCGGGCATCGCGGCGCCGCCGCCGCGGCCGAAGCCGGTGATCGAGCAGTAGACGAGCCCCGGGTGCTCGGCGGCCAGCTGCGCGTAGCCCAGGCCCAGCCGCTCCATCACGCCGGGGCGGAAGTTCTCGACCACGGCGTCGGCGCTCGCCACCAGCGCCTTGGCCCGCGCCAGGTCGCGCGGATCGCGCAGGTCGAGCACCACGCTGCGCTTGTTGCGGTTGACCGAGAGGAAGTAGGTGGCGACCCCGTCGGCGTCGTGCGGCGGGCCCCAGGAGCGGGTGTCGTCGCCGCCCGGATCGCCCTCGCCCTTCGGCGGACGCTCGACCTTGATCACGGTCGCGCCGAGGTCGGCGAGGACCATCGTCGCCAGCGGCCCGGCGAGCACGCGGGAGAAGTCGAGGATCACCAGGTCGTCGAGCGCGGCCGGCATGATGATCGATTATAGATCTTCGAAGAAAATCGGGTACGGTTGGGACGAACGTGCGGACCGGCAGCCCGGAGGAGCGAGCGATGAGCACCACCACCGCGCAGGGAGCGACCCTGCTGATCGACGGCCAGTGGCGGGACGCGGCCGAGCATTACGAGCGGGTCGACCCGGCCGATCCGTCGCGCTCGACCGGCCGCTACGCCCGCGCGACCGCGGCCGACGTCGCCGACGCCTACGCCGCGGCCGCCCGCGCCCAGGCCGACTGGGCCGGCCGCGCCGCGACCGAGCGCGAGGCGATCCTGCGCCGCGCCGCCGAGCTGCTGGAGGAGCGCGTCGACGAGGCGACCGCGGCCCTGATCGGCGACATCGGCAAGGCCCACCGCGACGCCCGCGGCGAGGTCCTGCGCGGGGCGGCGATCCTCCGCTTCCACGCCGGCGCGGTGCTGCAGGCCTCGGGCGAGACCTACGACGGCGCCGATCCCGCGACGCTGCTGCTGACCCTCGCCGAGCCGGTCGGCGTGGTCGGCGCGATCACGCCCTGGAACTTCCCGGTCGCGATCCCGCTCTGGAAGATCGCCCCGGCGCTGGCCTACGGCAACGCGGTGGTCTGGAAGCCGGCCGAGGCGGCCTCCGGCTCGGCCGTGCTGCTGGCCCGGCTGCTGGCCGACGCCGGCCTGCCGGACGGCGTCCTCAACCTCGTCACCGGCTCCGGCCGTGAGCTGTCGGAGCCGCTGACCAAGGACCCGGCGCTGGCCGCGCTGACCTTCACCGGCTCGGTCGGGGTCGGCCTGCGGCTGCGGGCGGCGCTGGCCGACCGGACGACGAAGCTGCAGCTGGAGCTGGGCGGCAAGAACCCGGCGATCGTGCTCGCCGACGCCGACCTGCCGGACGCGATCGAGCAGATCGCCCGCGGCGCGATGCTCCAGACCGGCCAGCGCTGCACCGCCACCAGCCGGGTCTACGTCGAGCGCGGTATCCACGATGCGTTCGTCGCCGGGCTGGTCGAGCGGGTGCGGGCGTTCGCCGTCGGCGACCCCCGCGACCCGGCGACCGACATCGGCCCGCTGGCCTCGCAGGAGCAGCGCGAGACGGTCGGCGGCTACCTGGCCCTGGCCCGCGAGGGCGGTGCCACGATCGCCTGCGGCGGCGACCTGATCGGTGACGGCGACGGCGGCGCCTGGAAGGGCGAGGGTCGCGCCGACGGCGGCCACTGGGTCCAGCCGACGGTCCTCACCGACGTCGCCGACGACCACCCGCTGGTCCGGGAGGAGATCTTCGGCCCGGTCGTCTGCGTGACTCCGGTCGACGGCTTCGACGACGCCCTGGCCCGCGCCAACGACACCGAGTTCGGGCTCTCGTCGGCGGTCTTCACCCGCGACCTGGCGACGGCGCTGCGGTTCGCCCGCGGCACCCGCTCGGGGCTGGTCCACGTCAACCGCGAGACGGCCGGCGTCGAGCCGCACCTGCCCTTCGGCGGCGTCAAGGGCTCCAGCTCGATGAACCGCGAGCAGGGGATGGCCGCGCGCGAGTTCTTCACCGTCACGAAGACCGTCTACGTCCGTCCGCGCTGACCGCCGACGCTTGCGCCGACCGTCCTGAACGCCTAACCTTCGATCTTCGAAGATTTCTTGAGGAGCTCCCCGATGACCGCCAGCACGACCGCCCTGCCCGCTCTCCAGCCGACCGACTACCTGAACGTCGACGCGCTGCTGTCCGACGAGGAGCGGGCGATCCGCGACGCCGTTCGCGCCTTCGTCGGCGACAAGGTCGTTCCCGAGGTCGGCGACTGGTTCGAGCGGGGCACCGCGCCCAAGGAGCTGTTCCCGGAGCTGGGCAAGCTCGGCGTGCTCGGCATGCACCTGGAGGGCTACGGCTGCGCCGGCACCAGCGCGACCGCCTACGGCATCGCCTGCCTGGAGCTGGAGGCCGGCGACAGCGGCATCCGCTCGATGGTCTCGGTCCAGGGCTCGCTGGCGATGTTCGCGATCTGGCGCTGGGGCTCCGAGGAGCAGAAGCAGGAGTGGCTGCCGCGGATGGCCGCCGGCGAGGCGATCGGCTGCTTCGGCCTGACCGAGCCCGACTCCGGCTCCGACCCCGGCTCGATGCGGACCACCGCCCGCCGCGACGGCGACGACTGGATCCTCCACGGCCAGAAGATGTGGATCACCAACGGCACGATCGCCGACGTCGCCGTGGTCTGGGCCCGCTGCACCGACGACGACCGGATCCGCGGCTTCGTCGTCCCGACCGACACCCCCGGCTTCAGCGCGCCGGAGATCCACAAGAAGCTCTCGCTGCGGGCCTCGGTCACCAGCGAGCTGGTGATGGACGACGTCCGCCTGCCGGCCGACGCGGTGCTGCCCGAGGTCGCCTCGCTGCGCGGCCCGCTCTCGTGCCTCAACGAGGCCCGCTACGGGATCGTCTGGGGCGCGATCGGCGCCGCCCGCGCCTGCTTCGAGGCCGCGCTCGACTACGCCGGCAGCCGGATCCAGTTCGACAAGCCGATCGCCTCGTTCCAGATCCAGCAGCAGAAGCTGGCCAACATGGCGCTCGAGGTCAACCGCGGCACGCTGCTGGCGCTGCACCTGGGCCGGATGAAGGACGCCGGCACGCTGCGCTCGGAGCACGTCTCGATGGGCAAGCTCGGCAACGTCAACGCCGCGCTCGACGTCGCCCGCACCGCCCGCCAGGTGCTCGGCGGCAACGGCATCACGCTCGAGTACCCGGTGATCCGGCACATGAACAACCTCGAGTCGGTCGTCACCTACGAGGGCACGGCCGACGTCCACTCGCTGGTGATCGGCCACGCGCTGACCGGGATCCCGGCCTTCCGCTGATCGGCGCGATCGTCCGCCGCGGGACTTTCGGACTTCCGACGACCGGGGGGAACGTGTCGCCGTCACACGCTCCCCGGCCCGTCGGCGGGCGATGATCGAACCGACCCCTGCCTACCGAGGAGCCCCCGACAGATGAGCGAGACCACCCACCCCAGCCGGATCGGCGTCGTCGGCGGCGGCCAGATGGGCACCGGCATCGCCGAGGTCGCCGCGCGCAACGGCTGCGACGTCGTGATCGTCGAGGTCGACGACGCGCGGGCCACGGCGGCCCGCACGCGGATCGAGAGCTCGATCGCCCGCGGGGTCAAGCGCGGCAAGGTCAGCGAGGAGGACGCCGCCGCCGCGCTCGGACGGCTGCGGGCGACCGCCACCTTCGACGACCTGGCCGACCGCCAGCTGGTGGTCGAGGCCGTCGTCGAGCGCAAGGACGCGAAGATCGACGTCGTCCAGCGGCTGGCCGAGGTGGTCGAGGACCGCGACGCGATCCTGGCCTCGAACACCTCCTCGATCCCGATCGTCGAGCTGGGGGCGGCGGTCGGCGACCGCAGCGGCAACGTCCTCGGGCTGCACTTCTTCAACCCGGTGCCGGTGCTGTCGCTGGTCGAGGTCGTGCCCTCGCTGCTGACCGACCAGGCGGTCGTCGACCGCACCTGGCAGTTCGCGGTCGACGTGCTGAAGAAGGACCCGATCCGCGCCCCCGACCGGGCCGGGTTCACCGTCAACACGCTGCTGATCCCGTACCTGCTGTCGGCGATCCGGATGCTGGAGCAGGGCCTGGCCAGCGCCAAGGACATCGACGAGGGCATGGTCAAGGGCTGCGCCCATCCGATGGGTCCGCTGGCCCTGGCCGACCTGATCGGCCTCGACACGGTGATCGGGATCGCCGAGACGCTCTACGCCGAGCAGCGCGAGCAGCTGTTCGCGCCGCCGGCGCTGCTCCAGCGGCTGGTGGCCGCCGGGCGGCTGGGCCGCAAGACGGGCCACGGCCTCTACGACTACCAGTAGCCGGCGGCGGCCGGTCGACGCCGCCGTCCCGAATACCCTGCCTGCCAGATGACGCCGCCGACGATCCCCGGGACCACGCAGGAGCACGCCGTCGCGTGGCTGCGGCTGGCGATCGTCACCGGCGGCCTGCGGCCGGGGCAGCGGGTCAACCAGGAGGACGTCGCGGCCGAGATCGGGGTCTCGGTGGCGCCGGTCCGCGAGGCGCTGCGGGTGCTGGAGCAGGAGGGGCAGGTGACCTACCTGCCCCGCCGCGGCTACTTCGTGACCGAGCTGCGGATCGCCGACCTGGAGGAGATCTACGCCCTCCGCGGCCTGCTCGAGGAGCGGGCCGCCCGCCACGCGCTGCCGGGCCTCGACGGCGACGACCTGGTCCGGATCCGGGCGGCGGCGGCCGATTGCGTCAACGCCGCCGCGGCCGGCGACATCGCGGCCGAGCTGGAGGCCAACCGCCGCTTCCACTTCGGGCTGCTCGACGCGCCCGACCAGCCGCACACGCTGCGGGTGCTGGCGCTGCTCTGGGACCGGACCGAGGCCTACCGGGCGCTCTACTACAACGACCCGGCCGAGCGCGACCGCTCGGTCGACGCCCACGACCGGATCGTGGCGGCGATCGAGGCCCGCGACGGCGACCGGCTGGTGGCCGAGCTGCACGCGCACCGCGACCGCGCGCTCGAGGTCCTGCGCGGGATCCTTCGCGAGCCGCCGGCCGACGGCTGAGCGCGGTCCGCCAGAATGGCGGCGATGAGCGAGGAGCGGATCCGGGTCGAGGTGCGGCTGTTCGCGGCGCTGCGCGAGGCGGCCGGGGTCGACCGGGTGGCGGTGACGCTGCCGGTCGGCGCGACGGCGGGCGACGCGTGGGACGCGGTCTGGGCGGCGCGCGGGGTGGCGGCGCCGGCGGAGACCGACCAGGTGGCGCTGGCGGTCAACCGCGAGTACGCGGCGACGGCGACGCGGCTGGCGGACGGGGACGAGGTGGCGCTGATCCCGCCGGTCAGCGGCGGCGCGCCCGTGGTCGATCCCGATCCCGACCGGCACGTGGCGGTGCGGGCCGAGCCGCTGGACCAGGCGGGCCTGTACGCGCGGGTGGCGCGGCCGGCGGCGGGCGCGATCGTGACCTTCGCCGGGACCCCGCGCGACGTCCCGCAGCTGGACTACGAGGCCCACGAGCGGATGGCCGAGGAGCGGATGGCGGCGATCGTGGCCGAGGTCGCGGCCGCCCACGGGGTCTGCGCGATCGCGGCCGAGCACCGGGTCGGCGCGGTGCCGTGGCCGGAGGCGGCGGTGGTGGTGGCGGTCTCGGCCCCGCATCGCGGCGAGGCGTTCGCGGCGGCGCGTCAGGCGCTGGACCGGATCAAGGCCGAGGCGCCGATCTGGAAGCAGGAGGTCGCCGGCGAGCAGCGGACGTGGGTGGCGGGGACGCTGCCGACGGCCGAGCCGGTGGCGCCCGCCGAGCCGGCGCTCGACGACGCGGCCGCTGCGGCGCTGCACGCCGACGCGCCGGCCCCGCGCGAGCCGCTGGGACTGCTGCCGCACCTGCGCGAGGACGGCGGCGCGACGATGGTCGACGTCGGCGAGAAGCAGGTGACCGCGCGGCGGGCGGTGGCGGCGGCGCTGGTGACGATGAGCCCGGAGACGGCCGAGCTGGTCCGCCGCGGCGACCTGCCGAAGGGCGACGTGCTCGGGACGGCGCGGCTGGCGGGCACGATGGCGGCCAAGCGGGTGCCGGACCTGGTGCCGCTGGCCCATCCGCTGCCGCTGACGAAGGTCGACGTCCAGGCCCGGGTGGTGCCGGCGGCGGGCCAGGTCCGGATCGAGGCCGAGGCCCGCACGGTCGGCCGGACCGGGGTCGAGATCGAGGCGATGACCGCCGCCCTGATCGCCGCGGTCAACGTCTACGACATGGTCAAGGGCGTCGAGCGCGGCGTCGCCGTCGGCCCGGTCACGCTGGTCCACAAGAGCGGTGGCCGCAGCGGTGACTTCGACGGGCCGGCGCCGTGGGGTCCCGAGGAGGCCCCGGCGACCGGCCCCGCCGCCGGCCCCCGCGACGCCCCGCGGCCGCTCGATCCGCCGGTGCGGGCGGCGCTGCTGACCGTCAGCAGCTCGCGCGCCGACGGCCCGGCCGACGACCCGGGCAGCGTCGCCCTGCGGGAGCTGGCGGCGGCGCTCGGGGTCCAGGTCGCGGTCGCCGAGCGGGTCGCCGACGACCGCGAGGCGATCGCCGCCCGCCTGGTCGCCTTCGCCGACGAGCTAGCCGTCGACCTGGTCCTGACCGCCGGCGGCACCGGGATGACGGTCGACGACGTGACGCCCGAGGCGACGCTCCAGGCCTGCGAGCGGATCGCGCCCGGGATCGCCGAGGCGCTGCGGCTGGCCTCGCGCGAGCACACCCACGCCTGGCCACTCTCGCGCGCGGTCGCCGCGGTCCGCGGCCGGACGCTGGTGGTCAACCTGCCCGGGACCCCGAAGGCGGCGGCCGAGGCGCGGCCGGTCCTGGAGCCGATCCTGACCCACGCGATCCGGCTGCTGCGCCGCTGAGACGCGGGCCGCACAGGCCCGCGGATGAGAACGGGGACGCGCCGGAAGCGCGCCGACGCGGCGCGATCGGCGGCGGCGCGCCAGCGAACGAGCGGGGGAACGCCAGCGTCCGCCAAAGTTCGGGTACCCGTACTACAGTGCCCCGGCCCTCGATCCGGAGCCCCTGTCGTGACGTTCGCCCACACCTCGCTGCTCGGCGCCGTCGCCGGCGGCACGATCTTCCTCGGCCTGCCGCTGGGACGCGCCCCGCGGGTCGCGCCGGCCCTCCGCGTCGGCCTCTCGATGCTGGCCGCCGGGATCCTGGCCTTCATCTTCATGGACGTCGGCGCCGGGGCGCTCGAGCTGCTGGAGGCGCGGCTCGACGCGTTCAAGGACGACGGCGCCTCGCTGTGGCCGGTGATCGGGCTCTTCGCGCTGCTGGCGGTCGGGGTCCTGGCCGGCACCGGCGGCATCGCCACCCTCCAGCGCTGGCGGGGGCGCCGGCCCTCGCTGCCGCCGCTCGCGGGCGCGCAGCCGGTGGCGCGGGCCGAGGCCGGCGCGGCGGCGACGGCGCCCGAGCCGGGACGGGCGGCGGCCGAGCGGCAGGCGCTGGCGACCGCGATGACGATCGCCGTCGCGATCGGGATCCACAACTTCGCCGAGGGGCTGGCGATCGGCGTCTCGGCCCGCGCCGGCGAGGTGGCGCTGGCGACCGTCCTGATCGTCGGCTTCGCGCTCCACAACGCCACCGAGGGCCTGGGGATCGTCGGCCCGCTCGGCGGCGTCCGCCCGAGCTGGCGCTGGCTGGGGCTGGCCGGCCTGGTCGGCGGCGGCCCGACCCTGCTCGGCACGATGCTCGGGTACCAGGTCCACAGCGACGCGCTCGAGCTGCTGTTCCTGGCCGTCGCCGGCGGCGCGATCCTCTACGTGATCGGCGAGATCTGGGCCGGGGTCCGGCGGCTCGGCCACGCCGAGCTGGGGCTCTACCTGCTGGGCGTCGGCTTCCTGGCCGGGATCGCCACCGACCTGGTGGTCGCCTACGGCGGCGCCTGAGCCCGCCGGCCGCGCCTCAGCCAGGCTCAGCCGGCGAGCCGCACGTAGAGCAGCCCGTCCCGCTCCGCCACCTGGTGGACGGCGACCGCGTGGTCGTGGCCGGTGGTCGGCTCGCCGCTGTCCAGGTCGACCTGCCAGCCGTGGACCGGGCAGACCGCCCGCCGGTCGGCGACGAGGCCGGCGTAGCCGGGGCTGTGCGGGTGGGGGCAGGAGCCCTCGATCGCGGCGAACCCGTGCCGCAGCCGGTAGACCGAGACCGCGCGGCCGTCGACGATCGCCCGCCGCCCCTCGAGCAGCGGCACGTCGGCGGCGGCGCCGACGATCCGGTAGCCGGCGTGGAGCAGCGCGGCCCCGGCCCCGGGGGCCAGGTCGTGTTCGTCGCGCATCTCGATCGTGCGCGGAGCTTCGGGGATCGGCGTCAGCGTGTCGAGCATCCTCCCCGTCCAGGGTAGGCCAGACGGGCCGGTTCGATGTTGGCCCGATGTTGCAACGAGGTGTCGACGGGTTGGCCGTCCCGGCAGCGGCGCGACCCGCTCGACGTTCGTTCGATGTCCGGCGGGGCGCCGATCGCGGCCGCTATTCCTGGCTTCCCGAAGCACCGCGCCGCGACCCCCGCGGCGCACCACCCGGAGGAGCGAGGACAGTGGTACTGCATGAGGAGCGGCCGTCGGTCGACGGCCGCCTGCTGCGACGAGCGATCGCGGCGTTGATGGTGACCCTGGTGGTCGCCCTGGGCATGGTGGCGGACGCGCGGGCGGTGCCGCCGCCCGCCGAGGACCCGTTCTACGTCTACGACGGCGCCAAGCCGTTGGCCGAGATCGAGCCCGGGACGGTCCTGCGGACGCGCACCGTCCCGTACCACGTCTTCGGGCTGCCGCTCCCGCTAACGGCGGTCCAGGTGCTGTACCGGTCGACCGGGCAGCTCGGCCAGCCGACGGTCGACGCGACCTCGATCGTGCGCGGCTATTCGCACCCGCGCGACACGCTGGTCTCCTTCCAGTCGGCCTACGACTCGCTCAACCCGAACGACCAGCCGTCCTACGCGATCGCCGGCGGCCGCACCTGGGGCGGGTCGATCGCGAACCTGGAGGCGGGGATGGTGGCGCCGTTCCTGCTCGCCGGCTTCACGGTGGCGATCCCGGACACCGAGGGCCAGGCGGCCAACTTCGCGGCCGGACCCGAGTACGGCAAGCACACGCTCGACGGCATCCGGGCGGCGTTCAACGCCGAGGAGGTGGGCCTCGATCCCGAGGCCAAGGTCGGCCTGTTCGGCTACTCGGGCGGGGCGATCGCCAGCGAGTGGGCGGCCGAGCTGGCGCCGACCTACGCCCCCGACGTCAACCGGCGACTGGCCGGCGCGGCGATCGGCGGCGTCTTCGTCAACCCGGCGCGCAACCTGCGGTACGTCGACGGCAGCCTGGGGTGGGCGGGCGTGATCCCGATGGCGATCATCGGCATCGCGCGCTCGTTCCAGGTCGACCTGGCGCCCTACCTGAGCGACGAGGGCCGTCGCCTCTACGAGAAGCTGAAGGACGCCTCGATCGTCAACGTGCTCGCCCAGTACCCGGGCCTGAGCTGGAAGACCCTCGCCAAGCCGGAGTACGCGAACCCCGAATCGGTGCCGGTCTTCGTCGAGGTCGTCAACAAGCTGATCATGGGGACGGGCGGCACCCCGACGATCCCGCTGTTCATCGGCCAGGCGGCGAACGGCGGCCTCGAGGGCACGCCGGGCGGCAAGCCGGGGATCGGAGCCGGCGACGGCGTCATGGTCGCGGGCGACGTCCGCAGCCTCGCCCGGCGCTACTGCGAGAAGGGCCTGCCGATCGAGTACCAGCAGTACGACAGCCTCAGCCACCTCAGCGCGATGCCGCTCTGGTGGAAGGAAGCGAGCCGGTGGATGGCGGACCGCCTCGAGGGCAAGCGGCCGCCGGACACCTGCTCGACGATCGAGCCCGGCAACCCGCTGGACCCGGTCGTGGCCGCGAAGCCCTGACCGCGTGGCGGGGGGACGCCGACCGGCTCAGCCCCCCGCCGCCACCGCCGCCCGGCGCGCCTCCAGCAGCGCCCCGACCCGGCTGGCGCAGCCGCCGCAGCCGCCGGTCGCGCCGGTCCGGGCGCGGATCGCCTCGACGCTCTCGGCGCCGTCGTCGATCGCGCCCCGTATCGCCCCCGCCCGCACCTGGTTGCAGGCGCAGACCAGCTGCTCGTCGGGCACCGGGCGGGGGGCGCCGGGACCGCCGACGAGGGCGTCGAGCAGGTCGTCGGGGACCGCCGCGCCGCCGTCGGCCAGCTCGGTCAGCGGCGCCGCCAGGTCGAGGTCGCCGAGCAGCACCGCACCGGCCAGCCGCCCTTCGCGCAGCGCCAGCCGCCGGTAGAGGCCGCGGCGGGTGTCGATCGACATCAGCTCCTCGATCTCGTCGTCGTCGCTGTTCGACCACGGCTTGCCGCAGGCGAAGAGGTCGATCCCGACGATCTTCAGCGTCGTCGCCAGCGGGCTGCCCTGGTAGCCCGCCGGCACCCCGGCCAGGGTCGCCCCGGCCGTCCGCGCCTGGGCGGCGATCGGCGGCCAGAGGCCGTAGACGATCCCGCGGTGCTGGGCGCACTCGCCGACCGCCCAGACCCCGGGCGCGCTGGTCCGCAGCTCGTCGTCGACCAGGATCGCGTGGTCGCAGCGCAGCCCCGAGCGGAGCCCGACGCCGATCTCCGGTCGGATCCCGGTCGCCACCACCACCAGGTCGGTCGCCAGCTCGTCGCCGTCGGCGAAGCGGACGCCCGTGACCGCGGTCGTGCCCACGATCCGCTCGGTCTGCTTGGCGAACAGCAGCTGGATCCCGAGGTCGCGGATCCGCCGCTCCAGCAGCCGTGCCGCGCCGCGGTCGAGCTGCCGTTCCATCAGCCGGTCGGCGATGTGGACGATCGTCACCGAGGCCCCGTGCGCGGCCAGGCCGGCCGCCGCCTCCAGCCCCAGCAGCCCGCCGCCGATCACCGTCACCATCGCCCCGCGGCGGACCAGCCGGTTCAGCTGGGCGGCGTCGTCGCGGGTCCGGAACGGCACCACGCCGGGCAGGTCGAGCCCCAGGATCGGCGGCATCGCCGGCTTCGACCCGGTCGCGATCACCGCCTGGTCGTAGCCGATCCGCTCGCCGCCGCGCAGCACCACCTCGCGCGCCTGCGGGTCGAGCCGGTCGACCCAGGTCCCCAGCCGCAGGTCGACGTCGTGGGCGGCGTACCACTCGCGCGGGCGCAGCACGACGTCCTCGCGCGGATCGGGATGGACGAGCGTCGAGACCTTCACCCGGTCGTAGGGCAGGTCGGGCTCGCCGACGATCAGCGTCGTGTCCCAGGCGGAGGAGTCGCGGTGGGCGAACGCCGCCTCGAGCGTCGCCACCGACGCCATCCCGCCGCCGATCACCACCAGCCGCTCGCGCCGCGGGCGGTCGCGGCGGACGGCGGTCGCGGCCACCAGCGGCTCGACCCGCGCGGCCATCGCCTTCAGCTCCGGCTGGCGCGAGACCGGGTCGGTCGCGTCGTGGGCCAGGTCGTTCAGCTGGCCGCTGCCGGGCGCGCCGTGGAGCGCGCCCCAGTGGAAGGGCGCGAACGCCACCCCCGGCGCGATCGTCGGCCGGCCGTCCGCGCTGGCCGCGATCCGCGCGCGCACGATCGCGCTGCCGCGCCGCGACACCAGCCGCACCCGCTCGCCCTCGCCGACGCCGGCCCGGCGGGCGTCCCGCGGGTGCAGCTCGACGAACGGCTCGGGATCGGCGGCCAGCAGCTCCGGCGACTTGCCGGTGCGGGTCATCGTGTGCCACTGCCCGCCGACCCGGCCGCTGGTCAGCAGCAGCGGGTGGTCGTCGTCGGGGTCCTCGTGGACGCCCCCGACGTCGAGCCGCCCGAGCCGTGCGCGGCCGCTGGCGGTCGCGAACCGCTGGTCGGGATAGAGCTGCCCGCCGCCGCTGGCCTGCCCGTCGCCGCCGTCGAGCAGCGCGGCCAGCGTCGCCTCGTCGTCGGCGGTCGAGTACGGCCACTGGATCGTGCCGCCGAGCCGGCCCAGCCGCCCGTGGCTGATCCCGCTCTGGTCGCAGACCCGGCCCGCGGTCAGGCCGACGAACTCGGCGTGGACCGCGGCGGCGTCGCGCCACGCGAACTGCTCCGGCCAGCCGAGCGCGCGCCCCAGCCGGGCGATGATCTGCCAGTCGGGCAGCGCCTCGCCGTGGGGCGGCAGCGCCGGGCGCATCAGGGTCACCCGCCGCTCGCTGCTCGTCATCGTCCCGGCCTTCTCCGGCCAGGCGGCGGCCGGCAGCACCAGGTCGGCCAGGTGGCTGGTCTCGGTGGGGTGGTACGCGTCCTGGACGACCAGCAGCTCGGCCTTCGCGAGCGCCTCGCGGGCCTTGCTCCCGTCGGGCAGGCTGACCGCCGGGTTGGTGGCGATCACCCAGACCGCCTTGACCGTCCCCTCGTGGAGGGCGTCGATCAGGTCGGTCGCCACCAGCCCCGGCGCGGCCGAGATCCCGGCCGCGTCCTCCGGCAGCTGCCAGTAGGCCTCGACCGCTGCCCGGTCCCGCGGGTCGAGCGCCGTCCGGTAGCCGGGCAGCAGCGAGGCCAGCCCGCCGACCTCGCGCCCGCCCATCGCGTTCGGCTGGCCGGTCAGCGAGAGCGGCCCCGCGCCCGGCCGGCCGATCTGGCCGGTCGCCAGGCAGAGCGCGTGGAGCGCCCGGTTCTTGTCGGTGCCGGTCCGCGACTGGTTGGCGCCCATCGTCCACAGCGCCATCGCCGCCCCGGCCCCGGCGAAGCGGTGGGCGGCGTCGACCAGCAGCTCGACCGCCACGCCGCTGCGCTCGGCCGCGCGCTCCGGCGGCCACTCGGCGACCTGTGCCCGCAGCTCCTCCCAGCCCTCGGTGTGGGCCTCCAGGTAGGTGTCGTCGAGCAGCCCGTCGCGCTCGATCGCGTGCAGCATCCCGAGCAGCAGCGGGACGTCGCCGCCGGGCCGGACCGGCAGGTGCAGGTCGGCCTCGGCGGCGGTGGTGGTCGTGCGCGGGTCGATCACGATCACCTGGGCGCCGGACCGCCGGCGGTCCTGGATCCGCTGCCAGACGATCGGATGGCAGGCGGCGGTGTTCGACCCGAGCAGCAGCAGGCAGTCGCTGCGGTCGATGTCGGCGTAGGTCGGCAACGGGCCGTCGCTGCCGAACGTCTCCTTGTAGCCGGCCACCGCCGAGCTCATGCAGAGCCGCGAGTTGGAGTCGACGGTGTTGGTGCCGAGGAAGCCCTTGGCCAGCTTGTTGACCGCGTAGTAGTCCTCGGTCAGCAGCTGGCCGGAGACGTAGAAGGCGACCGCCCCGGGACCGTGCTCGTCGACGATCGCCCGCAGCCGGCCGGCCGCCCAGCCGATCGCGTCGTCCCACGAGAGCGGCGACCACGGGCCGTCGCGGTGCTCGCGCCGCAGCGGCGTCGACGCGCGATCGCGGGCGTGGACCGCCGCCGGCAGGGCCAGCGGCTTGGCGCAGGTGCGGCCGCGGTTGACCGGGTGCTCGGGGTCGCCCTCGACCGCCAGCAGCCGCCCGTCGGCGACGGTCGCCCGCAGCCCGCAGCCGACCCCGCAGTACGGGCAGCCGGTGCGGACGACCTGCTCGCCGCGGCCGCTCACGCGCGCGCCACCGCCGTCCCGTCGAGCGCCGGCTCGTGGTCGCAGTCCGCGCCGCACGACCGCTCCGGCGCCGCCGCCAGCCGCACGTAGAGCAGCCCGTCGCGCTCGGTGACCTCGTGGACGGCGACGGCCTCCCGCGGCTGGCCGGCGATCGCGCCGCTGGCCAGGTCGATCCGCCAGCCGTGCAGCGGGCAGGTGACGCAGCCGTCGGCCACCAGCCCGTCGTGCAGCGGACCGCCGCGGTGGGGGCAGGCGGCGTCGATCGCCGCGAACCCGGCCGGCAGCCGGAAGACGGCGATCCGGTGGCCGTCGACGGTCGCCCGCCGGCCCTCGAGCAGCGGCACGTCGGCCGCCGCGCCGACCGGCAGGAAGCCGGCGTCGAGCAGCACGCGGTCGGCGTCGGCGGGGCGCAGGCGGTCATGCATCGGTCGGCTCCTCGGCCGGGCGGCCGCTGACGTGGGTGATGGCGAGCGCGGGGTGGCGCAGCGCGGTCGCGGTCGCCGCCGCCCGCTCGGCCTCGATCTCCCCGCCCTCGGGCGGGCCGATCGGCGCCGCGTCGCTGTCCAGCTCGGCGAACTGCTTCGGGTGGACCGGCGCCCGCCGCTCCTTCCAGGGATCGGGGTCGCAGGCCGCCTTGGCGATCCGGAACCGCTCCAGCAGCCGCGCCGGCTCACCGGAGGCCTCGTCGAGGACCGTGGCCTGGATCGTCTCCAGCCCGACCCGCTCGACGAACGGCATCGTCCGCTCCAGGTACTCGGCGTGCTCGCGGTAGTACTGGAGGAAGATCACCGCCAGCCGCAGCACCTCGTCCTTGCTGTCGACGCGGGCCAGCAGCTCGCCCTTCTTGATCGTGCCGGCCCCGCCGCCGCCGACGTAGATCTCCCAGCCGCCCTCGATCGCGACGATCCCGATGTCCTTGATCAGCGACTCGGCGCAGTTGCGCGGGCAGCCGGAGACGGCCAGCTTCACCTTGTGCGGGGTGTAGAGGCCCTCGACCAGCTCCTCCAGCTCGATCCCCGCCTGCATCGACGGGCCGAGGCCGAAGCGGCAGAACTCCTGGCCGACGCAGGTCTTGACCGTCCGCACCGCCTTCGCGTAGGCGTAGCCGGAGGGCATGTCGAGCGCCTCCCAGACCGCCGGCAGGTCCTCCTTCCGGATCCCCAGCAGGTCGATCCGCTGGCCGCCGGTGACCTTCACGCAGGGCACGTCGAAGCGGTCGGCCACGTCGGCGATCCGCCGCAGCTCGTCGGCCGTCGTGACCCCGCCGCGCATCCGCGGGACGACCGAGAAGGTGCCGTCCTTCTGGATGTTGCCGTGGACGCGGTCGTTGATGAAGCGGGCGTGGCGCTCCTCGCGGTGCTGGTTGTCGTGGACCTCGGAGACCAGGTACGCCAGCCCCGGCTTGCAGGCGCCGCAGTCGCGGCCGGCCCCGCAGGCGGCGCTCAGCTCGCTGACCGACGCGCAGCCCTGCTCGCGGGCGACGGCGGCCAGCTGCTCGCGGGTCTGCTTGCGGCAGGGGCAGAGGTAGGTCGCCTCCTCGACCTGGCCGCCGCGGACCACCCGCAGCAGCTCGGTCACCGCCGGCTTGCAGGAGCCGCAGCCGGCGCCGGCGCGGGTGGTCGCCACCACCTCCTGGGTCGACCCGAGGCCGTGCTCGCCGATCGCGCGGACGATCTCGCCCTTGCAGACCCCGTTGCAGTTGCAGATCTGGGCGCTGTCGGGCAGGTCGGCGGGGGAGGCCTGCGACGCCTCGGCCAGCAGCTCCAGCGGGTCGTCGACCGCGCGCCCGTTCTTGACCCCGTCGAGCAGCAGCTCGTGGCCGCGGACGTCGCCCATCAGCACCGCGCCGACCAGCCGCCCCTCGCGGACCACGAGCTTGCGGTAGACGCCCTCGACCCGGTCGTGGACGGCGGCCGAGGTGGCGTGGACCGGTGCCGGCGACGTCGGACCCGCCCCACCGCGCGCGCCGGGCGCGTCGGCGTCGCCGATCGAGACCACGTCGACCCCGAGCACCTTCAGCTTCGCCGACAGGATCGAGCCCTCGTAGGGCCGCGGATGCCCCTCGACGATCGCGTCCGGCCCGGCCGCGTCGAGCGCCAGCAGCGTCTCCGCCGCCACCTCGGCCTGCTCGTGGATCGGGGCCACGATCCCGTAGACGGTGCCGCGGTGCTGGGCGCACTCGCCGACGGCCAGGATCCGCGGGTGCGAGGTGGTCATCGCGTCGTCGACCACGATCCCGCGCTCGCAGACCAGCCCCGCCGCCTGGGCCAGGTCGGTCCGCGAGCGGATCCCGATCGCGACCACGACCAGGCCGCAGTCCAGCTGCTCGCCGTCGGCGAAGCGGAGGCCGCGGGCGCGGTCGGGACCGAGGATCAGCCGCGTCTGCCGCTCCAGCAGCACGGTCACGCCGAGCTGCTGCAGGGCCGGCTCCAGCAGCTCGGCCGCCGGCTCGTCGAGCTGCCGCTCCATCAGCCGGTCCAGCAGGTGGACGACGGTCACGGGGGCGCCCTGCGAGGCGACGCCGTAGGCCGCCTCCAGCCCCAGCAGCCCGCCGCCGATCACCGCCACCGCGGTCCCGTCGGCGGCGGCGCGGCGGATCGTCTGGCAGTCCTCCGGCCCGCGGAAGGCGATCACGCCCGGCAGGTCGATCCCCGGCAGCGGCGGCATCAACGGCTCGCTGCCGGTGCAGAGCACGGCCCGCTGGAACCGCAGCTCGCCGCCCGAGCGCAGCGTGGCGACGCCGGCGTCGGGGTCGAGCCGCGCGATCGGGTCGCCGACGATCGTCGTCACCCGCTGGTCGGCGTACCACTCGTCGGGCCGCAGCCGCAGCTCTTCCGGGTCCTTCCCGTCGACCAGCAGGTGGGAGAGCGAGACGCGGTCGAAGGGCAGTCGCGGCTCCTCGCAGACGATCGCGATCGTCAGCTCGGGGTCGCGCTCGCGGACGGCCTCGCAGACCGCCTGGCCGGCGATCCCGCCGCCGACGACGAGGATGTCGATGGTGGTGGTCATGTCGCTCCCGGGGGTCAGACCGAGGCCTCGGCGAGGCTCGGCACGCGGCCGGTCGCCGAGGCGCGGCGGAGGTAGAAGGCCCAGGTCATCAGGGCCATGACGGCGTAGGCGGCGAGGAAGACCCAGAGCGCGGGGATCGACCAGTCGCTGTTCTGGGCGGCGATCTGGGCCTTGGCGGCGGCCAGCTCGGCCTTGTCGCTGATCGCCTTGGTGGCGGCGCTCATCTCCTGGACGGTCCCGAGGCTGGCCTGGCGGAAGACGACCTGGATCAGGAAGCCGCCGAAGGCCCCGACCGCGCCGGCGATCCCGATCACCGCCGCCGCCTGGCGCTTGAAGCTCAGGCGGGTCCGCTCGTCGTCGCCCTCGCGGCGGCCGAGGGTGGCGAAGATCGCCGGGATCATCCGGTAGGTCGAGCCGTTGCCCGCTCCGGAGAGAGCGAAGATCACGCAGAAGGCGCCGAAGAAGAGCGGGAACGAGTGCTGCTGGACCCCGACGATCGCCAGCAGCGTGCAGGCGCCCATCCCGACGAAGCAGACGAGGGTGACCTTCGCGCCGCCGATCCGGTCGGCGAGGACGCCGCCGAGCGGCCGCGCGATCGAGCCGATCAGCGCCCCGAGGAAGCCGAGCCCGGCCAGGTAGGTGGCGATGAACGGGTGCCGGGCCAGGAACTCCGGGAAGGTGTTCTTGATCACCAGCGGCAGCGCGAACGAGTAGCCGATGAAGCTGCCGAAGGTCCCGATGTAGAGGACCGACATGATCCACGCGTGCGGCTGGCGGGCGGCCCGCACGTAGGACCGGCGGTCGGAGCGGGCCTGGCTGAGGCTGTCCATCCGGAACCAGGCGCCGAGCATCGCGATCACGATCAGCGGGATCCACATCAGCCCGGCGTAGGCCAGGTGGACCTCGTGCTCGGCCGCCTTGACCGCGGCGGCGGGGACGCCGATCACGATCACCAGCGGCACCACCAGCTGCGAGACGGCGACGCCGAGGTTGCCGCCGGCGGCGTTCAGCCCCAGCGCCTTGCCCTTGTGCTTCTCGGGGTAGAAGTACGAGATGTTGGCCATCGACGAGCTGAAGTTGCCGCCGCCGACGCCGGCCGTCGCGGCGCAGGCCAGCAGGACCCAGAACTGGGTGTCGTGGGACTGCTCGGCGAGCCAGCCGCTGGGGACGACGATCGCCAGCAGCAGCGCCGGGATCAGCAGCAGCGCGGCGCTGAAGAGCGTCCAGGCGCGGCCACCGAAGCGGGGAACGGCGAAGGTGTAGGGGATCCGCAGGAACGACCCGACCAGGTTCGGGATCGCCGTCAGCCAGAACAGCTCCGACAGCGACATCGCGATCCCGACGTTGCCGAGGTTGATCGCGATCACCGCCCACAGCACCCAGATCGAGAAGCCGATGTGCTCGGCGAAGATCGAGAAGGCCAGGTTACGGCGCGCGATCCGGCGGCCGGAGCTCTCCCAGAAGCGCTCGTCGTCCGGGTCCCACTGGTCGATCCAGCGGCCGCGGGCCCGGGGGGAGGCGGCGGCTGGAGCGGTCGGCTGGTCGATGGTGACGCTCATGCCGGACCGACGGTAGGTGCGGCCTGGCGGCCCGCCGTGCGCCCGCTGGCGGAGAACGGCGGGGGGTCGCTTGTCCGGCCGCTGTTGGCCCGCTGGACAGCCGCCGTTGGCCCGCTGTCGAAGCGCGGCCCGGGTCGCGCGCGGGGACGGGGGATCGCGGGGCCGGCGGACGGACGGGTGGGGAGGAGGCCGCCGCCGCGGCCTGTGAGACGGCGGTCACAGAGCGGGGGTTGGCCGTTCGTCGAACCGGGCGGACGGGCGCGCGGCCGCGCGCGTAGGATGTACGCATGCGTGGTCCCGGGTCGTCGTTGCTCGCCGCGGTCGTCGCGGCCCTGCTGCTGATCGGCGGCGTCGGCGCGGCGCCGGCGGCGGCCAGCGACGAGGGGCTGCGGCAGCTGGTGAAGCGCGCCGACCGGATCGGCGACCGGTTCGAGAAGCGGATCACCATCCTGGCGCGGCGAAAGGCGACCAGCCGGGCGGCGGGCGTCCGGACCATGCGGACGATGCAGGCGACGGTCCGCGACACCCGTCAGCGGTACCGCGGGGAGCGCCGCAAGGCGGTCGCCGAACTGCCGGAGACGGCCCAGGCCACGGAGGGCCGCGTGCTGCTGCTGGCCGGCCTGAAGGGCCTCAGCCAGTCGCTCGATCGGCTCCACGGCACGATCGATCGCTACCTGGTCGCCGTCCGACGCGCCGGTGATCGTGACGTCTCGCGCCGGGCCCTGCGGCGCTTCCAGCGCAACCTCGACGCGACGGAGCGAACGATGAAGCGCGCCGGCCGGCAGATGGAACGGGCGAGCAAGTTGATCCGCGCCGCCCCGCCGGTCACCGCTCCGGCGCCGGCCGGCTGACCGGCCGCCCCACCGTGTGACGTTCGTCCCGCAGCGTCGGGGCGCCGGCGGCGGGCGGCTAGGCTCGGCGCATGTCCACCCGCGAACCGCTCGCGCCCGCCCCGCCGGTGGCCGACGAGCCGGAGGAGCGCTTCTGCACCGTCGGCGACGTCGAGATCTGCTTCTCGACCTTCGGCGATCCGGACGCTCCGCCGCTGCTGCTGGTGATGGGCCTGGGCTTCCAGATGATCGCCTGGCCGGCGGCCTTCTGCCACGCCCTCGCCGCCGCCGGCTTCCACGTGATCCGGTTCGACAACCGCGACGCCGGCCGCTCGACCCACCTCTCCGGCGCGCCGACGCCGAGCCTCCGCGAGCTGGCGCTGCGGCGGATCGCCGCCCCGGCCTACACGCTCGAGACGATGGCCGACGACGCGATCGGCGTGCTCGACCACCTGGGCGTCGAGCAGGCCCACGTGGTCGGGGCCTCGATGGGCGGGATGATCGCCCAGACGATCGCGATCCGCCGGCCGCAGCGGGTCCGTTCGCTGGTCTCGATCATGAGCAACACCGGCAGCTCGCGCGACGGGCAGCCGCACCCGACGCTGCTGCCGCTGCTGCTGGCCAAGCCGGCCCGCGACCGCGACGCCTACGTCGCGTCCGGCCTGCGGGTCGGGGCGCGGACCGCGTCGCCGGGCTTCCCGAGCGGCGTCGACGAGCTGCGGACGATGCTCGGCCGCAACTGGGACCGCGGCGTCGAGCCGGCGGGGGTCGCGCGCCAGCTGGGGGCGATCATCGCCTCGGGCAGCCGTCGCGAGCGGCTGGCCGGACTGCGGACGCCGACGCTGGTCGTCCACGGCACCGCCGACCGGCTGGTGGCGCCGTCGGGCGGGCGGGCGACGGCGCGGGCGATCCCGGGGGCCGACCTGCTGCTGGTGGCGGGCATGGGTCACGACCTTCCGGCGGGGGTCTGGCCGCGGCTGGTCTCGGCGATCGCGGCCAACGCCGGCCGCGCCGACGGCTGAGCCCCCGCGCGGTCGCGACCGCCGGTAGGCTCGGCCGCCATGGGGGAGCGCAGGGAGGGGTCGAGGGCCCGGCGGCGCGTGGTCGCGCTGCTGGCCGCGGCGGCGGCGATCGGACCGGGAGCGGCGGTGGCGCGGGCCGCGCCGCGCTGTCCCGGGGTGACGGGGCCGGCGGTGCCGGTGGCCCGCGGCGGGACGGGCGCGTCGATCGAGGCGCTGGCCGTCGACGACCAGGGCCGGCTCTACCTGAGCGACAACGGCCGCGGGGCGGTGCTGCGGATCGACCGTCCCGGCGCGCTGCCGCGGGCGCTGGCCCGGGTCGACGCGCCGGGCGGGATCGTCGTCCAGCCCGACGGCACGCTGCTGGTCGGCACCGGCAACGGCCAGACCGCGCTGCTGGCGGCGCTCTTCCCGCAGGCCGGCGTGGTGCGGGTCGACCCCGCGACCGGTGCGGTGACCCCGCTGGCGCGCGGGCTGGGGATGGCCAACGGCGTCACCCAGGACGACCACGGCAACGTCTACGCCACCAGCCTCTACGACGGCGCGATCGACCGGATCGCGCCCGACGGCCGGGTCCGCCGCGCGTGGGCGAGCGTGCCGACGGCGAACGGGATCGCCGTCGACGCGGCCCGCCGCCAGCTGTTCGTCTCGCGGAGCGTGCTGGGGGCGGGGATCTCGCGCGTCAGCCTCGACCCGCCCTACACGGTCCGGCCCTACGCGACGGCCGGCCTGCTCGACCTGCTGGCCTTCCCCGACGGCCTCACGATGGACGACCAGGGCCGGCCGGTGGTGGCCACCTTCATCGGCGGCGAGGTCTGGCGCGTCGGCCCCGGCGGCTCGATCTGCGCGCTGGCCTCGGGCCTGCCCCAGTCGACCTCGGTCGTCTTCGGCCGCGGCAGCGACGGCTTCGCGGCCGGGCACCTGTACCGGGCCGGCTACGACGGGACGGTCTACGAGATCCCGGTCGGGTAGGGCGGTCGGGTCGGGTCGGGTCGCGTGGCGTCCGGCTGGCCAGCCTGGTTGGGAGGGTCTGCGGGTGGCGCGGTCGGTGGAGCGATCGTCCGGCCGGTCGGCGTCACCGTTGCGGGTCGGCCGCCCGCGGTTCGCGGCTCCGGCTCGCCGATTCCGAAGTCCAACGAGGCAGTGAGGGGAGGGTGGCGTCGGGCGTTGGGGCGTCCGGAGGGGTACGGGCGGCCAGCCGCCCGGCCGGGAGGGGCGAATGTCACACGCCCGCGGTCCGGGGCGAGGCCTGCGACGTTGGTCCCCGCCGGCGAGGGCCAACGTCGCATGGCGGTGCGGACGGCCAGAGCATGTGACGTTCGCCCCCCGCCGCCCCGAACTGGCGTCATCTCGTCCCCGCCCCGCTGAACTGGCGTCATTCCGCCCTGCATACCGGCGCGGAATGACGCCACTTCGTGGGGGGAGGGGTCGAGTGACGCCAGTTCGCGGGACGGGAGCGCCCGCTCGGATCTCCGGCCGCGCGGTCGGCCGCCCGATCCCGCTGGCAGCTCCGCGGCCCAGGCCACCTTCCCTCACCGCCTCGCCGGAACCCCGACTTGGTCCGTCGGCGGCGCGACCCGCGATCCGCCACCCCGCGACGGTGACGCCGACCGGCCGGACGACCGCACCACCGGCCGCGCCACCCGCGGGCCATCCCGACCCGGCCCCACCGATCAGCCGACCAGCCACGCCGGCCGGCCGCGCCACCGATCAACTGACCCGCTCCACCAGCCGGGCCGCCCCGCGTCGACCGGCCCAACCGCCTACGCCCCACCCAGGAACGCCCGCACGCCCTCCGCGATCGCGTCGCCGGCGCGGCGGCGCCAGGCGGGGTCGCTCATCCGGCGGGCGTCGGCGGGGTTGCGCATGTTGCCCGACTCGAGCATCACCGCCGGGACGGTCGCCAGGTTGAGTCCGCCGAGATCGCTGCGGACGTCCAGGCCCCGGCGCCCGAGGTACGTGGAGTAGCCGGTCCCGGTGCCGCGGCGGAAGGCCGATCGCAGCGCCCGGCCCATGCGGGCCGAGCGGCCGACGATCCGGTCGTGGCCCGCCACCCGGGGCACCGGTCCCGGCAGGATCACGTGGAACCCGCGTCCACCCGGCGGCCCGCCGTCGGCGTGGATCGAGACCGCCGCGTCGGCCCGGTGGCGGTTGGCGATCCGGGCCCGGCGGTCGACGCACGGTCCGACCCCGCGGTCGTCGTGGCGGGTCAGGACCACCGTCGCCCCCAGCTCCCGCAGGGCCCGCCGTGCCTCCACCGCCACCAGCCAGTTGAACCGCGACTCGGCCAGGCCGAGGACGCTCTCGGTCCCGGTCGTGTTGCACGGCTTGCGCCCGTTCCCGACCGCCACCAGCCGGTTGATCGTCGCCGGATGGGCCCCGTTCGCGCCGTTGTGGCCCGGATCGAGCACCACCGTCCGCCCCGCCAGCGGCCGCGACGACGGCTCCGCCTCGCTGGTCACCGTCGCGGCGACCGTCGTCGTCGACCGCGGCGCCGCCCCCTCGGTCACCGACGGCGGCACCGTCACCGAGGCCGCCGCGACCGCCGGGCTCGTCGTCCCCGCCGTCCCGCCATCACGGCCGCTCCCGCAGCCGGCGACCGCACCCGCCGCCAGCGCCGCGACGAGCACGACCAACGCCGTCCGCTCACCCATGCCGCACCCGCCGGTCGACCAGCACCCCGGCCGCGACCGCGAACAGCAACCCGAACGCGACCAGGATCGCCACCGCCGCTCCCGGCGCCAGCGCGAAGAAGTCCGACCCGTAGCGGCTGGCCCGCGCGAAGACCGGGTCGCGCGCGATCCGGTCGTTCATGTCGATCGCCGACCCGACCCCGGCGAACGACCACTGGGCGAACGCCAGCCCCGAGATCGGCTTCAGGACTGCCGTCATCTGCGCCACCGACACCAGCGCGCCGCTGAACAGCAGCTGCGGCACCAGGATCAGCGGGATGAAGCTCGACGCCTGGTCCTCGCTGCGCGCCAGCGCCGAGACCACCAGGCCCATCGTCACCGCCGTCAGGCCCGAGACCACCAGCAGCCCGACCACCGTCGCGACCGTCGCCGCGCCCTCGTCGAGCGGCCGCAGCCCGAAGACGATCGCCGCCAGCGCCACCACCTGCAGCGCCACGACCACGCCCTGGACCGCCAGCTTCGACAGCACGTAGGCCGGGACCCGTGCTCCGACCGCCAGCTCGCGCCGCAGCACCGCCCGCTCCTTGACGATCTCGCGCGCGGCGCCGATCGCCCCGAACCAGATCGAGATCGTCACCACCAGGAACAGCAGCTGGGTCGAGGCCGACGCCTCCATCGCCGCCGGCGGTCCGTCGCGGCCGAAGACGTCGCCGTGGAAGAGCACCGCCGTCAGCAGCGCCAGCACCGGCACCTGGGCCGCGTTGGTGATCAGCGTCCGCCGGTCGCGCAGCGTCAGCGCCACGTAGCGGCGGGTCAGCATCGACCACTGCGGCAGCAAGCGCGGCCGCGGCCGTCGCGCCGCCCCGGCGTCCCAGCCGCCCGCCACCGGCCCGTCCCACGAGGCCCGCGCGTGGACCGACTCCAGGAACCGCCGGTGCCACTCGTCGGCCGGCGTCCGGTCGAGCGCGTCGTAGATCTCGTCGGCGTCGGTCACGCCGAAGAAGGCCAGCGCCTCGCCGGGCGGCCCCAGGTAGCAGAGGACCCCGCCCCGCCCCATCACGCAGAGCTTGTCGCAGAGGTGCAGCGAGCGGGTCGCGTGGGTCACCAGCATCACCCCGCGGCCGGCGTCGGCCAGCTCGCGCAGCAGCGTCATCAGCCGCCGCTCCAGCCCGGCGTCGAGCCCGGTCGTCGGCTCGTCGAGGAACAGCAGCCCCGGCCGGCTGACCAGCTCGGTCGCCACCCCGACCCGCTTCCGCTGCCCGCCCGACAGCGCCCCGATCCGCTGGTCGGCGTGGGCGCTCAGGCCGACCTCCTCCAGCACCTGCGCGACCGCGGCGTCGCGCTGCCCGCGCGAGGCGTCCTGGGGCAGCCGCAGCTCGGCCGCGTAGCCGAGCGCCTCGCTCACCGTCAGGTCGCGGTGGACGATGTCGTCCTGGGGCACGAAGCCGATGTCGCCGAGCCGCGTCTCGAGCGGCTCGCCGTTGACCGTCACCCGGCCGCCGCTCGCCCGCCGGACCCCGCAGAGCGCCGTCATCAGCGTCGACTTGCCGGCCCCCGACTCGCCGATGATCGCCACCAGCTCGCCGGGCCGCACGCTCAGCCAGGTCGGCTGCAGGATCGTCCGCTCGCCGGCCGTCACGCTGACGCCCTCGGCGTCGAGGCGCAGCGCGCCGGCGTCGGCCCGCGCGTGCAGCAGCGCGCCGTCGTAGATCAGCCGGTAGGGGCCGATCGCGATCTCGTCGCCGATCCGCAGGTCGGCCGCCCGCACCAGCGCCCCGTTGACCCGCAGCGCCGCGCCCGAGCCCGAGCGGTCGCGGATCACGGCCGCCCCCGGCCGGCCGGGGCTGGCCCGGATCTCGGCGTGCAGCGGCGAGACCGTCGGGTGGGCGAGGACGACGTCGCAGCCCGGGTCGCTGCCCAGCCGCAGCACGTCGCGGTCGAGCGCCAGGTTGGCGCTGACCAGCTCGGCCGGCGGCTCGGCTCCCGGGACCGCGATCGTGTCGCCGGCGTCGTGGCCGCCGACGAAGAAGCAGCCGTGGCCGCCGACCTCGAGCCGCTCGCCGTCGGCCAGCCAGCGCTCGTCGGCCGCCAGCCGCTCGCCGCCGAGGACCACGCCGGTGCGGGCGTCGAGGCTCCGCAGCCGCACCCGCGGCCCCTCGCGGTCGAGCACCAGCGCCGGCTCGTGAACGTCGCCCGCGGCGTGGCCCAGGGCCAGCGCCCCGGCCGGGTCGGTGCCGACCACCAGGCCCCCGGCGGGGATCGCGATCCGGCGGCCGTCGATCAGCAGCGCCGGGTCGCTCGGATCGCCGGCGAGACGGCCCCGGGGCCGCAGCACGACCTCGATCTCGTCCTCCCCGCCGGGCATGAGGGGATTCAACCACGGGCCATCCTCGCGCCCGATCGCCGCCCCGACATCCCCCGCGCGGGGGAACCGGTCGCCTCTGGTGCGACCCCCGGCGATCTGGTGTGATCCCCGTCGTGGAGGACCGATCCGCGATCAACCCGCGCGACCGCCGGCTGCTGGCCGACCAGCGCGACCTGGCCGAGCTGGCACGGCAGGATCCGCGACTGCGGATCGAGGCCGAGGGCCACCCGGCCGAGCGCTACGCGATCACCATCGCCTGCGACGGCCTGGCCCGCGGGGCCGCCGGCCGGCCGGTGCTGCGGGTCGGCCACCGGGCGACGATCGAGCTCCACCGCGACTACCCGCGGCTGCCGCCGGTCGTCCGCTGGACCACGCCGATCCTGCACCCGAACATCCTGCCGCCGCGGCGCCACGGCGGCGTCTGCCTGGGCCCGTGGAGCGCGGGCGAGAGCCTGGCCGACGTCGTCCGGCGGCTGGTCCGGCTGGCGGCCTGGGACGACTTCAACCTCGACGATCCGCTCGACCACGAGGCCGCCGCCTGGGCCCGGGCCGCCGGCGCCCGCCCCGGCGACGACCTGGCCGCGCTGGTCGCGCTCGCCGTGGCGGTCCCGACCGCCGACGCCGTCGCGCTCGCCGTCTGACCCTCCCGGAACCGAACGGCCCGCACGTGGACATCACCGTCATCGACGCCACCGGCAACAAGACCGAGGACGCGACCGTCCCGGCCGACGCCTCCGCCGGCCGGATCATCGCCCGCCTGGTCGAGCTGATGGAGCTGCCGGCGGTCGGCCCCGACGGGGTGCCGCTCTCCTACAAGTTCCACCACAAGGCCACCGGCCGCCAGGTCGCCGACGACGAGACGCTGCCCGCCGCCGGCGTCCGCGACGGCGACGTGCTGCGGCTGGTGGCCGAGATCACCGCGGGCGGGGCGTGAGCGACGGCGACCCCGAGCCCGGCGGCCGCCTGACCGCCGACCCGGACGCCCGCGACGGCCGCTACCACCGCCAGGCGCTGATCTCGTGGTGGGAGCAGGAGCGGCTGGCCGCCGCCACCGTGCTGGTGGTCGGGGCCGGCGCGCTCGGCAACGAGCTGGTCAAGAGCTGCGTGCTGATGGGGGTCGGGACGGTCGCGGTCGTCGACGGCGACGTGGTCGAGGACTCCAACCTGTCGCGCTGCGTGCTCTTCCGCGGCGAGGACGAGGGCCGGCCGAAGGCGACCGTCGCCGCCCGCGCCGCCGCGGCCCTGAACCCCGACGTGACCGTGGTCGGGATCGTCGGCGACGTCCGCTCGACCGTCGGCCTGGGGATCGTCCGCGACGTCGACCTGGTGCTCGGCGGGGTCGACAACCGCGAGGCGCGGATGCACGTCAACCAGGCCTGCTGGAAGAGCGGCACCCCCTACGTCGACGGTGCGATCGAGGGGCTGCAGGGCGTGGTCCGGGCGTTCGTCGCCCCCGACGGCCCCTGCTACGAGTGCACGATGAACGAGCGCGACCACCAGCTGGTCGCCGCCCGCCGCTCGTGCGCGCTGCTGACCCGCGACGAGTTGCTGACCGGCAAGGTCCCGACCACCGCCACCACCGCCGCGGTCGTCGCCGGGATCCAGGTCCAGGAGGCGATCAAGCTGCTGCACGGGATGCCGGCCGACGCCACCCTGGCCGGCCGCGGCTTCGCCTTCAACGGCCTGACCCACGACTCCTACGTGGTCGGCTATCCGCGCCGCGAGCAGTGCCTGGCCCACGACCGCTACGACCCGCGGCGGACCAGCGCGGTGCCGGCGACGGCGTCGTTCGCCGCGCTGCTGGCCGCCGGGCGCGAGCGGCTGGGCCACGACGAGGTCGAGCTGGAGACCGAGGTCGAGCTGGTCCTCGGGGCCGACTGCGGGGCCTGCGGCGCGGCGCTCGCGATCGCCCGCCCGCTCCACGAGCTGGGTCCGGACGACGTCCGCTGCCGCGCCTGCGGGAGCGAGACGACGCCGCGCCTGCGGCACCGGATCGGCCCCGCCGACGGGCCGCTGCTGGAGCGGCGCCCGGCCGACGTCGGGCTGCCGCCGGGCGACACGATCACCGCCCGCCACGGGCTCGAGCGGTGGCACCTGACCCTCGACGGCGACCGCCCGCTGGGCGAGCGGCTGCGGACGGCGGCCGCGGCATGAGCGGCGGCCACCGCCCGCGCTTCACCCGCACGGCCCACCGGGCGGTGATCGAGCACGTCTTCGGCGACCTCGACCACGAGGTCGGCGGGGTGCTCGTCGGCGGGATCCACGACGACGCCGGCGAGACCCACGTGCTGGGGGCGATCGCCGCGCTCGAGGCGACCTCGGCCCGCGCCAGCGTCACCTTCACCCACGACGCCTGGGCCCGCGTCCACGCCGCGCTCGACCGCGACCACCCCGGCCGCGAGATCGTCGGCTGGTACCACTCGCACCCCGGATTCGGGATCTTCCTGAGCGAGCACGACCGCTTCATCCAGCGCCACTTCTTCGCCCGCGCCGGCCAGATCGCCCACGTCGTCGACCCGCACGCCGGCCACGAGGGGGTCTTCGGCTGGCGGGACGACGAGATCGCGCTGCTGGCGCAGCGGCCGACCGCGCGGCCGGCCGCCGTCCCGTCCCCGAGGAACCACCGATGAGCACCACACCCGTCGGGGCCGCGTGCCCCTTCTGCCACTTCACCGTCAAGACCGGCGCCGCCGTCCACGCCTGCCCCTCCTGCGGCGCCGTCCACCACGAGGAGTGCTGGGTCGAGAACGGCGGCTGCGCGGTGACCGGCTGCGCGGCGGCCCCGGGCACCGGTCCGGGGGCGGCCGCGGCCTACGCCCCGCCGACCGGGTCGGACGCGCCGACCGATCCCCACGGCCAGCCGGCGGCCGCGCCGGCGCCCGACCCACCGCCCGCCGACGCCCCGACCGCGGTCGCCCCGCGCCAGCCGCGCCCGGCCGGTGGCGGACCGGGCTGGCCGGCGACGCCGCCCCCGGCTCCCACGGGCGGCGGCGACGGCCGCGGGCGCTGGATCGCGATCGGCGCGATCGTGCCGACGGTGCTGGTGGTGGCCGGCCTCGGCGGCTACCTGATCGCCAACGGCGGCGGCGACGATCCGCCCAAGGAGCGCCCGGCGACGACCGCGACCAAGGACGGTTCCGCGACCACCACCGGCGGCGACGGGCCCTCGACCACCGGCACCACGACGCCGGCGGGCGGTGACGGCGGCGAGCGGCCGGCCGGCGGCGGCAGTCAGCGGCAGGCGGCGGCGCGGCAGATGGTCGAGGCGATGAACCTCTCGGCCGAGGGCCGGCGGCTGTCCGCCGCCCGCGACCTGGCCGGCGCCCGCGCCAACCGCGAGCGGGTGCTGGCGCGGCTGGGCCGGATCACCCCGGGCAGCGACCGCCAGGCCCAGGCGCTCGACGCGTTCCGGCGCGCGATCGTCGCCTCGCGCGACGCGATCCACGAGCGGCAGGTGAACCCGAGCGCCGGCGCCAACGCCTACGACATCCAGGCGACCCGGGCCAAGCAGGAGTTCTGCCGCCTGTGGGGTGCCGCCGGCCTCAGCCAGCTGACCAGCCACGGCTGCGACCCGAACGCGATCTGAGCGGGGCCGCTGCCGCGCGCGCGGCCCCGCTCGCGCTGTAATCCCTCGCCGGGGTCCGGCAGAGAGCCAGTGTGAGCACGCGCGAACGACGATGGCCCCGGCGCGACGACGGGGCGGGGGGACGGTGGGCGGTCTACGACGACCACCACGCGGCCGTCCGCCGCTACGTCGCGCGGCGGGTCGAACCCGGGGCGGTCGACGACCTGACCGCCGAGACCTTCGCGGTCGCCTGGCGGCGGCTGCCCCGCCACATGGAGGACCCGCTGCCGTGGCTCTACGGCGTCGCCCGGCGGGTCGTCCACGGCCACCGGCGCAGCCACGCCCGCCGCACGGCACTGGTCCGCAAGCTCGGGGCCGCCGGCGACGACCGGACCACCACCGGCGATCCGCAGGAGCGGCTGACCGGCGACGCGGTCCTGGCGCCGGCCTTCGCGGCGCTCTCGGAGCGCGACCGCGAGACGCTGGCGCTGGTCGCCTGGGAGGGCCTCGACAACCACCGCGCCGCCCGCGCCGCCGGCTGCTCGCCGGGCACCTTCGCCGTCCGCCTGACCCGGGCGAAGGCGCGGCTCCAGCTGGCCCTCGACGCCGCCGACCCGGCCCGTCCGTCCCCGCCCGAAGCGCCGCCGGCGCGCACGGGCACCCCCGCCGCGGTCCGCGCCGCGGCCCTCACCACCAGGGAGCGATGACCATGAAGAACGACCACGACGACCTGCTCGCCCGCCTGCGCGCCGCCGACCCGGTCGCCGGTCAGGCCGACCCGCCGCCGGCCCGGGCCCGCGTTCGTGCCCGCCGTGCCGCGCTCCAGCGCCGCCGCGGCGTCCTCGCCGCCCCGATCGTGGCCGCCCCGGCGCTCGCGATGGGCACGGCGGTGGTGCTGGCGGTCGCCCCGGCCGGCAGTCCTGGCCTCGACCAGATCCTCGACCGGGCCGCCGCCGCGACCGACCTTCCGGCCAACCGGATCGTGATGATCCGCTCGCAGATCGACGTACGCACGTGGCACGCCGACGACGGCGGCGGCGAGCTGCACCAGGACGCGACCGGCTGGGTGCGCCTGAACCCGGCCGGCAAGCCGCTGAACGTCCGCGAGCGGACGAACAGCGCCTCCTACCGCGGCGGGTCCGGAGTCGACTCGGCGACCGAGTACGCGACCGCCGGCGAGGTCAAGGGCGCGGTCTCCCAGGACTTCGACCCGAAGACCGGCCGGACGACCACCGAGCGCAACTCCGCGATCCAGCCGCGGCTGGTCTTCACCGCCCACGAGCTGCTGGAGGCGGCCCGCCGCGGCGAGCGCGACGTGCGGCTGGACGGCGAGGCGACGGTCGACGGCCGCCGCACCTACCGCTTGGTGATCGCCAACCTCGACGGTGAGTCGGCGGTGCCGGGGATCGAGGACCGGACCGAGCTGTACGTCGACGCCAAGACCTACGACGCGGTCCAGTACCGGACGGTCTCCAAGGGCCTGACGAGCGTTCCCGGCAAGCCGCGGGTGCGGTTCAGCAACGAGACCACCCAGCGGGTGACGGAGTGGCGCGAGCTGCCCGACACCGCGGCCAACCGGCGGCTGCTGCGGGTCGGCGGCCCGCTCGAGCCGGCCGCCTGACCCCCGAGCGCGCGCTGCTTGCGACCGCAGCGGTCACGAACGGCGCGCGCTCAGCGCAGTCGGCCGGTCACGTCCATCCGCACGGACTGACCGGCCGCGCTGCTGCGGACCCCGTCGATCCACAGCCGCGGGTTCTCGAACACGGTCAGCCGGAAGACCGCGCCGAGCGCGTTGTCCGGCGCGACCTCGATCTTGCCCTCGGTCGCCCGCACGACGACCGGGATCTGCTGCTGGCTGCCGAAGACGCTGACCGCGACCTGGAACCGCGGGGTGCCGTCGGCGCCGGCCGGCAGCGCCGTCAGGGTCGCCCCGCCGGGGGCCATCTGCTGCAGGTCGGCCAGCGTCACCTGGGCCGAGGCGGTCACCCGGCCGTCCTCCAGGTGGGTGCGGACGTCGCGCAGGTGGAAGTCGCCGACGTCCATCGCCGCGATCGTGGCGTCGATCCGGCCGACCTCCTTGGCCCGCTCCAGCAGGTCGGCCAGCTGGTTGTCCGAGCGCTTGACGGTGCCGGCGCGGAGGTCGATCGAGTCGACCTTGCCGAGCGCCATCTTCCAGGCCGGGAAGGCCTTCACGGTGACGTCGGCGTCGGGGTCGCCGAGGTCGTCGCGGACCACCTTGGCGGCGATCCACGGCAGCACCAGCTGGCCGCCGGCGAGCAGCACCAGGACCACCACCACCGCCCCGATCGCGACCCGTCGGCGGGTCAGGCGGGGCCTCGGCGCGCGCGACATGGCGCCCATCGTACGCGGGCGCGCGCCGCGGGCCGGCACCCCCGCGCAGCGTCGCGCCCAGGGGCCCCACGCCGGGGACGGGATCGGGTACAACAGGGTCAGGCTCCGGACGCGGCCCCACCGCGCCCCGGACGCCGCCAACCGACCGAACCCCAGGGGAACCCAGGTGCCGACCTACGTCCTGCTGACCCGCCTGTCGCCCGATGGCGTCCAGACGATCAAGAACAACCCGCAGCGGATCCGCGAGGTGAACAAGGAGGTCGAGGCGCTCGGCGGATCGGTCACCGCCCAGTGGGCCGTCCTCGGCCAGTACGACTTCATCAACGTCGTCGAGGCGCCGGACGAGCAGACGATCTCGCGGATCTCGCTCGAGCTCTCGTCGCGCGGGACCGGCAGCTGGGAGACGCTGACCGCGATCCCGATCGACGACTTCATCGCCGGCATCTAGCGCCCGATGCTGACCACCGCTCGCCCGCGGCGGTCGGCGCGGACCGCGTAGCGGACCGCCTGCAGGTCGGGATCGGAGGCCGAGCTCATCCGCCGGTGGTCGACCCGCAGCTGCAGGTCACCGCTGGACTGCAGGCTGCCGCCCCGCCAGCGCAGCGTGCGGGCGCCGTCGCGGACCGGCTCGGCGACGTAGAGCCAGCCGGCCGCGCGCTCGCCCGGGGCCAGCCGCAGCTCCATCGCGACCCGTTCGCCGCGGGTCGCGATCCGCAGCGAGCGGCGGCCGCAGCCGAGGCTGGTGGTCCCCGTCGTCCGCCAGACGCAGCCGGCCGGGGCCGGCCAGAGCGGGGGACGCTTCGAGCGCCGCGGCCGCACCGGCAGCACGTTCTCCCAGCCCGCGCCGGTCCGCACCTGGACCAGTTGCAGGCCCGGCTGGAAGCGCAGATCGTGGTCGCTGGCGCGGGTGGTCGCCGCCCACCAGACGTCGCCGCGCCGGGCCGCCGCCACGCCCGCCCCGTTCGGGTCGGCGAAGGTCCCGGAGCGGGTCGCGGACGGCGGTCCCCCGGTCAGCGGCGGCTGGCCCTCGAGGGCGTCGGCGGCGTCGTTCAGCAGCGCCGTCGTCAGCCCGCCGTAGATCACCATGTCGGCGTAGCCGTCGAGGCCGAGGGTCGCGTTCGCCCGCCGCAGCACCGGGGCGATCGCCAGGTAGCCGTCGGGCCGCACGCCGAAGCGGTCGTTCAGCTGCCGCCAGGCGGCGTGGGCCAGGCCGCGCCCGTCGCGGTCGCCACGGTCGATGCCGATGATCATGCTGCCGACCAACGTCCAGCTCAGATGGGCCGAGCGTCCGCTCCAGGCGACCGTCCCGTCCGGCCCCGCGACCGACAGCAGGAAGCGCGAGGTCGGCGCCCGCAGCCCGGCCAGCGCCCCTGGGACGATCGCCGGCCGCGCCCGCCGCGCCTCGCGCAGCGCCACCGCCGACAGCACCGCGTAGGCGAGCGGGTTGCTGGTCGGATCGGAGAGCACCCGGGCCGACCCGCCGAGCCAGGTGTTGACCGGCGCCGGTCCGGCCGCGGCGTTCGCCGCCATCCCGCTGATCGTCGCCAGCCGCCGGCGGCGAGCGGCGTCGAGCGGGAACCGCCCGGCGTCGAGCGCGACCGCCCGCGCCGCCAGCTCGACCAGCTTCCAGTTGTTGTAGCGGCGGTCGCTGGTCCAGGTCGGCGACGGCCGCCGGACCGTCGAGTGGAACGGCGCCTGGTCGAGGTAGGCGGCGACCTTCGGGGCGGCCGCGAGCCACGCCTTCGAGCGCGCGAAGTGCCGCTGGGCGAAGGCGTAGGACTTCGCCGTCAGCCACTGGTCGAAGGGCGTCGCGTGACCCTGGCGGGCGGAGACGAGGACCGCCCGCAGCGCCCGTTCGAGCAGCTCCGGGTCGCCGTTGCGCTGGGCCGCCCGCAGTCCGGCGTAGCCGAAGCCGGCCGGCCCGTAGTGGGCCACGTAGCGGTCCTTGACCGGGTCGTGGATCAGCCCCTCCGGGTTCTGGTGGGAGAGCGCCGCGGTCGCCAGCGTGTCGGCCAACCGCCGGATCTCGGCCGCCGAGGTGCCGTCGCCGTCGGCCGCGCGGGCCGGCGCCGGGAAGGCCGTCAGCGCCAGGGCGACGGCCACCGCCGCCAGCGCCCGACGGCCCGGGCGCGCCGGCGCGCGAGCGGGGACGGAGAGGGACCGGAGCAGGCGACGACGGGACACGCTCCCTCTGTGCCGGCCGGCCGCCGGCGATCACGGTTTGGCACCGAAACGGCACCGAAGTGGCACTTCCGGACCGCGACGAACGCAAACCTGCGCGTCGCGCGGGAGTCGTCCTGTACCGTCGTACGCATGCCGCTCCGGCCTGCCTCCACGGCGCCGGAACACCGTCTCCGGCCCTCCCCGCTCCGCGTGCTCCGTCTCCTTGCTCCTGGCGCCTCGGCGCTCACCTTCGCGTTGGCGCTCGCCGCTCCGGCCGGCGCGGCCTTCTCCAACCCGGTCGAGCTCGACAGCGGGGTCGGCGTCGCCGGCCTGACCGTCGACGGCCAGGGCGGACGGGTGGTGGTGGCCCGCGGCGCCGGCAAGGGCAACACGGTCGACACGCGGTTGCTCGGGGTCGCCGGCGACGGCCAGCCCGAGGGCCGGCGGACGATCGCGGGGCTGCTGCCCGACCCGCTCGCCTTCGGCCGCGACGCCGTCCTCCACGCCCGCTCGACCCGCCTCGGCAGCGTCCAGCGGAGCGTGCCCAACGGCCGCGGCGGCACCCGCACGATCAGCCTCCCGCGGGTCCGCCTGGGCGTCTCGGTCGGCGACGCGCCCTCGGTCGCGCTCGGCAAGGCCGCCAACCACGGCACCGCCGTGCTCGACGAGCCGGTGCGGATCGCCGGCACCACCTCGGGCAACGTCGTGATGGCCTGGAGCGACGTCGGCGCCGACGGCGTCGTCCGCGTCTACGCCTCGTGGCGGCGGGCGACGACCAAGAAGGGCACCGTCCGGCTGTCGGCGCCGAAGCTGGTCAGCGGCAGCCGCGCCAGCCGGCTGCTGGCGCTCGCCACCGGCCAGGGCGGCGACACGGTCCTCGTCTACCAGCGCGGGGCCAGCGAGAGCACCCGCCGGCTCTACGTCCGCTCGCTCGACGTCCGCAGCGGCAAGCTCGGCACGCCCCAGACGCTTCGCCGCGGCGGGCCCGGCTTCCCCTCGGCGACCGCCTCGGTCGGCCGCGGCGGCCGCGCCGTCGTCGCCTGGGGCGAGCAGGACGGGGCCGCCGACCGGACCAAGCCCTACGTCGTCCGCGCGACCACCCGCAACGACGACCGCCACCGCTTCGCCGCCCCCAAGCCGCTCGACCGCGGCAGCACCACCGTGCGGGCGCCCGGCGGCTCGCTGGTGGCGATCGTCGACCGCGCCAACCGGCCGCTGGTCGCCTGGAGCCAGGTGGTCGGCAGCGTCGCCGACGGCACCGCGCACGACATCCCGCGGATCGCCGAGGGCGGCGTCGAGGGCGGGCTCGGCCCCGCGCGCGACATCGCCGCCGCCGGCCGCGTCCACGGCCTGGCCAGCGCCCGCAGCGTCACCGGCCTGGTGCTCGTGCGCGAGCAGGAGGTCCCGCGCGGCGGCTCCAACGGCGACCGCGGCGTCGCCGTCCAGGTCGCCGTCCGCCCGGCCACCGGCACCCTCGGCACCCCGGCGACGGTCGAGGCGCTGACCGACGCCCAGCTGCTCGACCGCAGCAACGCCTTCGGGTCGGCCGCGATCGGCGCCCTGCCCGACGGCCGCTTCACGGTCGCCTGGACCCGCGCCACCGTCGTCAGCGGCAAGCTGCGCACGGCGACGCTCCTCAGCGACGGCGCGCCCTAGCCCGTCGCCCTCCGCGAGCCCGAGGAACCCCGGCCGTGCTGCTGCCCGCCCTCCGCCACCGGCTGTCCCGCCGGCGTCCGCCACGCGAGTCGCTGATCGCCCGCCACGCCGCCGGCCGCTCGTTCGTCGACATCGGCTGCATGTGGTCGGTCGACGGCGCGCTCGCCTTCGCCGCCGAGGACGCCGGCGCGACCCGCGTGACCGGGGTCGACATCATGCCGCCGACCCCCGCCTACGAGGCCGAGCACGCCCGCCGCGGATCGTCGGTGCGGTTCGTCGCCGGCGACCTCCACGACCCGGCGACGCTCGAGCAGACCGGGGTCCACGACGTGGTCTGGTGCAGCGGCGTGCTGTACCACGCGCCGCACCCGCTGCTGACGCTGGAGCGGCTGAAGGCGTTCACCGGCGAGACCCTGATCGTCGCCTCCGAGACGCTGCCGCTGCGGGGCACCCAGTGCGTCTTCGCGCCGCCGCCCGGCAGCCACCCCGCCCACAGCGAGCCGTTCGATCCCGCCGCCGGCTACGTCAACTGGTACTGGGGGATCTCGCCCGGGGCGCTGCGGCAGATGCTCGTCGCCGTCGGCCTGGAGCCGGTCGAGGAGCACCGCACCGTCTACCACACGACGATCGTCGCCCGGCCGCGGTGACGGCCCGCGGCGGGCGACCGGCACCGGCGCCCGCCGGTAGGTTGCGGCCCATGCCCAAGGTCCTCGTCGTCGGCGCCGGCGGTCGCGAGCACGCGATCGTCCGCGCGCTCGCCCGCTCCCCCCAGGCGCCCGAGCTGCACGCCGCGCCCGGCAACCCGGGGATCGCCGCCGACGCCCAGGTCCACGCGGTGGCGGCCGACGACGTCGCGGGGCTGGTCGCGCTGGCCCGCGAGCTGGCCGTCGACCTGGTCGCCGTCGGCCCCGAGGTGCCGCTGGTGGCGGGGCTGGTCGACGCTCTCGCCGAGGCCGGGATCGCCGCCTTCGGGCCGCGCGCGGCGGCCGCCGCGCTGGAGGGCTCGAAGGCGTTCGCCAAGGAGGTGATGATCGCCGCCGGCGTGCCGACCGCGGGCCACGCGACGGTCACCACGGTCGCCGACGGGCTGGCCGCGATCGGCCGTTACCCGGTCGTCCTCAAGTACGACGGCCTGGCCGCCGGCAAGGGGGTCGTGATCGCCCAGGACGAGGCCGAGGCCCGCGCCACCCTCGTCGACATGCTCGAGGACCACCAGTTCGGCGACGCCGCGGTGGTGGTCGAGGAGTTCCTCGACGGCGAGGAGCTGTCGCTGCTGGCGATCTGCGACGGCGAGCGGGCGATCCCGCTGGCGCCGGCCCAGGACTACAAGCGGATCTTCGACGGCGACGAGGGCCCGAACACCGGCGGGATGGGCTCCTACTCGCCGGTCGTCGGCGTCGACGCGGCCCGCGCCGAGGCGATCTCGGCCCAGGTCCACCAGCCGATCGTCGACGAGCTGGCCCGCCGCGGCACGCCCTTCCGGGGGATCCTCTACGCCGGCCTGATGCTGACCGCCGACGGGGTCCAGGTGCTGGAGTACAACACCCGCTTCGGCGACCCCGAGACCCAGGCGGTGCTGCCGCGGCTGCGCAGCGACCTGCTGGCGCTGATGACGGCGTCGGCGACCGGCTCGCTGGCCGACGCGGTCCTGGAGTGGGACGCGCGCTGGGCGGTGACGCTGGTGCTGGCCTCGGCCGGCTACCCCGCGTCGGCCTCGAAGGGCGACGTGATCGAGGGCCTCGACGGGCTGCCCGACGGGGTCGAGCTGACCCACGCCGGGACCGCCCGCGACGGCGACGGCCGGATCGTCACCGCCGGCGGCCGGGTCCTGAACCTGACCGTCCTCGGCGAGACGCCGGGCGCGGCCCGCGACGGCGCCTACGCCGCCGCCGACCGGGTCGCGTTCGCCGGCCGCCAGCTGCGCCGCGACATCGCCCAGCGGGCGGTCGCGCGGTTCGGCTAGCCCCGCCGGTAGCGGCGCAGGGCCAGCGGGGCGAAGACCGCCACCAGCACCACGCACCAGCCGAGCGTCAGCAGCACCGAGGTCGACGTCGCGCGGTCGACGACCGCCGCCGCGCCGTCGCCGAGGGTCAGCCCGCGGACGGCGTCGCAGGCGACGGTGATCGGCTGGTGGCGGGCGAACGCCTCCAGCCAGCCGGGCATCGAGTCGACCGGGACGAAGGCGCTCGACACGAACGAGAACGGGATCACCAGCAGGCCCATCCCCTGCGCGGCCTGGGCGCTGCCCGCCAGCAGGCCGAGCAGCAGGAACAGCCAGGTCAGCGAGAAGGCCAGCAGCACCACCAGCCCGAGCGCCGCCAGCAGCGCCAGCGGGCCGCCGTCGGGCCGGAAGCCGATCGCGAACCCGACCGCGGCCGTCACCAGCGCCGCCCAGGTGATCAGCGCGGTGTCGGCCAGCGCGCGCCCGGTCAGCACGCTCCAGCGCGGGATCGGCAGCGAGCGCAGCCGGTCGTAGAAGCCGCCGGCGGCGTCCTCGGCGACGCCGACCGAGCCGCCGCTGGCCGAGAACAGCATCCCGGAGACGACGAACCCGGGGACCAGGAAGTCGACGTAGGCGACGTCGCCGGCGCTGATCGCCCCGCCGAGCACGTAGCGGAACATCAGCAGGAAGATCACGCCCTGGACGGTGGTCGTGATCAGCAGCTCCGGCGTCCGCAGGAACTGGACGACGGTCCGGCGGGCGATCGCCAGCGTGGTCGCGATCGGGCCGGCGGCCCGGGTCGGTGGGGTCAGGGCCGGGCGGGCCGGCAGCGCGGCGGTGCTCATGCGGGGACCTCGTCGGTGGCGGTCGGGGCGGGGGCGCCGGTCAGGGTCAGGAAGACCTCGTCGAGGGTCGGCCGTCGCAGGCCGACGTCGGCGACGGCGATCCGCTCGCCGTCGAGCGCCCGGACGACGTCGATCAGCCGGTCGGTGCCGGCGTCGACCGGGATCGCCAGCCGGCGGGTGGCGTCGTCGACCTCGGGCGCGCGGCCGGTCAGCAGCGTCAGCTCGGTGATCGCGCGGTCGAGGTCGGCCGGGTCGCGCAGGTGGACCTCGACCACGTCGCGGCCGGCCTGGCCCTTGAGCTCGTCGGGGGTGCCGCTGGCGATCACCCGCCCGCGGTCGACGATCGCGATCCGGTCGGCGAGCTGGTCGGCCTCGTCCAGGTACTGGGTGGTCAGCAGCACGTCGGTGCCCTGGGCGACCAGCGCGGCGATCGCCGCCCACAGCTCGTTGCGGCTGCGCGGGTCGAGCCCGGTCGTCGGCTCGTCGAGCAGCAGCAGCCGCGGTGCGCCGACCAGGCTGGCGCCGAGGTCGAGCCGCCGCCGCATCCCGCCCGAGTAGGTCTTGACCGGCCGGTCGCCGGCCTCGGTCAGGCCCAGCTGGTCGAGGACCGCGGCCGCCGCCGCCCGGGCCTCGCGGCCGCGGTGACCGAAGAGCCGGGCGACCAGCTCCAGGTTCTCGCGCCCGGTCATCGTCGGCTCGACCGCGGCGTACTGGCCGGCCAGCCCGATCACCCGCCGGACCCGCTCGGGGTGGCGGACGACGTCGATCCCCGCCACCCGCAGGCTGCCGGCGTCGGGCCGGACGAGGGTGGCGATCGTGCGGACGACGGTCGTCTTGCCGGCCCCGTTCGGGCCCAGCAGGGCGAGGACCTCGCCCCGCCGGACCTCCAGATCGAGGCCGGCGAGCGCCTCCGTCTCCCCGAACCGCTTGACGAGGCCCCGGGCCTCCACGACGTGCTCCATGCGGGGCACTATCAACCATACGGATGAATTTGTCAACCAAACGGATGAATCAATCATCCTGCCGGTTGAGCAAGTAGCCTGGATCCGTGGCCGCCGACCCCGACGCCCCCCGCCGCTCGCCCGCCCCCGAGGTCCGCCGGCGCGACGCCGACCGCACCCGCGAGGCGCTGCTGGACGCGGCCAAGGTCGAGTTCGCCGCCAAGGGCCTGGCCGGCGCGCGGGTCAGCGAGATCGCCGCCCGCGCGGGGGTCAACAAGCAGCTGATCTCGTACTACTTCGGGGGCAAGGCCGGCCTGCACCAGGCGCTGCTCGACCGCTGGAAGCAGCAGGAGGCCGACTTCACCGACCCGGCGGAGCCGATCGAGGAGCTGGTCCTGCACTACCTGGACTACGCGATCGCCGACCCCGAGATGCTGCGGTTCTTCTTCCGCGAGACGCTGGCCGAGGACCCGGCCGCGATCCCCGGGCCCGACGAGGCCGGCGTCCCCGACGACGTCCAGGACCTGGCGCGGCGCCAGCGCGAGGGCGAGTTCGCCGCCGACGTCGACCCGGCGTTCCTGCTGCTGGTGCTGCAGGCGGCGGTCGGCGTCGGGGTCACCTTCCCGGGCGACGTCAAGCGGATGACCGGCCACGACCCGCAGTCGCCGGCCTTCCGCGCCTACATGGCCGAGCAGCTGCGGACGCTGCTGGCCCACCTGCGGCCGTGAGCGACGACGCGCCGGTCCTGGTCCTCGGCGAGGTGCTCGTCGACGCGATCTGCGAGCACCCGGTGGCGAGCTTCGACGAGGTCGACGGCTTCGTGCCCCACGTCGGCGGGGCGAAGGCGAACGTCGCCGTCGTGCTCGCGCGCGAGGGCGGACGGGCGGCGCTGGCCGGGGTCGTCGGCGACGACCCCTGGGGCCGCTGGCTGCGCCGCCGGCTGGCCGCCGAGGGCGTCGACCTGACCTGGCTGCTGGCGCGGCCGGAGGTCGTCACCCCGATCGCCTTCGTGGCCGTCGACGCCGACGCCGAGCCGACCTACGCCTTCCACGGCGACGGCCTGACCCCCGGCTTCGGGGCGCTGGCGCCGCTGGTCGAGGCGGCGGTCGACGGCAGCCGCGCGCTCTACCTGGGGACGAGCATGCAGGTGGCCCCGGACCACCGCGCGGTCGTGCGGGCGGCCCGCGACCGCGCCCTCCGCCGCGGCCGGCCGGTGGTCGTCGACCCGAACCTGCGGTTCGACCTCTGGCCCAGCCCGGACCAGGCGCTGGCCGTCGCCCGCGAAGCGGTCCCCGGCGCCTTCCTGGTCAAGGCCAACCGCGCCGAGCTGCGGGCGATCAGCGGCCGCGACGACCCGCACGAGGGCGCGCGGGCGCTGCTCGACCAGGGGGCGGCCAACGTCGTGGTCACGCTCGGGGCCGAGGGGGCGCTGCTGGTGGCCGGCGACGGCACCGTGACGACCGCCGCCGGCGTGACGGCCCGCGCGGTCAACGCCATCGGCGCCGGCGACACCGTCGCCGGGCTGCTGCTGGCGCGGCTGGCCCGCGACGGCTGGACCAGCGCGACGCTGGCGGCGGCGCTGCCCGACGCCGTCGCGGCCGCCGCCCGCAGCACCGAGCGCTGGGGCGCGGTCAGCTGAGCGTCCGCGCCGCCGGTCCGCGAGCGCGAGCGGGGCGCGTCTCGTAGGCTTGGCGGCCCTGTCCCTGCGACCCAGCGAGTCCGCGATGTCCGACACCCCCGCCGCCACCCAGGATCCCCAGACGAAGGCGCTGGAGGACGCCGTCGAGGTTCCCGGCGACGCGCCGCGCGTCGGCATCATCATGGGCAGCAAGAGCGACCTGCCGGAGATGGAGAAGGCCGGGGCGGTGCTGAAGGAGCACAACGTCTCGTTCGAGATCCGCGTGATGAGCGCCCACCGCGACCCCGAGGTCGTGGCCGACTACTGCAAGAACGCGCGCCTCCGCGGCCTGCGGGTGATCATCGCCGGCGCCGGCCTCTCGGCCGCGCTGCCGGGCGTCGCCGCCGCCCACACCGACCTGCCGGTGGTCGGCGTGCCGCTCTCCAGCCGCCTCTCCGCCGCCGGCGGGCTCGACGCGATCCTCTCGGTCGTCCAGATGCCGCCGGGCGTCCCGGTCGCGTCGGTCGGCCTCGACAACCCCCGCAACGCCGCCCACCTGGCGATCCGGATCCTCAACAGCGGCGACGGCCAGGCGCCGGTCAGCGCCTAGCCGGCGCGGAGAGCGGTCGTGGCGCAGGAGCCGTCGGGCGTCCCCGCCGACCGGCCGCGGATCCGCACCGTCGCCAGCCGCGAGGCGTACCGCAACCCGTGGATGGTCCTGCGCGAGGACGCGATCGAGCGTCCCGCGCCGGACGGGTCGTCGCGGCCGGGCATCTACGCGGTCGTCGTCAAGCCGCCGGCCGCGGTGGTGGTGCCGTGGGACGGGACCCACGTCCACCTGGTCGGCCAGGACCGCTACCCGCTCGGCGCCTGGAGCTGGGAGCTGCCGCAGGGCGCCGTCCACGGCGAGGGCGGGGACGCCGACCCCGAGGCGATCGCCCGCGCCGAGCTGCGCGAGGAGACCGGCTTCGCCGCCGGCCGGCTCGAGCGCCTGGGCGAGCTGGCCTTCGCGCCGGGGATGGCGAACCAGCGCTTCACCGCCTTCCTGGCCCGCGACCTGCGGCCCGGTCCGCCGCAGCCCGAGGCCGAGGAGGAGGGCCTGCTGGTGCCGCGCGCGGTCACCCCGGCGGAGCTGGACGCGATGATCGACTGCGGCGAGATCGTCGACGCGGCCACGATCGCCACCTGGCACCTGGCCGGCCGCCGCGGCCTCGGGCCCGGCTGACGGAGCGCGCTCAGGCGGGCAGCAGGCCCTCGGCGACCGCCGGCCGGGGACCGTGGGCGGCCCAGGCCCGCGGGGTCGTGTCGTGGAGCCGGTCGCGGAGCGTCGGATCGGCGCCGGCGTCGAGCAGCGCCGCGATCGCGTCGCCGTGGCCGTACTGGGCGGCCAGGTGCAGCGGCACCACGCCCTCGCCGTGCTCGGGCCCGCCGAAGGTCGAGCGGCCGTCGGGGTCGGCGCCCAGCCGCACCAGCATCGCGATCGTGGCCGCGTGGCCGTTGGCCGCCGCCCAGGCCAGCGCCGTCCCGCGGTGGACGTCGGCGTCGACCCGCGCGCCGCGGGCGACCAGCGCCTCGATCGCGCCGTCGCGGCCGTTGCGGGCGGCCCAGGCCAGCGCCTCGTCGCGGATCTCGGCCGGATCGTCGCTCGGCCGCCAGGCCGGGAAGCCGGAGTGGGGGCGGTGGAACTCGCGGGCCGCGCCGGCCACGGGCGCGAGCGCGCCGTCGGGACCGACCAGCCGCTCCAGCCGCGCCAGGTCGCCGAGCCCGGCCGCGACCCGCAGGTTCGCCGGCACCACTATCGCCGCCGCCAGCCGCTCGGCCGCCTCGCGGTGGCCCCAGAAGAGCGCCTGCACCAGCGGCGTCCCGCCGGCACCGCGGGCCTCGCGGTCGGGACGCGCGCCGGCCGCCAGCAGCCGCTCGACCAGCGCCGTCTGTCCCCCGTAGCCCGCCTGGTGGAGCGCGGTCCAGCCGTGGACGTTGGCCGCGTCGGGGTCGGCGCCGGCCGCCAGCAACCGCGCGACCGCGTCCTCGCTGCCGGTCGCGACCGCGATCGCGAGCAGGTCGTTGCCGTGGCCGTCGCGGGCGGCGACCAGTGTCGGGTCGGCGGCCAGCAGCGCGGCGAAGCCCGTCCCGTCGCCGCTGTCGAGGGCGTCGCGGGCGGCGGCGAACCGCGGGTCGGCCGGGGGGCTGCCGGGCATGCCCCGGAGCCTACGGCGTCGCCGCCGATCTGGCGCCCGGGCGTCGATTTGGCGCGTAGAGCGATGAGTCTCGGGTATATGGCGGGTCATCACCGGCATACGGGCGCGCCGTCGGCGCGCCGCCCCTCCGAGCCCCGAGGTCGCCATGTCCCCGTCCCCCCTCGCGATCGAAGCGTCCGGCCTGGTCAAGGCCTTCGGCGCCACCCGCGCCGTCGATGGCGTCGACCTGGCCGTGCCCAGCGGCGCCGTCTACGGCGTGCTGGGCCCCAACGGCGCCGGCAAGACGACCACGATCCGGATGCTGGCGACGCTGATCGAGCCCGACGCCGGCCACGCCACCGTCCTCGGCCACGACATCGTCGATCAGGCCGACGCGGTTCGTGATGCGGTCAGCCTGACCGGCCAGATGGCCTCGGTCGACGAAGACCTGACCGGGCGCGAGAACCTGATCCTGCTGGGGCTGCTGCTCGGCCTGCGACGGCCGGCGGCCAAGACCCGCGCCGACGAGCTGCTGGAGGCGTTCGGACTGGAGGAGGCCGCCGGGCGGCTGGTCAAGAACTACTCCGGCGGGATGCGGCGGCGGCTCGACATCGCCGCCAGCATCGTCGTCACTCCGCGGCTGATGTTCCTCGACGAGCCGACCACCGGGCTCGACCCGCGCTCGCGCAACCAGGTCTGGGACATCGTCCGGATGCTGGTCGACGGCGGCACCACGATCCTGCTCTGCACGCAGTACCTGGAGGAGGCCGACCAGCTGGCCGACGGGATCGCGGTGATCGACCGTGGCCGCGTGATCGCCGAGGGCTCGCCGGCGCAGCTGAAGGCGTCGGTCGGCAGCGGCGTGCTCCACGTGCGGCTGCTCGACCGCGAGCAGCGGCCGGCCGCCCAGGAGCTGCTGGGCCGCGAGCTGGGCGCGATCGAGCTGGCCGCCGACCCGTTCGCGCTCTCGGCCGCGAGCGCGCCCGCCGACCGCGCCGCCGACGCCGTCGCGCGGCTGACCCGCTCGGGGATCGGCGTCGCCGACTTCTCGCTCGGGCAGCCGAGCCTGGACGAGGTCTTCCTGGCCCTCACCGGCCACCCCGCCGAGCCCGACCCGGCCGGCCCCACGATCGACGAGGAGCAGGCGGCATGAGCACCGCATCCGACGAGACCACCGCGACCACCAGCGCCGGCGCCGACGCCGCGGCGGTCCGCCAGGCGATCGCCACCAGCGAGCGGCCGCCGGCCCCGAGCGCGCTGCGGACGGCGCTGGCCTTCGGCTGGCGCGGGATGCTGAAGGTCAAGCACGTGCCCGAGCAGCTGCTGGACGTGACGATCACCCCGGTGATGTTCGTCCTGATGTTCACCTACCTGTTCGGCGGCGCGATCGCCGGATCGACCGGCGAGTACCTGGACTACATCCTGCCCGGGATCCTCGTGATGTCGGTCCTCTTCACCACCGTCTACGCCGGCGTGGCGCTGAACACCGACCTCACCAAGGGCGTCGTCGACCGCTTCCGCTCGCTGCCGATCTGGCGCCCGGCGCCGCTGGTCGGCTCGCTGCTCGGCGACTGCGTCCGCTACCTGGTGGCGGGGATCGTGATCGTCGCGCTCGGCCTGGTCCTCGGCTACCGGCCGGGGGCGGGCGCGCCGGGCGTGATCGCGGCGCTGGCGCTGGTGATCGCCTTCGCCTTCGGCCTCTCGTGGGTCTTCATGACCCTCGGGCTGCTGCTGCGGTCGCCGAACGCGGTGATGAACGCGGGCTTCATGGGGATCTTCCCGCTGACCTTCCTCTCGAACGTCTTCGTCGACCCCGACACGCTGCCGGCCGGGCTGGAGGCGTTCGTCGACGTCAACCCGATCTCGATCCTGGCCAGCGCCTCGCGCGGGCTGATGGAGGGCGACGCGGTCGGCGGCGAGATCGCGATCGTGCTGGCGACGGCGGCGCTGCTGACGGCGGTCTTCGCGCCGCTGACCACCCGGCTCTACCGCCGCAGCTAGCGGCTCAGTCGGGGTAGACCGGCTCCCAGCGGGCGTTGGCGATCCGGCGGCGAAGGTCGTCGCCGCTCCGCTCGGGGGCGACGCCGTCGGCGACCGCCGCGGTCGCGACCGCCAGCGCGACCTCGTCGGCGACCGCGCGGAGGGCGGAGATCGGCGGCAGCAGCGGAGCCGTCGGGTCGCTCAGGGCGGGCGACTGGGCGCCGAGCGCCGCCGACGCCGCCCGCAGCATCCGGTCGGTCACGCGGGCCGCCTGGGCCGCCACCACGCCCATCCCGACCGCCGGGAAGACGTAGACGTTGTTCGACTGCGAGACGGGGATCGTGCGGCCGTCGCGCTCGATCGGCGGGAACGGCGAGCCGGTCGCCACCAGCGCGCGGCCGTCGGTCCAGCGGTCGAGGTCGGCGGGGTCGGCCTCGGAGCGGGCCGTCGGGTTCGAGAGCGGCAGCACGATCGGCCGCTCGACGTGCGCGGCCATCTCGCGCACGACCTCCTCGTCGAAGGCGCCGTGGGCGGTCGAGAGCCCGATCAGCGCCGTCGGGTGGACGCTGCGGACGACCTCGGCGAGGGTCGCGCCGGCGGGCGGCTCGCCGGCGGGGCGGGCGTAGACCCGCTGCTCGGCCGAGAGATCGCCGCGCTCCTCGGTCAGCAGCCCGTCGACGTCGAGGACCCAGAAGCGGCGACGGGCCTGCTCCGGGTCGAGGCCGTCGTCCACCAGCGCCTGGCGGATCTCGTCGGCGACGCCGATCGCGGCCGAGCCGGCACCGAGGACGACGATCCGGTGCTCGCGCGGACGGGTGCCGGCGACCCGGGTGGCGCCGATCAGCGCCCCGAGCGCGACCGCCGCCGTGCCCTGGATGTCGTCGTTGAAGGTGCAGATCCGGTCGCGGTAGCGGTCGAGGATCGGGCGCGCGTTGTGGGTGGCGAAGTCCTCCCACTGGACCATCGCCCGCGGCAGCTCGGCCTCGACCGCGCTCACGAACCGCTCGACGAAGTCGTCGTACTCGGGCCCGGCGATCCGCTCGTGGCGCCAGCCGAGGTAGCCGGGGTCGGCCAGCCGCTCCTCGTTGTTGGTCCCGACGTCGAGCACGATCGGCAGCGTCCGCCCCGGGTCGAGCCCGCCGATCGCGGTGTAGAGCGCGAGCTTGCCGATCGGGATCCCGAGCCCGCCGGCGCCCTGGTCGCCGAGGCCGAGGATCCGCTCGCCGTCGGTCACCACGATCACGTCGACGTCCTTCTGGCGCCGGTTGCGCAGCAGCTCGGGCAGCCGGTCGCGCATCGGGTAGGAGAGCGTCAGCCCGCGCGGGCGGCGGAAGATCCGGTGGAAGCGCTGGCAGGCCAGGCCGACCGTCGGCGTGTAGACGATCGGCAGCACCTCCTCCAGGTGGTCGACCAGCAGCCGGTAGTAGAGGACCAGGTTGGTGTCCTGCAGCTGGCGCAGGTTGACGTACTTGTCGAGGTCGGTCGGGCGCCGGCGGAAGACCTCGATCGAGCGCGCCGCCTGCTGCTCCAGGGTCTCGATCGCCGGCGGCAGCAGCCCGTCGAGGCCCAGCACCCGCCGCTGCTCGGCGGTGAAGGCGGTGCCCCGGTTGCGGAGCGGGTCCTCGAGGATCTGGGGGAAGACCGAGGGGCTCATGCGATCCAGCCTAGGGCGGCGCGGTCGCGTCGCCGTGACCACGCGGTGGCCGGCCACCCGCCCGGGGGCCCCGTGATCGGCAGGGGCCCCGTGGCTCCTGGGGGCGGCTCAGCGGCGGGCGGGCGCGGCCGGCGGGCGGTTCTGGCGGATCCGGGCGCCGCTGCCGGCGGTCGCGCGGCGGACGCGGGCGGTGGCGGAGCCGGGGGCGCAGACGGCGTTGGCGGTGACCTCGGGCCGGTAGCCGCTCGGCGGGGTGGTGCCGGGGGCCATCGTGGCGGCGGCGGTCCAGCCGTCGGCTCGCTGGTCGCCGTTGCTGTCGTTGGCCTGGGCGTAGCGGACGACGATCCGGCCGTCGTTCTCGAGCGTCGCGTTGGTGGTCGGGTTCCAGTAGTTGACCTCGAACCCGCCGCCGGTCGGCACGGTCCCGGCGGGGCAGATCGCGACCGCGTAGCGGCCGCCGCTGTCGGCCCACTGCCAGGGGCCGAAGGCCTCGCTGACGGCGGCGACGCCGTCGGCGCCGGCGGGTCCGGCCGGGCCGGTCGCGCCGGCCGGCCCGGCGGCACCCGCCTTGCCGGTCGGCCCGCGGCGGCCGTGCTTCTTGACGTAGCTGGCGATCAGGCCGTTGACGGCCCGCCGCTGCTTGGCGCTGAGCGGGCTCGGCGTCCGTGACTTGCCGCCGGCGGCGAGGGCGGTGCCGCCGACGGCGACGGCGCCGGTGGCGAGGGCGGTCACGCAGGCCACGGTGACGCGGCTGCGCAGGAGCTGTTGCATCGGGGTTCTCCCTGGGGGGTGGGGGGACGGCGTCAGCCTACGTCCGCGGCCGCCGCCGGCCATCGCCCGGGGGAGGGAGCGCCGACCCCCGTCATCGGCGAGAATCCGCGCCGATGATCCCGCGCTACACCCGTCCCGAGATCGGCGCCGTCTGGACCGATCAGGCCAAGCTCGACGCCTGGCGCGACGTCGAGGTCGCCGCCTGCGAGGAGATGGAGGGCCCGTCTCCCGAGGATCTGGAGGCGATCCGCGCCGCCACCTTCACCGTCGAGGCGGTCCAGGAGCGCGAGAAGATCACCGACCACGACGTCGCCGCCTTCGTCGACGTGCTCTCGGCCTCCGCCGGCCAGAGCGGCCGCTGGATCCACTACGGGCTGACCTCGTCCGACGTGCTCGACACCGCGCTGGCGATCCAGCTGCGGAAGGCGGGCGAGATCGTCGTCGCCGGCGCCCAGCAGGTGGCGGAGACGCTGGCCCAGAAGGCCCGCGAGCACGCCCACACCGTCTGCGTCGGCCGCACCCACGGCATCCACGCCGAGCCGACCACCTTCGGGATCAAGCTCGCCGGCTTCGCCTTCGAGGCCGACCGCAACGCCCAGCGGCTGGCCGAGGCGTTCGACCAGGCGACGGTCGGGGCGCTGTCGGGCGCGGTCGGCACCTACGCGGCGACCTCGCCCGAGTTCGAGGCGCGGGTGCTGGAGCGGCTGGGCCTGCAGGCCGAGCCGGTCTCGACCCAGGTGATCCCGCGCGACCGCCACGCCGAGCTGCTGCAGGCGATCAGCCTCGCCGGCGCCGGCCTGGAACGGCTGGCGACCGAGATCCGCCACCTCCAGCGGACCGAGGTGCGCGAGGCCGAGGAGCCGTTCCGCAAGGGCCAGAAGGGCTCGAGCGCGATGCCCCACAAGCGCAACCCGATCACGACCGAGCGGATCACCGGCCTGGCGCGGGTGCTGCGCGGCTACGCCCAGGCGGCGGTCGAGAACGTGGCCCTCTGGCACGAGCGCGACATCAGCCACTCCGGCGCCGAGCGGGTGATCCTGCCCGACGCCACGATCGCGCTCGACTACATGCAGTCGCTGGCGGTGCGGGTCGTCTCCGGCCTGGTCGTCCACGAGGACCGGATGCGCGAGAACCTCGACCTCACCAGCGGCGCCCTCTTCAGCCAGCGGCTGCTGCTGGCCCTGATCGAGGGCGACGCCGCCGCCGGCCGCGCGCCGATGATCCGCGACGACGCCTACCGGATCGCCCAGGAGCTGGCCCAGCGCGCCTGGGACACCCGCACCCCGCTGCGGCAGCTGGCCGAGCAGGACGAGCGCTGCGCCGCGGTCGACCTCGACGCGGTCTTCGACCTCGGCCACTACACCCGCTACGCGGACACGATCGTCGGCCGGCTGGCGGACGTCGGGCTCTAGCGCAGCCGCCCGGTCGCGCTCGCCCGCGCGACCGTGCCGCCGTCGGGGCGGACGGCGACCCGGACCACGATCCGGCGCCCGCCCGTCCCGCGCAGCCGCCGGCGGGCGGTGGCGCTCGGACGGAGGGCGATCGTCCGCCTGCCGGTGACGGCGACGGCGACCGCGGTCCGCGCCAGCCGCGGCCCCGACGCGCGACCCAGCCGCAGCTCGACCGTCACCCGTCCCCGCGGCAGGTCGCCGCGGCGGACGGCGATCCGGGCCCCGCGCGCCAGCCGCGTCCGGCCCAGCCGCCGGGCCCGGTCGCGCAGCGCCCGCGCCAGGCCACGGGCCGCCGGACCGCCGCGGGGCGGATCGGCGGCGTCGCTGGCCGCCGACCGCGGCCCCAGCGGCAGCCGGTAGATGCCCGCGTCGGCGCCGTCGTCCTGGGCGATCAGCAGGTCGCCGCCGCGGGCGACCGCCACCCGCAGCCGGCCGAGCGTCCCGGCCAGGTGCGAGCGCTGGGCGACGACCGCGCCGCGGCGGACGTCGAACTGGCGCAGCTCGGCCCCGCGCAGGAACGGCGCGTAGAGCGAGCCGTCGGCGCCGACGGCCAGGTCGCCGGGTGCCCACGACGGCTGGTCGCCAGCGACCGCCACCGGCGCGATCGCCCCCGCCAGCCGGTCGGGGCCGGAGACCGTCGGCCAGCCGTAGTCGCCGCCGCGGACGATCAGGTTCAGCTCGTCGCGGCCGCTGCGGCCGTTGCCGCCCGGGTAGAGCGGCCCGTGCTGCTCGCCGGTCGGCCCGTGCTCGCTCTCCCACAGCCGGCCGGCGGCGTCGAAGGCGAGCCCCTGCGGGTGGCGGTGGCCGAGCGACCAGACGTAGCGGGCAGCGCCGCCGCGGGCCACGAACGGGTTGTCGGACGGGGCGGTCAGCTGCTGCTCGTCTCCGGGCGCGGCGAAGCGCAGGATCTTGCCGTTGAGCGATCCGGGGTCGCGCGGGCGGGCCGGCTGGTGGATGTCGCCGGTGGTCACGTAGAGCCGGCCGTCGGGCCCGAACGCCATCCGCCCGCCGTCGTGGTTGCCGTCGGAGTCGATCCCGCCGAAGACCCGCCGCTCGGGCCGCAGCCGCCCGCTCTCGTCGCGCAGCCGCCAGATCTCGTTGCCGCCGTTGGCCGGGCCGGCCCCGTCGGGATCGGTCGCGCGGCCGACGTACAGGTAGGCGCGGTGGTTGCGGGCGAAGTCCGGGTGCAGCGCCAGGCCCAGGAACTTGCGGACGTCGGGCCCGATCTCGCTGCCGCTCAGCGCCACGCCGGGCAGCAGCCGGTCGGCGGCGTCGAGCACGCGGACGTCGACCGCCCGCCCGGACCCGTCGCCGCGCTCGACCACGAACGTCCGCCCGTCCGGCGTCGGCGCCAGCTCCCACGGGGTGTGGAGGCCGCCGACGATCCACTCGGCCGGGCCGCTCGGGCTGGCCGCGGCGGAGGCCGGCAGGGCCGCGGCGGCGACCAGCGCCAGCAGCAGCGACGACGGGACGGGACGGCGCGCCATCCTCCGATCCTGCCACCGCCGGCCGCCCGGCGTGGCCGATCGACGGCCGGATCGGGCGGACGGCGGTGCGGCTGGTCGCCCGCTGACCGGCGACCGGCCGTGCTGGTCGCCGGCCGGCCGGCTACCGTGCTCGCCCATGCGCCGGGTCGTCTCGCTGCTCCTGCTGGCCCTGCTGGTCCCGCTCGCCGGGGCCGGCGGCGCGTCAGCGGCCCCGAAGCTGCGGCCCTGCCCCAAGCAGCCCGGCTTCGGCTGCGGGACGCTGACCGTGCCGCTCGACCGCAGCGGCCGCACGCCGGGCACGATCGGGCTCCGGTTCGCGATCCAGGACAGCCGCGCCGCCCGCCGCAAGCCGCGGCTGCTGGCGGCGCTCTCGGGCGGTCCGGGCCAGGCCGGCGCGCCGTTCGCGGCCAGCTTCGCGCGCAGCCTCAAGCCGCTGCTGTCGCGCTACCGGCTGGTGACGCTCGACCAGCGCGGGACCGGCCGCTCCGGCGTCCTCTCCTGCCCCGAGCTGCAGCGGCTGCTGCCGCTGACCGAGGCCAGCAGCGCCCAGGCCGCCGCCTGCGCGGCCCAGGTCGGGGCCCAGCGGCCGTTCTTCTCGACCCGCGACTCGGTCGCCGACCTCGACGCGCTGCGGGCCGCGTTCGGCTCGCGCAAGCTGGCGCTGATGGGCGTCTCCTACGGCACCTTCGTGGCCCAGCAGTACGCGCGGATCCACCCCGCCACGACCGACCGGCTGGTGCTCGACTCGGTGGTCCCGGCCGTCGCCGGCTCGCCGTTCGCGGTCGACCTGTTCCAGGCGATCCCGCGGGTCGTGCGCGAGATCTGCGGCGGATCGCGCTGCCGCGGCGTCACCCGCGACCCGCTCGACGACGTCGCCGCGCTGCTGGCCAAGCTGCGCGCGGCGCCGCTCCAGGGACCGGTCCACGACAGTCGCGGCCGCCGCCGGACGGTCACCCTGAGCGCGCCCGAGGTGCCCGGCCTGCTGTTCGCCGGCGACCTCAACGGCCCGCTGCGGGCGGCGCTGCCGGCGGCGGTCCGCGGCGCGCTGGCCGGCGATCCCGCCCCGCTGCTGCGGCTGCGCTCGATCGCCGCCGGGGCGCCGTCGAAGACCCGCGAGCTGAGCTTCGCGCTCTACCAGACCACGACCTGCCTGGACCAGGCGCTGCCCTACGCGCTGACCGACGCCCCGGCCCGCCGGCGAGCGCTGGCCGACGCCGCCTTCGCGAAGATCCCGGCCGCCGACTACGCGCCGTTCGCGCCCGGCGAGGTGCTGCCGAACAGCAACGCGATCACCTGCATCGAGTGGCCGGCCGACCGCGTCGAGCGGCCCTCGACCGCGCCGCTGCCCGACGTCCCGGCGCTGATCCTGAACGGCCGGCTCGACATGCGGACCGGGGTCGAGGGCGCCCGCGAGGTCGCCGCCGAGCTGCCGCATTCGTCGCTGGTCGCCGTCGCCGGCACCGGCCACGACGTGCTCGACAGCGACGCCAGCGGCTGCGCCGAGCGGGCGCTGAAGCGGTTCGCCGCCGGCCGTGCGGTCGGCCAGCCCTGCCGCGGCCACGACAACCACGAGCGGATCGTGGCGCTGGCCCCGCGGCGGCTCTCGGCGGTGCGGCCGATCCGCGGCACCAGCGGCGACCGCTCGCGGGTGGCCAACGCGGCGCTGCTGACCGTCGGCGACGCGATCGACGCCGACAACCAGCGGCTCTTCTCCGGCCTGCCCGAGCGCGGCGGCGGGCTCCGCGGCGGCCGCTTCCGGGCCGACGCCAACTCGATCACCCTCAGCCGCTACGCCTACGTGCCGCGGGTCCGGGTCAGCGGCCGGATCCGCTTCGGCGACCGCGGCGCCCACGGCACGCTGCGGGTCGACGGGCCCGGCCGGCTCGACGGGCGGCTGACGCTCGACGGCCGCGGGCGGGCGACGGCGACGATCGGCGGCGGCCGGATCGCGATCCGGCTGGGCTAGCCGCTACGCCAGCCCGGTCGGCGCCGCGGGCTCGCCGCCGCGGTGGGCGATCACGCGGTCGATCAGCCCGTAGGCCCGCGCCTCGTCGGGCGAGAGGAAGCGGTCGCGCTCGATGTCGAGGTGGATCCGCTCCCGCTCCTGGCCGGTGTGCTCGACGTACAGCTGCTCGATCCGGTCGCGCATCCAGAGCATCTCCTTGGCGTGGATCTCGATGTCGCTGGCCTGGCCCTGGAGCCCGCCGTGCGGCTGGTGGACCAGGATCCGGCTGTTCGGCAGCGCCGCCCGCTTGCCCGGCGCGCCGCCGCAGAGCACCACCGACCCGCCCGACATCGCGATCCCGGCGCAGACCGTCGCGACGTCGCAGCGGACGTACTGCATCGCGTCGTAGATCGCCAGGCTGGCGTAGACGTCGCCGCCGGGCGAGTTGACGTAGAGCTGGATGTCCTTCTCGGGGTCGACCGCCTCGAGGTGCAGCAGCTGGGCGATCACGAGGTTGGCGACGTCGCTGTCGATCGCGCTGCCGAGGAAGACGGCGCGGTCGTTGAGCAGCCGCGAGTAGATGTCGAACGAGCGCTCGCCGCGCGGGCTCTGCTCGACGACCATCGGGACGAGGGGCATGCGGGCCTCCGGTTGGAAGGGTGATGCGCAACTGATCGGTTGCGTGTCGACGACGCTAGCAGATGCGCAACTGGGTGGTTGCGTGTAGGATCGGCCCATGCGCGAACCGGTCGTGGATCCCGTGGTCCGGCGCGAGCTGTGGCTCGACGCCGAGCGCGACGCCGTCTGGGCGATGCTGGCCGACGCCGACGGGCTGGCCGAGTGGCTGGCCGACGAGGTCGCGCTCGAGGTCGTCCCCGGCGCCGAGGGCGAGATCGGCTGGGAGGACGGCGAGCGCCGCCGGGTGGTCGTCGAGGAGGTCGCCGAGCGCCGCCGCGTGGTCCTCCGCTGGTGGCAGGAGGACGGTCCCGAGTCGTTGGTCGAGCTGACCCTCGACGACGTCGACGGCGGCACCCGGCTGGTCGTGGTCGAGCTGCCGGTCGTCGCCCTGCGGGCCGTTGGCCGCTGGCTGCCGGCCGCCGTCGGACCGGGCCCGGCCGCTCCCGGGGCGGGCGCCGCGCAGGCGCGGGCGCTGGCGTGCGCCTAGGCGGCGAGACGGTGGCGACCACCACCGACGCCGAGCGCGACGCCGCCGCCGGCGCGGTCTTCGCCGCCCTCGCCGACCCGACCCGGCGGACGGTGGTGCGGGCGCTGGCCGAGCGGCCGACCGTGACCGCCTCGGCGCTGGCCGCCGACCTGCCGATCAGCCGCCAGGCGGTCGCCAAGCACCTGGCCGCGCTGGCCGACGCCGGGCTCGTCGCCGCCCGCCGCGAGGGCCGCGAGACCCACTACCGGCTGACCCCGGCCCCGCTGGCCGACGCGATGAGCTGGATCGCCGGCGCCGGCGCCCGCTGGGACGACCGGCTGGAGCGGCTGCGCCGGCGGCTGGCCGAGCGCGACGGCTAGTCGTCGTAGAGGGCCAGCAGCTGGGTGCCGCGGGCGGTCCGCCGCACGACCACGTTGCGGCCCTGGCGCTCGCGGGCGACCAGGCCGGCCTCCTCCAGCAGGCTGACGTGGCGGGTGGCGGCGCTCGGCACCGCCAGCAGCGCGTCGGCCACGTCGCCGGCCGTCGTCGGCCGGTCCAGGTGCCGCAGGACCCGCGCCCGCGCCGGGCCGATCAGGGCCTCGAGCGCGTCCGGCGGCGGGATCGCCAGGTCGGGCTCGACGTGCAGCAGACGGTTGCGGCCCGGCAGCGGGTAGGCGATGTGGGTCAGGGCGTCGCCCTGGTGCTGGACGATGATCCGGTGGGTCCCGGTCAGCATCGGGATCAGCACCAGCCCGGCCGGCCCGACGTGCAGGTCGAGGGTGTCGTGGTAGTCGGGCAGCACCAGCGCCCCGTCCTCGACCGCGGCCTCGGGGTGGACGCCGGCCAGCAGCTCGGCCAGCGCCCCGCGGGCGGCGGCGGCGCCGACCCGCTCGACCTCGCGGTCGAGCAGCGCCTCGGCCCGGCCCCAGAGCGGGGCGACCGCGTCGCCGGCCCGCTGGAGCGCGGCGGCGTACATCCCGACCCAGCGCTGCGGCTGGCGGGCGACCGGCTGCCAGTGGCTCGGCGGCACCGGTCCCAGCTCCATCTCCAGCTCGGTGGCCAGCAGGTCGCGGCCGGCGGTGGCGATCCGGTCGAGGTCGTCGGCCAGCGGCACCAGGTGCGCGCTCGGCATCGGGATCAGGCAGTTCGGCACCGCGGGGGTCCGCGGGTCGACGACCGGGGCGACCGCCTCGCGGGCGCGGGCCGGCAGCATCTGGCGGACGGCGTCGCGCCAGGGGCCGGGCAGGTGACCGCGCGGGTGATAGGCGTCGGCGAGCAGGGCGATCAGCGAGGCCAGCGGGGCGATCGCCACGCGGAGGGGCCAGTGATGGGCGTCGGCGAGGCCGATGCGGAGGCGCGCGGGGGCGGTTGGGCGGTCCATCGTCGTTCCCGCCCCGAGGGCGGGCGGTCGACGGGCAGGGTGGGGGAGACCCGGCGACCCGCGTCGAGCGTAGCGGGCGGACCAGCCGGCAACGGGGGAATCGCGGGGGGAGCGGCGTCCCCCGGTTGTACTTGCGAAGTACAGTCCTGTACTCGTAAGGTACGCAGTCGATGAGCGTCGTCCTCCTGGCCGAGCACCCGGACATCGCCGACCCCCAGGTCGCGCGGCCCGGCGCCCACGGCGACCAGCGCAGCCGGCTGCTGCTGGCGGTCGCGCGGGTGGTCGGCGAGGGCAGCTACGCCGGCACGACGGTCGCCGACGTCGTCCGCGCGGCCGGCGTCTCGCGGACCACCTTCTACGCCGAGTTCGCCGGCAAGGAGGAGGCGTTCCTCGAGTCCTACCGCCACGGCGTCGACGTGATCGACGCCCGGATCGACCGCGCCGTGCGGGCCTCGCGCGACTGGCGCGACCAGCTCCGCGCCGGGATCGAGGCCTACCTCCGGGCGCTGGCCGAGCACCCCGTCTTCGCCCGCGCCTACCTGCTCCAGGTGCCGCTCGCCGGCCCGGCCGCGCTGGCCGCCCGCGACGAGGCGCTGCGCCGCTTCGCCGAGCGCTACCGCCGGACCGCGGGCCTCGCCCGTCGCGAGCATCCCGGCCTGGTCGAGCCGCCGGCCGACGCCCTCCACGTGCTCTGCGCCGGCACCGAGCACCTGGCCGCCGACCGCGTCCGCGCCGGCCAGGCCGAGCGGCTGCCGGAGCTGGCCGACGTCTTCTGCCACTGCGCCGAGTCGGTCCTGACCGGCCCCGCCCGTCCCGCCCAACCGTGAGGAATCACCCGTGGACCTGACCTTCACCCCCGAGCAGCGCGCGTTCCAGGACGAGCTGCGCGACTGGTTCGCCGCCCACCGCCCGGGCGACCCGCCCGAGGGCGAGGACGCCGGCCACCGCTGGCGTCGCGACTGGCAGCGGACCCTCCACGGCGCCGGGCTGGCCGGCGTCCACTGGCCGAAGGAGTACGGCGGCCGCGGGGCCAGCCTGACCGAGACGGCGATCTTCTTCGAGGAGCTGGGCCGGGCCAAGGCCCCGCTGCCGGCCGACGTGCTGGGGCTGCTGCTGGCCGGGCCGACGCTGATGGTCTGGGGCAGCCAGGAGCAGAAGGAGCGGCTGCTGCCGACGATCCTCGGCGCCGAGGAGACCTGGTGCCAGGGCTTCAGCGAGCCCGACGCCGGCTCCGACTTCGGCGCGGTCAAGACCCGCGCCGTGCAGGACGGCGACGACTGGCTCGTGACCGGCCAGAAGGTCTGGACCTCGGGCGCCCAGTACGCCAAGTGGTGCATGCTCGTGGCCCGCACCGGCGACCCGGCCGAGGCCAACGGCCCGGCCAAGCACAAGGGCCTGACCTACTTCGTGCTCGACATGGAGTCGGCCGGGGTCGAGGTCCGGCCGCTGGTCCAGATCACCGGCAGCCCCGAGTTCAACGAGCTGTTCCTGGACGAGGTCCGGATTCCCGGCTCGGCGGTCGTCGGCGGGGTCGGCAACGGCTGGAAGGTCGCGCTGACGACGCTGATGAACGAGCGCGCGGGGTTGGCGTTCTTCCTCCAGGTGCGGCTGCGTCAGCAGCTCGACGCGCTGCTCGCCCGCGCCGTCGGCGAGGACGGCACGATCGCCGACCCGCTGGTCGCCGACCGGCTGGCCGACCTCCACCTGCGGACCGAGGCGCTGCGGCTGCTCTCGTGGAAGGGGCTGACCGCGATCGAGCGCTACGGCCAGCCGGGGCCGGAGGGCTCGCTCGGCAAGTGGCTGTGGAGCGAGACCAACCAGCAGCTGGTCGAGCTGGCCGTCGACGTGCTCGGCGGCGAGGCGCTGACCGACGGCGAGCCGTGGGCCTACGAGCTGCTGCGGGCGCGCGGCAACTCGATCGAGGGCGGCACGACCGAGATCCAGAAGAACATCGTCGCCGAGCGCGTGCTCGGCCTGCCGCGGGCCTGAGCGGAGGGAGCTGAAGATGCGTTTCGAACTGTCCGAGGACCAGCAGGAGATCCAGCGGACCGCGCGCGAGCTGCTCGCCGAGCGGTCGTCGTTCGCCCAGGTCCGCGCCGCCGCCGAGGCCCGCCGCGAGGACGACGCGCTGTGGGGCGAGCTGCGCGAGCTGGGCTGGCCGGGGATCGCGATCGGCGAAGCCCACGGCGGCTCCGGCCTGGGCGTGATCGAGCTGGCGGCGATCGCCGAGGAGCTGGGCCGGGCCGTGACCCCGGTGCCCTTCCTCGGCACCGCGCTGGCCGGCCTGGTCGTCCAGCACGACGGCGACGACGAGCAGCGCGAGCGGTGGCTGCCGGGCCTGGCCAGCGGCGAGCTGCGCGGTGCGGTGACCCTGCCCGGCGACGCGACCCCGGTCCCCGGCGCCGCCGACGAGGGCCTGGTGGTGGTGGCGACCGCCGACGGTCCGCTGCTGCACGCGCCGGGCAGCGGGGTGGCGACCGCGGTCGACGCGATCGACCCGACCCGCGGCCACGGCCGGGTGGCGGCGACCGCGCCGGCGGCGACCGACGGCGGCCCCGGCGGCGGCCTCGACCGGGCGGCGGTGGTGGTCGCGGCCGAGCTGGTCGGGGTGCTCCAGCGGGCGCTCGACCTGACGGTCGCCTACGTCAAGGACCGCAAGCAGTTCGGCGTCCCCGTCGGCAGCTTCCAGGCGGTCAAGCACGAGGCGGCGCAGATGCTGCGCGACGTCGAGGTGGCGCGGGTGCTGGTGGCCAACGCGGCCTGGGTGGCCGACGCCGGCGAGCCGGACGCGCTGGCCCCGGCGGCGGCGCTGGCGAAGGCGGCGGCCTCGGCCGCGGGCCGGCGGGTCGGGGCCCAGGCGATCCAGCTCCACGGCGGGATCGGGTTCACCTGGGAGGCGGATCTCCACTGGCTGTTCAAGCGCGCCCACGTCGACGCGGTGCTGCTGGGCGGCGCCGGCCACCATCGGCGACGGATCGCGCGGCACGCGGCGGCGGCCGTCGCCTGACCGCCCCCCCATCCCTCGCGTGGCGGTTGACCCCCGGCGTGCGGGGCCGATTCGCCACGCGAGCGGGGGGCCGGTCAGGCGCTCTCGCTGGCGGTGGCGGTGGCGGCCTGGGCGGCCAGCCACCGCCACAGCCGCCGCGCCGGCTCCTGCGCGCCGGCGCCGGCCGCGCCGCCCCGTCGCCGGACCGCGCGCAGCTCGCGCCGCAGGTCGGCCCCGCGGACCCGACGGGTGATCAGCCGGCCGGCCTCGACCTCGCGGACAACGACCAGCGGCGAGAGCAGCGCGAAGCCGTCGCCGCCGGCCACCGAGCGCTTGACCGACTCCAGGCTCATCGCCTCCAGCGACGGCCGCAGCCCGACGCCGGCCGCGGCCAGCGCGTCCTCGGCGACGGTGCGGGTGCCGGACTCCGGCTCGCGGGTCAGGTAGGGCTCGCCGATCAGGTCGCGGGCGGTGACCGACCGCCGGCGCGACCAGCGGTGGCCGGCGGCGACCACCACCACCAGCTCGTCGTGCCCGACCACCAGCGTCTCGACGCCGGTCACCGCCCGTCCGTGCTCGATGAAGCCGAGGTCGACGTCGCCCTCGCGGACGGCGTGGACGACGGCCGGTGAGTTGGCGATCTGGACCGCCGCGTGGTGGGCGCCGCCGCTGCGCCGGTGGGCGGCCAGCCAGTCGGGCAGCAGGTACTCGCCGATCGTGTGGCTGGAGGCGATCCGCAGCGTGTCGCGCTGGGCCACCCGCTCGGCCCGGACCAGGTCGGCGGCACGGTGGAGGACGTCCAGCGCCCGCCGCGCTTCCGGGTAGAGCAGCCCGCCGGCGGCGGTCGGGCGGACGCCGAAGCGGCCTCGCTCCAGCAACACGATCCCCAGCTGGGCCTCGAGCCGGGCGATCCGCTTGGTGACCGCCGACTGGGTCAGGTCGAGCGCCTCGGCGGCGCCGCCCATCGTGCCGGTCTCGACGGCGGCGACCAGCGCCTCGAGGTCGTGCGTGGCCGGCAGGACGGGCCGCTCGCTCATGCCGTCGAGTATGCCACCGCGGAATGCTTTTGTCATTCCTTCTCGGAATGCGAAGGGGCGCCATCGCGGTGGTTCAGCAGGCGATCCGGGTCGACCATCTGGTGCATGTCCTCGCTCGCCGCCCCGCTCGCCCCGTCCGCCTCGTCGCGCGGCGCGGCCGCGCTGGCGCTGGCCGCGGCGGCCGCGGTCGTGCTGGTGCTGGCCGCGCTGCTGCCGCCGGGCAGCGGGGCGCTGGTCGCGCTGGCGCTCGGGACGGCGGCGGGACCGGGGCTGCGGGCGGCGGGCCTCGACGGCGCGGTCGTGCGGCTCGGCGGCGCCGGGCTGCGGATCGGCGTCGCGCTGCTCGGGCTGCGGATCGCGCTCGACCAGCTGGTGGCGCTCGGCCCGCCGGTGCTGGTGGTCGGCGTCGGCGCCGGCCTGGCGACCGCGGCGGTGACGCTGGCCGCGGCGCGGCTGCTGCGGGTGGCGCCGGGCGTGGCGCTGCTGGTGGCGGCCGGCTCGGCGATCTGCGGCGCCTCGGCGATCGCGGCCGTCGACCAGGTCGCCGGCACCCGCCGCGACGAGCTGACCTACGCGGCCGCGGCGGTCACCGGCCTGGGCGCGATCGCGATGGTGGTGCTGCCGTGGCTGGCGGCGGGACCGCTGGCGCTCGACCCGGCGACCGCCGGCGCCTGGGCCGGCGGCGCGCTGCAGGAGGTCGCCCAGGTGACCGGCGCGGCCGGGGCGCTGCCGGCCGGCGCACTGGCCGCGGCGGTGGTGGTGAAGCTGGCGCGGGTGACGATGCTGGCCCCGGCCGTGGTCGCGGTCGCGCTCTGGCGGCGGCGGACCGCGGTCGGTGACGGCGACGGCGACGCCCGCGGCCGGCGGCCGCCGCTGGTCCCGCGGTTCCTGCTCGGCTTCGTGCTCGCCGCGGCGGTCGGCGCCAGCGGCCTGCTGCCGGCGCCGGCGCTGTCGGCCGGGACGTGGGCCTCGTCGACCCTGCTGCTGGTCGGGCTGGTCGCGGTCGGCGCCCAGATCCGCCCGGCCGTGCTGCGGCGGGCGGGCCTGCGGCCGGCGCTGCTGGCCGTCGTCGGCGGCGCGACCGCGGCCGCCGTCGCGCTCGGACTGGCGCTGGCGCTGGCCTGAGCCGACCCTCAGGCGCCGGCGGCGGCCCGCGCCTGCTCGGTGGCGGCGTAGGCCGCGGCGGCGTCGGAGAGCGCGGTCACCATCGCGTCGTGGACCGGCGAGGTGGCGCCCTCGACCGTCATCGCCACGATCCGCCGCACGATCCGCTGCTCCAGCGGCCGGATCACGACGTCGCCGCGCTGGGCGCGGAGGGCCAGCTCGGGGATCATCGCCACCGCCAGGCCGGCGGCCACCAGGCCGAGGCTGGCGCCGTAGTCGTCGGCCAGGTAGGCGCGGTTGGGGGCGAAGCCCTCGGCCTCGCAGGCCTGCTGCATCACGTCGCAGTCGGGGCAGGTGCGCGGCGATCCGAGCACCAGCGGCTCGCCGGCGAGGGCGGCGATCGGCACCTCGTCGAGCTCGGCCAGCGGGTGGTCGGGGGCGAGCGCGCAGTAGAGCGGGTCGTCGATCAGGCGGGTCGCGCGGAAGCCGGGCGGCGGCTCGGGGGCGGCGCCGAGACTGGTGACGGCGACGTCGAGCTGGCCCTGGCGCAGCAGCTCGAGGCCGGGGCCGGGCTCGACCAATTCGAACTTCACCTGGACGTCGGGGTAGCGGTCGGCGAACGCCCGCAGGCCGGAGGGGACGAACGACCCGACCGTGCTGGGGAAGGCCGAGACCCGCACCTGGCCGCCGCGCATCGTCGCGATCGCCTGCATCTCCGCCTCGGCGGCGTCGACCCGGGCGAGGATCTCCTCGGCGTGGCGCAGCAGCGCCTCGCCGGCCGGCGTCAGGCGAGCGCCGCGGGGGGTCCGCTCGACCAGCGACTGGCCGCTCTGGCGCTCCAGCATCGCCAGCTGCCGCGAGACCGCCGGCTGGGTGTAGTCGAGGGCGTCGGCGGCGGCCGAGATCGAGCCCCGGCGGGCGACCTCGCGCAGGACGCGCAGGTGGAGCAGCTCCATGGCCCTCCCGACAGTAGCCCTCTCCCCGCGCGCGGTCCATGCGAAGCCGGCATGCCGGCCATGCCGCGTCGATGCCGGCGCATGGCCCGCATGCCGGATCGCGATGGAGAACCGGACCCGCGCCCGCCATCGTCGTCGGTGGCTCCCGCGGCGGCCCGACCGGGCCAGTCGGCGGCGACTGGACCACAGGTCCGTTTTCCGCCGGCCGGCCCAGGAAGCGGCCGCGAAGGTGGAGCACGATCGACGGCAGATGCCGACGGAAGGCGAGCAGATGAGCACCGAGCCCCGTTCCTACGACGACCCGTTCGTCCCCCGCACGGCGGGCCCCGCCTGGGATGCGCTGCGCGTCGTCCGCCGGCCGACCGTCCGGCCGGCGGCGGACGGGCTCTGCCTGCGCCCGGCGACCGCCGCCGACGGCGAGGCCCTGCGCACGATCGCCGAGCGCGACAGCGCTCAGGTGCCCGCCGGCCCGCTGGTGCTGGCCGAGGCGGCGGGGACGCCGCTGGCCGCCATCAGCCTCGCCACCGGCGAGGTGATCGCCGACCCGTTCTGGCCGACCGCCGGTGCCGTCGTGGCCCTGCGCGACTTCGCGCACGGCCGTCCCCGCCGGCGCCGCTGGTGGCGGGGACGCGGCTGAGCCGGCGGGCGCCGGGGCCGGCGGCCACGACCCCGGCGGGCCGCCGCGCTAGCCTCCGCAGTCGTGACGCTCGACCGGCTCCCTCTCCTCGCCAGCGGCAAGGTCCGCGACATCTACGACCTCGACGACCGGCTGCTGCTGGTCGCGAGCGACCGGGTATCGACCTACGACGTCGTCCACCCGAACACGATCCCGGGCAAGGGCGCGGTCCTGACCGGCGTCTCCGCCTTCTGGTTCGACAAGACGGCGCACATCGTGCCCAACCACGTCGTCTCCTACACCGACGGCGTGCCGAACGAGGCCCGCGGCCGCGGCGTGGTGGTGAAGAAGCTGCGGATGCTCCCGATCGAGGCGATCGTGCGCGGCCACATCACCGGCTCGGGCTGGAAGGACTACCAGGCGACCGGCAAGGTCTCCGGCGTCGAGCTGCCGGCCGGCCTGCAGGAGAGCCAGGAGCTGCCGGTGCCGATCTTCACCCCCTCGACGAAGGCCGACCAGGGCCTCCACGACGAGGCGATCGACTTCGCCCGCGCGGCCGAGCTGCTGAACGACGTCGCCCCCGACGGCGACGGCGACGCGCTGGCCACCAAGGTCCGCGAGGCGGCGATCGCGCTCTACAAGTTCGGTCACGAGCACGCCCGCTCGCGCGGGGTGATCCTGGCCGACACGAAGTTCGAGTTCGGCCTCGATCCCGAGACCGGCCAGCTGATCCTCGGCGACGAGGCCCTGACCCCCGACTCCTCGCGCTACTGGCCGGCCGACGAGTTCGAGGTCGGCACCACCCCGCCGAGCTTCGACAAGCAGTACGTCCGCGACTGGGCGGTCTCGTCCGGCTGGGACAAGACCCCGCCGGCGCCGGAGATCCCCTCCGACGTGGTCAAGGGCACCCAGGAGCGCTACGCCGAGGCCTACGAGCGGATCACCGGCGAGCCGCTCTCCGCCTGGCTGGGGCGGACCGCGGCCTGACCCGCCGCCGCGGCCGCGGGCGCGCGGCCGACCCGCTCGGCCGCCGCGGCCAGCTCCTCGAGCAGCGCGTCGCGGCCGGGCCGGACCGGCGCGTCGAGCGGCGTCAGCGCCGCGATCCGGCGCACGACCGGGGTCCGGAAGGGCCGGATCGCGACGTCGTCGCGCGGCTGCGTCAGGCACAGCTGCGGGATCGCGGCGACGCCGACGCCGGCCGCCACCAGCCCCTGCGAGGCGGCGGCGTCGTCGCAGTGGGCGACCGCGTGCGGCCGGAAGCCGGCGGCCTCGCAGGCGGCGACCAGCACCCCGCGGTCGGCGCAGAGCGTGGCCGCGGTCATCACCCACGGCTCGTTCCGCAGCGCCTCGACGGCGACCGCGTCGGCCTCCGCCAGCGGGTGGTCGCGGGGCAGGACACACCACAGCGGATCGTCGAGCAGCGGCACGACCCGCGCGCCCGGCAGCCGCTCGTCGCCGACCAGGCTCAGCACCGCGACGTCCAGCCGGTCGTCCTGCAGCGCCGACTCGCCGCTGACGTTGGCGGCGATCCGCAGCGTCACGTCGAGGCCCGGGATCCGCGCCCGCAGCGCCGTCACCGCGACCGGGACGAAGGTCGCGATCGTCGACAGGACGGCGGCCACCCGCAGCGGCATCCGGGTGCCGTCGGCGAGCGCCAGCAGGTCGGCCTGGGCGGCCTCCAGTTCGCCGAGGATCGTCTCGGCCCGCTGCAGCAGCACCTCGCCGGCGGTCGTCAGCCGGGTCCCGCGCGCGGTCCGCTCGACCAGCGGCCGGCCGGCGGCGCGCTCGAGCGCGGCCAGCTGCCGCGAGACCGCCGGCTGGGTGTAGTCGAGGGCGTCGGCGGCGGCCGAGATCGAGCCGCGGCGGGCGATCTCGCGCAGCACCCGCAGGTGGAGCACGTCCATCGTCCGACCGTAGCCGGCCGGCGGCCGCGGGCCCATGCGCGCTCGGCATGGCGATGCGCGGTCGCGCTGGCGGCGGTCGCGGCGAGCCCGCACGATCGGAGCATGCGCTCCCGCCCCGCCCCGCCCGACGTCGCGCTGCGGACGGCGACCGCCAGCGACCAGATCGAGATCGGTGGCCTGGCCGGCCGCGCCGGCGAGCCGGTGCCCGACGCGCCGCTGGTGGTGGCCGCGGTCGACGGCCGGGTCGTCGCCGTGACGAGCCGCCGGACCGGCGTCGTGCTCTTCGAGCCGGCGGCCGACGCCGACGTGCGCGCCGCCCTGCGCGCCTACGCCCGTCGCGGCTGAGGGAACCGACCCCGGAAGGAGGTGCGGGGGGCGCCGCCGAAGCGACGCCCCCCGCGGGAGGAGAGAGGGACGCAGAACGTCCTCGTTCAGCATCATGCAACTTTCAACGGCCGGCGAGCGTGTCATCGGTCACGCAAGCGGCGACGGCTCGCGCGGGGGCCGGTTCCCCGCGGCCGGCAACAGCTACCATCGCGAGCGTCGGCGGCGCCGCCGCGGCCTCCGACGATCCCCGGCTCTCGACCTCGCTAGGACCCGCCGCGATGCCCCACGCCCGCATCCTCATCCGGCCCAAGGCCGGCATCCTCGACCCGCAGGGCGTCGCCGTCGAGCAGGCGCTGCCGCAGCTGGGCTTCCAGCCGGCCGAGAACGTCCGGATCGGCCGCCTGGTCGAGCTCGACGTGGCCGACACGGCGGAGCTGGAGGCGATCTGCGACAAGCTGCTCGCCAACCCGCTGATCGAGGACTACGAGATCCAGGTCGACGCCTGATGCGCGTCGGCGTCGTCCAGTTCCCCGGCAGTTGCGACGAGGTCGACGCGCTGCTCGCCGCCGAGCGGGCCGTCGGCGCCGGCAACGCCGAGCTGCTCTGGCACCGCGACCGCGACCTCAAGGGCGTCGACGCGGTCGTCGTTCCCGGCGGCTTCTCCTACGGCGACTACCTGCGCGCCGGCGCGATCGCCGCGCTCAGCCCGGCGATGGAGTCGGTCGCCGCGTTCGCTCGCGAGGGCGGCCCGGTGCTCGGCATCTGCAACGGCTTCCAGGTCCTCTGCGAGTGCGGGCTGCTGCCCGGCACGATGCTGATGAACCTCGGCCGCCGGTTCGTCTTCCGCCAGGTCCAGCTCGACGTCGTCGCGGCCGACACCGCCTGGACCCGCGCGACCCGCGCCGGCCAGCTGCTCTCGATCCCGGCCAAGCACCAGACCGGCCGCTGGTACGCGCCGGAGGAGACGGTCCAGCAGCTGCGGGCCGACGGCCAGGTGGTCTTCCGCTACGCGGCCGGTCACAACTACAACGGCTCGTCCGACGACATCGCCGGCGTCTGCAACGCCCAGCGCAACGTCGTCGGCCTGATGCCCCATCCCGAGCACGCCGTCGACCCCCTGACCGGGTCGGCCGACGGGCTGCTGCTCTTCCGCTCGCCGCTGGAGGCCGCCGGTGTCGCCTGATCCCGCCACCCTGCCCGCCCCCCGCGCGCTGGCCGACGGCACCGTCCCGGTCGGCGAGGCGCCCGGCGTCGAGGCCGCGGTCGGGCTCGGCCTGACCCGCGACGAGTACGCGCTGGTGGTCGAGAAGCTCGGCCGCGAGCCGGTCCAGGTCGAGCTGGCGATGTTCTCGCTGATGTGGAGCGAGCACTGCGCCTACAAGCACTCGAAGCTGCTGCTGAAGACGCTCCCGACCGAGGGCCCGGCGCTGGTCCTCGGCCCGGGCGAGAACGCCGGCGCGGTCGACGCCGGCGACGGCTGGGTCGTCGCCTTCAAGGTCGAGTCGCACAACCACCCCTCGGCGGTCGAGCCGTTCCAGGGCGCGGCGACTGGCGTCGGCGGGATCCTGCGCGACATCTTCGCGCTCGGCGCGCGGCCGATCGCGGTCCTCGACGCGCTCCGCTTCGGCGAGGTCGAGGACTCCGACCGCTCGCGCTTCCTGCTCGACGGGGCGGTCCGCGGGATCGGCCACTACGGCAACTCGATCGGCGTCCCCAACGTCGGCGGCGACGTCTACTTCGAGGGTCCCTACGAGACCAACTGCCTGGTCAACGCGATGGCGCTGGGGCTGGTGCGGCAGGAGAAGCTGACGCTCTCGGCCGCGACCGGGGTCGGCAACGTCGTCGTGCTCTTCGGCGCCTCGACCGGCCGCGACGGGATCGGCGGCGCGTCGGTGCTGGCCTCGGCCGAGCTGGGCGAGGACGACGCCGACAAGCGCCCGACGGTCCAGGTCGGCGACCCGTTCGAGGAGGCGAAGCTGGTCGAGTGCTCGCTGGAGCTGCTCGACCGCGGCCTGCTCGTGTCGCTCCAGGACCTCGGCGCCGCCGGCCTGACCTCGTCGGCGTCGGAGATGGCCTCGAAGGGCGAGGTCGGCCTCGACCTCGACGTGGCACGGGTGCCGCGGCGCGAGACGGGGCTGGAGCCGTTCGAGGTGATGGTCTCCGAGTCGCAGGAGCGGATGCTCTGCGTCGTCACCCCGGAGAACGTCGACGAGGTGATCGCGGTCACCGACAAGTGGGACGTGCACGGGACGGCGATCGGCGTCGTCACCGACACCCGCCGCTTCCGCGTCTTCGACGGCGACGAGCTGGTCGGCGACATGCCGGTCCCGGCGCTGGTCGACGACTGCCCGCTGTACGAGATCTTCCCCGAGAAGCCCGCCGGCGGGCCGGCGGCGATCTACCCCGCGCCGCCGCAGCGGGTGGCCCCGGGCAGCGACGCCCGCGACGCCCTGCTGGCCCTGATCGGCAGCGCCAACGTCGCCGACCGGCGGCCGTTGTTCGAGCAGTACGACCCGGTCGTCCAGTCGCGGACCGTGCGCCGGCCCGGCCAGGCCGACGCCGCGGTGCTGATGATCCCCGGGCCGGCCGGCCAGCGGGCGGTCGTCGGCGGGCTCGCCGGGCCGACCGACGTCGCCGCGGTGGCCGACGCCGAGCGCGGCGAGGTCGCGATCCCCGGCGTCGGCGTCTCGATCGACGGCTCCGGCCGCCGGGTCGCCGCCGACCCCTACCAGGGGACGGTCTGGAACGTGCTCGAGTGCGCGGCCAACCTGGCCTGCGTCGGCGCCGAGCCGCTGGGGCTGACGAACAACCTCAACTTCGGCAACCCCGAGAAGCCGCACATCGCCTGGCAGCTGACCGAGGCCGTCCGCGGCCTCGGCGACGCCTGCCGCGCGACCGGCGCCCCGGTCGTCGGCGGCAACGTCTCGCTCTACAACGAGGGCACTACCGGCCCGATCTACCCGACCCCGGTCGTCGGCATGGTCGGCAAGGTCCCGGACGTCCGCACGACGGCGCCACTCGGCTTCCAGCGCCACGGCGACGCGGTCGCGCTGGTGGGGGCGTTCGCGCCCCAGCTGGCGCTGTCGGAGCTGGCCAAGCTCGAGGGCCGCGAGCTGCCCGACGGGCTGCCGGCCTGGGACGTCGAGCGGGTGGTGGCGGGGATCGCCGCCGTCCGCGAGGCGGTTCGCCGCGGCGAGCTGTCGAGCGCCCACGACATCGCCGAGGGCGGCCTGCTGGTGGCGCTGGCCGAGGCCGCGATCGCCGGCGGCTACGGCGCGACGGTCGACCTCGCCCCGATCGCCGGCGACGCCCGCGCGACGCTCTTCGGCGAGGCCCCCGGCGGCTTCGTCGTCTCCGCCCCGCGCGAGGCGCTGGAGCGGCTGGCGGCGTGGGTCCCGGTCACGCTGCTCGGCGAGGTCGGCGGCGGCGAGCTGCGCGTCGCCTGCGGCGAGACGGCGGTCACGGCGACGCTCGACGAGCTGCGCGACGCCCACGCCGCCCTGGCGCGCTTCTTCGGGTAGCGCGCCCCCCACCCGCTCGCGTGGCGGTTGACCCCCGGCGTTCGGGTGTCATCCGCCACGCGAGGCGGGGGGCCGGCCACCAGCACGCAACATCTGGCGGGCGGCGTACGCCTAGCCTCGGCGGGACCCCGTTCCCGTCCCCTGAGGTCCGATGTCGCTTCGTTCCCGGACGCGCGCCGCGCGCCCGGCGGTCGTCTCCGCCGTGGTCGCGCTCCGCCACGCGAGGGAGGGCGGGGCGGGCAGGCGCGGGTGGGGCGCCTCAGGCGGCGGGGCGGGCGGCGATCGCGGCGTGGATCTCCGCCACCTGCGCGGCGATCGTCGGCACCTGCCGCAGCAGCTCCATCTCGCCCTGCAGCTCGGTCAGCAGCGCCCGGACCTCGGTCAGGGTGCCCTCGACCGTGGCCAGCGTCCCCTCGACGGTGGTCAGGGTCCCGCTGACGGTCGAGAGCGTACCGTCGACCGTCGTCAGGGTCCCGCTGACCGTGCCGAGGGTGCTGCCGACCTCGCTCAGGGTCCCGTCGACGCGGCCGAGCACGCCGTCGACGTTCTCCAGCGTCCGATCGGCCCGGCCGAGCACCTCGGCCGGGTTCTTGGGGATGAATCGCGCCACCTGGGTCCCTCCTCGTTCCTACCGACGGTAGGGACATTGGCAGGCGCGGCGTCCCACGTCAATCGGTGCCGGTGACGGGGGTGGACCGGTCCCCACCGCGGAGGGATGGGCGGGGCGGCCCGCGGGGCGCAGGATGGTCCCATCGAACCACCCGCTTCCCCAGGAGCCTCCGATGACCACCACCGCCCCCACCCGCCGTTCTCGCCGGATCGCCGCCGGCGCCCTCGCCACCGCCGTCCTCGCCCTCGGCGGCGGGACGGTCGGGACCGCCTCGGCCGACGCCGCCCAGACCTTCCGCTCGAAGACCGGCAACCTCTTCTGCAAGGCCTCGCGCTCGACGATCGCCTGCGAATCGCGTGCTTCGGGCGTCCGCTACGTGCTCTCCTCCTACGGCTACGCCTACCGGACCGGCGCCAACTACCGCGGCGTCGGCAACACCACCCTCGGCTACGGCATGACCTACCGCGTCGGCCGCTTCCGGGTCCGCTCCGGCTCGGCCGGCTTCACCGTCACCAACCGCTCGGGCCACGGCTTCTTCATCGAGCGCTTCGCCTCGTACCGCTTCTGAGAGCGGGCGCCGCGGGCCGCCGTCCCGGTACGCTCGGCGGGATGCAACTGCGTGCTGCCGACGGCACCTCCGCGGCGCAGGGCCTGAAGCTCGTGCTCGCCGCCGAGCGGGACGGCCTGCCCTTCCTGCGCCTCTCCGACGGCGAGGGGCGGACGGTGGTCGCGGTGCTGGAGCCGGACGACGCCCGGATCACCGTCGGCCGGGCGCCGGCCTGCGACCTGGTGATCGACCACGATCCCGGCGTCTCGCGCGTCCACTTCGAGCTGGAGCGGGTCGCCGACGGCTGGGTGGTGAGCGACGACGGGCTCTCGCGCAACGGCACCCACGTCGACGACCGCAAGCTCGACGGCCGCCTGCGCCTGCACGAGGGCACGGTGCTGCGGATCGGCGGGACGGCGATCGAGTTCCGCGACCCGCGCGACGGCGAGACGATCGCCGCCACCCGCACGATCGGCCTCGGCAGCGTCCCGCCGGTGGTGACCCCGGCCCAGCAGGCGGTCCTGCGCGAGCTCTGCCGGCCGATGGTCGTCGACGGCGCCGGTGCCCCGGCCCCGAACCAGGCGATCGCCAGCGCGCTCTTCCTCTCGGTCGAGACCGTCAAGAGCCACCTCAAGGTGCTCTACGAGCGCTTCGACCTGGACGGCACCCCGGCCCAGGGCAAGCGCTCCGAGCTGGCCGCCCGCGCGCTCCGCTCCGGCCTCGTCCGTCGCGCCGACCTGGAGTAGCGTCCGCGGCTCAGGCCGCGCCGCGACCGAGGCCGGTCCAGAGCAGCTCGGTGCCGGCGTCGACCAGCGCCGCCCGCGACGTCCCCGGGTGCTCGCGCCACCAGGCGACCGCGCCGGTGAGGGCGGCGATCAGCATCTCGACGACGATCTCGACCTGGGCCGGATCGCGGTCGAGGCCCGCCTCGTGGGCGTCGGCGGCCAGCAGCGCGCCGACCGCCGCGGTCCGGCCGGCGCGGAACGCGCGCCAGGTCTCGTCGAGCGCGTCGTCGCCGTGGGTGGCGTTGCCGAACAGCAGCCGCCAGGCGTCCGGGTGCCGCTCGGCGAAGGCGAAGACCGCCTCCATCGTCGCCCGCATCCGCTCGCGGGGGCTGCCCTCGCCGCCGATGCGGGCGCCGACGTGGCCCATGAAGAGCGCGTTCTGCTGCTCGACCACGGCCAGGAAGACGGCCTGCTTCGACGCGAAGTGGTCGTAGAGCACCGCCCGGGTGACGTCGGAGGCGGCGGCGATCTGGCCCATGCTGGTCCCGCTGTAGCCGCGCGAGGCGAACGCCTCCAGTGCCGCCTGCAGGATCCGGATCCGCCGCGCGGGCGCCGACAGCCGGCGCTTGGGGAGCGGGTCGCTCGTGGTCGGAACCGACACGGATGCAGGTTATCAGCGGTCCCGGCGCCGCCGGCCGTCCAGAACAGCCGCGATTGACAACCGACACACCTGTTGGTTACGGTGCCGGCGGAGAACGAGGAGGGCGGGATGCAGGACCAGCAGGCGAACCAGCGGGGCCAGGGCACGACGCGGCGGCGGTTCCTCCGCGACGCGGGCGCGGTCGGGGCGGTAGCGGCGACCTCCGGGGTCTTCGCCGGCCCCGCGCGGGCGGTCACGACCGGCCGCCGGGTGGCCGTGCTCGGCGGCGGGATGGCGGGCCTGACGGCCGCCCACGAGCTGGTCGAGCGGGGCTTCCAGGTGACCGTCTACGAGCGCAACGCGCTCGGCGGCAAGGCCCGCAGCATCCCGGTCGCCGGGACCGGCCGCGGCGGCCGCAAGGACCTGCCGGGCGAGCACGGCTTCCGCTTCTTCCCCGGCTTCTACCACCACGTGCCCGACACGATGCGGCGGATCCCGTTCCCGGGCAACGCCCACGGCGTCGGCGACAACCTGGTCGCGGCGACCGGTGGCAAGTTCCTGCGCAAGGGCGACCGCGCCGACGCCGGGCCGTTCGGGCTGATCCCCGATCCGGGCGGGCTGCTGACCGTCGACGGCCTCCGCCGGCAGCTGACCGACTGGCTCTCCGGCTACGGGATCCCGCCCCACGAGCTGCTCTTCTTCGTCGAGCGGCTGCTGGTCTTCCTGACCAGCTGCGACGCCCGCCGCTTCGCCCAGTGGGAGAACGTCAGCTGGTGGGACTTCATCCGCGCCGGCAACAAGTCGCAGGAGTACCAGACGGTCGCCGCGGCCGGGATGACGCGCAACCTCGTCGCCGCCAAGGAGACGATCGCCAGCACCCGGACGATCGGCAACATGGCCGAGGCGTTCCTGATGACGATGCTGAATCGCGGCAACGACGGGGCGCTCGACCGCGTGCTCGACCTGCCGACGAACGAGGCCTGGATCGACCCCTGGGTGGCGCACCTCCAGCGGCTCGGCGTGCAGTTCGTGGTCGGCCAGGCGGTCGACCGGCTCGAGGTCGCGGGCGGCCGGATCGTCGCCGCCCACGCCCACGACGCCCAGCGCAACCGGCTGCGGATCGACGCCGACTGGTTCGTCTGCGCGATGCCGGTCGAGCGGGCGCGCAAGCTCTGGAGCCCCGAGGTCCTGGCGATCGACCCGTCGCTGAAGCTGATGGACGAGCTGTTCGCCGACTGGATGGTCGGGATCCAGTTCTTCCTCAAGCGCAAGGTCGACCTGACCCACGGCCACATCACCTTCATCGACGCGCCCTGGGCGCTGACCGCGCTGACCCAGGCGCAGTTCTGGAACAGCCGCGACTTCGCCCGCGACTACGGCGACGGGATCGCGGTCGACGCGCTCTCGATCGACATCTCGAACTGGGACGCGCCGGGGATCCTCTACGGCAAGCCGGCCAAGCAGTGCTCGCCCGAGCAGGTGGCGCGCGAGGTCTGGGCCCAGGTCCGCGCCCACGGCACCGCCGCCAAGCTGCTGCCGGACGACATCGTCCACTCCTGGTTCCTCGACCCGGGCGTGGTCTGGAACCCGCAGACCGGCCAGAACCGCAACGCCACGCCGCTGCTGGTCAACACCGTCGGCAGCTGGAGCAAGCGGCCGACCAGCCGCACGAAGCTGCCGAACCTGTTCCTGGCCGGCGACTACGTGCAGACGAACATCGACCTGGCGACGATGGAGGGCGCGAACGAGTCGGCCCGGACGGCGGTCAACGCGCTGCTGGAGAGCGCCGACTCGAGCGCCCAGCCGGCCCGCACCTACACGCTCTACCGAGCGCCCGAGCTGGAGCTGCTGAAGGGCGTCGACCAGATCCTCTACAGCGCCGGCGCCCCGAACGCGCTCGATCTGCCGCTGCTCGGATGAGCGGCGGGCCCGAGCGCGTCGACGCGATCGTCGTCGGGGCCCGCTGCGCCGGGTCGGCCGCGGCGGTGGCGCTGGCCCGCAGCGGCCGGCGGGTGGTCGCGCTCGACCGCGGGCGGTTCCCCTCCGACACGCTCTCGACCCATCTGCTGTGGCCCTCGACGGTGGCCGAGCTGGCCGCGCTCGGGGTGCTGCCGGCGGTCGAGGCGCTGGGGGCGCCGCGGCTGCCGTGGGCGCTGGCCGGCGGGGCCGGGGTCCAGCTGCGGGGCCGGTTCCGGCCGGTCGACGGGATCGGCCACGCGCTCTGCGTCCGCCGCCCCGGGATGGACGCGGCGCTGGTGGCGACGGCGCGGGCGGCGGGGGCCGAGGTCCGCGAGCGGGCGCGGGTGACGGGGCTGGTCCGCGACCGCGACGGCCGGGTCGCCGGCGTCCGCTGGCGCCACGCGGGCGGGGACGGCGGCGAGCGCGAGCTACGGGCGCCGCTGGTGATCGGGGCCGACGGCCGCCGCAGCCTCGTCGCCCGCGAGGTCGGAGCCGAGCAGCCGTACCGCTCGAGCGTCAGCGGCCGCGCCTGCTACTTCGGCTACTGGGAGGACCCGCACGAGGGCTGGCGCGACACCGCCGCCCAGTGGCGCGACGGGCCCGAGCTGGGCACGGCGTTCCCCTGCGACGGCGGACTGGTGCTGGCGCTGCTGCAGCCGCCGGTCGCGCGGGTGGCCGCGTTCCGGGCCGACCTGGAGGGCGAGTACCGGGCGACGATCGCTCGGATCGGGCCGATGGCCGAGCGGCTGGCCGGCGCGCGGCTGGTCGGGCGGGTCCGTTCGGCGACGGGGATCGCGTCGTACTTCCGCCGCTCCGCCGGGCCCGGTTGGGCGCTGGCCGGCGACGCGGGCCACTTCAAGGACCCGGTCACCGCGCAGGGGATCCGCGACGCGCTCCGCTACGGCCGCGAGCTGGGGGCGGCCGCGGCGCCGCTGCTCGACGACCCGGCGGCGCTCGACCCGGCGCTGCGGGCCTGGGAGCGGCGGCGCGAGCGCGAGTGCCTCGAGGTCTACCAGTGGACGAACGGGCTGGCCCGCGGCGAGCCGCTGAGCCCGCTCGAGGCGGAGCTGTACCGGGTGGCCGCGCAGCGGCCGGCGCTGGTCTCCGACATGCTCGAGGTCTTCTCGCGCCAGCGGCGGCCCTCGCGGGTGCTCTCGCCCCCGCGGGCGGCGATGATCGCCGGCCGCGCGCTGCTCCGGCGCGGGGCGCGGGGAGCGGCGCTGCACGCCGCCGGCCGCGAGCTGGCCGGCGCCTGGGCCGACTCCCGCGAGCGCGCCCGGGCCTGACCGCTCAGGCGACCGGCCGCTCGGCCGGCGGCAGGCCGAGCGCGGCCCGGGCCGGCTGGCGCAGCGCGTGGAGGCCGGCGTAGAGCGCCGGGGCGTCCCGCGCCAGCAGCCGCGCCACCACCAGCCCGGGCGCGGGAGCGGAGGCGCCGGCCAGCAGGCCGCGGCGACCGGCGAGCGTCCGGTGGAGGTCGTCGGCGAGGGCGGCGGCGGGGTCGTCACGGATCGCCAGGGCCGCGCCGCCGTTCGCCGTTCGTGGCAGCACCACCACCACGGTCGCGGCCAGGTCGGCGCCGTCGAAGGGCTCGCCACCGGCCGCCAGGACGGCCCCGTCGGTCAGCAGCGGACGGCCGTCGCGGACGACCCGCAGCCGCGTGTCGAGCGCGCGCCAGGCGAACCGCTCGCCGTGGGCGGAGCGGCCGGCGCAGAGCACCTCCCAGGCCAGCAGCGCGCCGCTCGCCGCGACGTCGACCCTCGTTCGCTGGTGGACGGCGGCGCCCGCGTACGGCATCAGGTGGTGGGGGATCCACTCCACCCGCGCCGCGGCGCCGACCGCGACCGTCGTCGTCAGCACCGTCGGCGGGCCGTCGCCGGCGCGGTAGACCCGGGTCGCCCCCTGGGTCGCGATCGAGACCGCCGTCCCGGGGCCGGCCTCGATCGCGGTCTCCAGGCGGTCGCCGCCCAGCAGCCCGCCCGAGGGGTTCGTCACCAGCAGCTCGCGGAGCCCGTCGCCCTCGGTCAGGCGGACGCTGCCGGCCGGGAAGGCGACCCGCTCGGCGACGATCGCCGTGCGACCGCGACGCGCGGCCAGGCGGACCTCCAGGCGACCGCGGCGGTGGACGTCGGGGGCGGCTGCCGCCGCGTCACGCGGAATGGTCGTGCCGGTGGTCGTGGGGATCGGGTCGGGCGTCCGAGGTGGCGGCCGTCCAGCGCCGTTGCTCGACCGCGTCGGCGACCCAGCCGACCACGTCGTCGAAGCCGTCGCCGTGCATCACCGAGACGGCCACGGTCGGCGCGCCGGCGCGGAGGGCGTCGGCGTCGCGGACCATCATCGCCACGTCGCTGCCGACCAGCGGGGCCAGGTCGACCTTGTTGATCACCAGCAGCTCGGAGCGGGTCAGCCCGGGGCCGCCCTTGCGCGGCACGTCGTCGCCTCCGGCGACGTCGATCACGTAGATCGCGCAGTCGACCAGCTCGGGGCTGAAGTTCGCCGCCAGGTTGTCGCCGCCGCTCTCCACCAGCACCAGCCGCAGGTCGGGGAAGCGCTCCTCCAGCTCCTCGATCGCCCGCGCGTTCATCGAGATGTCGTCGCGGATCGCCGTGTGCGGGCAGCCGCCGGTCTCGACCCCGACGATCCGCTCGGCCGGCAGCACGTCGGCCCGCAGCAGCGCCTCGGCGTCCTCGCGGGTGTAGATGTCGTTGGTGACGACGGCGATCGGGAAGCGGTCGGCCAGCCGCCGGCAGAGCTCGGCGACCAGCGCCGTCTTGCCCGAGCCGACCGGTCCGCCGACCCCGATCCGGATCGTCGTGCCGTTGCGGCGGACGGGGTACGGCGGCAGGTGGATGGCGCTGGGATCGTGCATGCGGGGGCTCCGGTCGCGGTCAGGAGATGAAGAGGCGGACCCGCTGGCGCTCGTGCTCGGCCGAGCGGACGTCCAGCTCGGGCACGAACGAGCAGGGCTCGCGGGGGTCGTGGGCGGCGGCCGCGGCGACCGCCGCCGGGATCGCCGCGGCCGCCGCCCACAGCGCGCGCTGGGTCGCGACGCCGCCGAGCGGCACCAGCCGCTGGCCGGCCTCCGCCAGCGCCGCCAGCGCCGAGAAGGCCAGGGCCTCGGCGGCCGGCGCGGCGTCGGCGCCGACCGCCCGCGCGGCGAGCGCCCACGCCACCGGCAGCGTCCCGGGCGTCGCGCGGTCGTCGACGGCCGCGCGCAGGGCCCGCAGCGGCGGATCGTCGAGCAGCGCGGCGGCGGCCAGCAGGAACCGCTCGCCGGTCGCGCGCGACGCCTGCCGCGTCTCGCGGGTGGCGCGGGTCGCGTCCAGCTCGTGGTCGAGGTCGATCAGGAGCTCGAGCGGCGCCGCGGCCGCGCCCGCCGTCAGCTTCCGGTCGCTGAGCGTCCGGTTCGTCGCGGCGGGCGCGGCGAGGCGGTGGGCGGCGAGGGCGACGGGCAGGTCGCTGGTGGCGAGGCCGTCGAGCTGGCGCCGCAGCAGCCGCTCGAGGTCGGCCTCGTCGCGCAGCTCGCCCGCCGCGTGGACGCCCTCGAGGCCGAGCGAATGGGCGAACGCCCCGGTCGGGAACGCCGAGTCGGCGAGCTGGAGCAGGCGCAGGAGGGTCGGCATCGGTCGAGCCCGACGGCGCGCCGGGACGCGCCGCCGGGACCGCATCATCGCCCGCCGCCGGGCGCCCGGGCCTGTCCAGGCGGACAAGCCGGGACGCGGCCGCTGCGCCGTCGTGCGCGCGGTCCGGCGGCGGCCGGCGGATAGGTTGGCGCGGTGAGCTTCGACTGGATGTTCTCGCCGCTGGAGTGGCTCGACGGGCGGCTCGAGGCGTGGGCCGCCGGGGCGCCGCTGGCCGTGGCGCTGCTGGCGGCGCTGCTGCTGGGCCTCCGGCACGCCTCCGACCCGGACCACCTGATGGCGATCGCGACCCTCCAGGGGACCGCCGGCGCGCCGGTCCGCGGGGCGGCGCGGCTGGGGGCCTGGTGGGGCGTCGGCCACGCGGCGACGATGGTCGCGGTCGGGGTCCCGCTGATCGCGCTCGACGATCGGCTTCCCGCTCCGCTCCAGGCCTGGGCCGAGCGGCTGGTCGGGGTCCTGATCGTCGCCCTGGCGCTGCGGGCGGCGTGGCGCTGGTGGCGCGGGCGGACGCCGCGCGACGGCGCGGCGGCGGCCGCGGCGACGGCCCGGACGCCGGCGGCGGCGTTCGCGATCGGGGTCCTCCACGGGCTGGCCGGGACCGGGGCGATCGTGCTGCTGGTGCTCGCGACGCTGCCGTCGACCGGGACCGCCTACCTGGCGCTGCTGGTCTTCGCCCCGATGAGCGTCGTCTCGATGGCGGCCTGCTCGGCGGCGTGGGGCTGGCTGGGAGCGCGGATCTCGCGCACGCGGCTGGCCGGCGACCTGTTCGCGGTCGCCGCCAGCGGGTTCGCCCTCGCTTTCGGCCTCTGGTACGTGGCTGCGGTCTGAGCGGCGGCGGGACGGCTCAGGCGGCGACGGCCAGCGGCGCGACCGGCAGCGGCAGCGGCACGATCGGCCAGGCCGGCTCGACGTGCTCGGGCCGGCCCTGCGAGCGGAAGTACTCCTCCAGCGAGCGCGCCTGGCGGTCGGCCCAGACCACCTGCCAGCGGTGGAGGTCGGCCAGGGTGGCGTCGCGCAGCTGCGGAAACCGCTGGCCCAGCCGCCAGGCGACGCGGGCGGCGGCGATCGCGTCGGCGTCGGCGGCGTGGGCGCTGTCGAGCCGCACCCGGTAGTGCTCGGAGACGGCGGTCAGGGTCCGCTTGCCCGGCCGGTAGCGGTCGGCCGCCTTGTCGATCACCAGCGGGTCGACCACCAGCAGCGCCTCGGCGCCGCCGATCCGGTCGACCAGCGGCCGCAGCTCGTGGCGGCGCGCCTCGCGGTCGAGGATCGTCAGGTCGAAGCGGGCGTTGAAGGCGACGATCGGCACCCCGTCGCGGACGTGGGCGGCCAGCAGCGCGACGATCTCCTCGATCGCCTCGCGGGCGTCGCGGCCGTGGGTGCGGGCGTGCTCGGTGCTGATGCCGTGGACGGCGGTCGCCTCGGCCGGGATCTCGATCTCCGGATCGACCAGCCAGTCGTGGCTCTCGCTCGGCAGGCCGCCGCCCACGATGCTGACCGCGGCGGTGACGATGCGGTCGTGCTCGAGCTCGATCCCGGTGGTCTCGAGGTCGAACGCCGCCAATCTGCCCGCGTGCCAACTCACCCGCCGGACGGTAGAGACGGGTCCGGACGGGCTCGCTCCGTGGGACGGCGCCGGAGGCCTCAGAAGAGCGAGTAGCGCTGCGCCATCGGCAGCTCGTCGACCGGCTCCGAGGCGGCGCGCACGCCGTCGACGGTCACGACGTAGGTCTCGGGGTCGACGGCGATCCGCGGCGTCGCGTCGTTGTGGACCATGTCGCGCTTGGCGACCGTGCGGGTGCCGCGGACGGCGACGCAGCGGCGGCCCAGGCCCAGCCGCGCCGGCAGGTCGTCGTCGAGCGCGGCCTGCGAGACGAAGGTCAGCGCGGTCGCGGCCGGCCCGCCGCCGATCGCCCCGAACATCGGCCGCAGCAGCACCGGCTCGGGGGTCGGGATCGACGCGTTCGGGTCGCCCATCTGGGCCCAGCCGATCATCCCGCCCTTGAGCACCAGCTCGGGCACGACGCCGAAGAAGGCCGGCTCCCAGAGGACGAGGTCGGCGAGCTTGCCGACCTCGACCGAGCCGACCTCGTGCGCGATCCCGTGGGTGATCGCGGGGTTCAGCGTGACCTTGGCGACGTAGCGCTTGACGCGGGCGTTGTCGCCGCGGTCGCGGCCCGCCTCGTCGGGGCCGTCGCCGGGCAGCGGGCCGCGCTGGACGCGCATCTTGTGGGCCGTCTGCCAGGTGCGGGTCCAGACCTCGCCGACGCGGCCCATCGCCTGCGAGTCGGAGGAGATCATCGAGAGCACGCCGAGGTCGTGGAGGACGTCCTCGGCCCCGATCGTCTCGCCCCGGATCCGCGACTCGGCGAAGGCGACGTCCTCGGGGATCTCGCGGCTGAGGTGGTGGCAGACCATCAGCATGTCGAGGTGCTCCTCGAGCGTGTTGCGCGTGTAGGGCCGGGTCGGGTTGGTCGACGAGGGCAGCACGTTCGGCTCGCCGGCGATCGCGACGATGTCGGGCGCGTGGCCGCCGCCGGCGCCCTCGGTGTGGAAGGTGTGGATCGCGCGGCCGCCGATCGCCGCGACGGTGTCCTCCAGGAACCCGGCCTCGTTGAGCGTGTCGGTGTGGATCGCCACCTGGACGTCCAGCTCGTCGGCGACGTCGAGGCAGTTCGAGATCGCAGCCGGGGTGCTGCCCCAGTCCTCGTGCAGCTTCAGCGCGCAGGCCCCGGCGCGGACCTGCTCGCGGAGCGGGTCGGGGACGGCCACGTTGCCCTTGCCGAGCAGGCCGACGTTGACCGGCAGCCCCTCGATCGCCTGCAGCATCCGGTGCAGGTGCCACGGGCCGGGGGTGCAGGTGGTCGCCTTGGTGCCGGCCGCCGGCCCGGTGCCGCCGCCCAGCATCGTGGTGATCCCCGAGGCCACCGCCGCCGTCGCCTGCTGGGGGCAGATCAGGTGGACGTGGCTGTCGATCCCGCCCGCGGTCAGGATCCGCCCCTCGCCGGCGATCACCTCGGTGCCGGCGCCGACGACGATCGTGACCCCGTCCATCGTGTCGGGGTTGCCGGCCTTGCCGATCGCGGCGATCCGGCCGCCGACGATCCCGACGTCGGCCTTGACCACGCCCCAGTGGTCGAGGATCAGGGCGCCCGTGACGACCGTGTCGACCGCGCCCTCGGCGTTGGTGGCGGTCGCCTGGCCCATCCCCTCGCGGAGGGTCTTGCCGCCGCCGAAGACCGCCTCCTCGCCGGCGACGGTCAGGTCGCGCTCGACCCGCACGGTCAGGACGGTGTCGGCCAGCCGCACCCGGTCGCCGGTGGTGGGGCCGTACATCCGCCCGTAGCGGGCGCGAGGGAGGGCGCTCATCGGCCGTCGCCGTCCGCCGCCTCGGCCTCGGCGTCGACCTCGGCCGCTCGGTCGAGGAACCCGCGGTCGCGGATCGCGGCCAGCACCCGCGCGCGGACCGCGTCGTCGTCGAGCGGCCCGTCGACGAGGCCGTGGAAGCCGCGCACCACCCGCGCCCCGCCCAGCGGCACCAGCTCGACCTCGCGCACCTCGCCCGGCTCGAAGCGGACGGCGGTGCCGGCCGGGATCGCCAGCCGCATCCCGTAGGCGGCGGCACGGTCGAAGCGCAGCGCGCGGTTGACCTCGAGGAAGTGGAAGTGGCTGCCGACCTGGATCGGCCGGTCGGCCGTGCTGGTGACCCGCAGCGCGGTCCGCGGCGCGGCGGGACGCAGCGGCACGTCGCCGTCGGCGGGCAGCAGCTCGCCGGGGACGAGCGCGGGGGAGGGAACGGGAGCGGTCATCGGCGTCCTCGACGCTAGTCGGGCCGGGCGGCGCCGTTCCCCTCCGCGGGGCGGAACCGGAGGCCCGGCGGTGCGCCCTGGTGGCGGGTCGGTCGCGTCGGCGCGGCAGGGGCGGTCGGCCTGGGCCGGTCGGTCGGTCGGCTCAGGCGGCGTCGCGGCGGTCGAAGCGCTCCACCAGCTGCTGCAGCACCTCGGTGTGGCGATCGCTGGCGCGCCGCACTCCCCGCAGCTCCTCGAGCTGCAGGTCGCTGCTCTGCCGCAGCGCCCGCAGCTCCTTGACCTGCTCGGCGAACCGCTCCTCGCTGACGCGCCGCAGGGCCCGCGTCTCCTCGGCCTGGATCGCGTTCTGGGCGCGGATCTCCTCCAGCTGCTGCAGCTCGATCTGGTGCTGGGCCTCGCCGGCCACCCGCAGGATCCGCAGCTCCTCGAGCGTGTTGGCCATCCGGCGGTCGATGTCGTTCAGGTCCGGGTCATCCATGGATGGAGATGTTCCCGGGGCGGGCGTGACGGATCAAGGATCCGACCGATCCAACATCGGCCGGATCCTGCGCCAACTTCGTGGCGGCGCGGCGCGCCGGTCAGCGCGAGCGGATCGTGCGGACCGTCGCGGTCAGCGAGACCCCGGTGCCGCCGGCGTTGCTGGCCTGGACCGCGCAGCCCGCCTGCCAGCCGCGGTAGCTGGAGCGGAGCTTGAAGCGGCGGCTCTTCGAGAGCTTGCCGGTCTTCGAGCGGCTGCCCTTGATCAGGATCAGCCGGTAGCGCAGCTTCGGCTTGCCCGTCCACGAGCCCGCGCTGCAGGTCAGCGTGCGCCCGACGCGGAACGTGCCGCGGAGCCGGATCGAACGCCCGCCGCGGGGCGAGACGGGGATCTCGGCCGCCGTCACGTTGCGCTCGGCGACGGCCGCGTCGATGAAGGTCCGGATCTCGGGCGCCGCGACGTTGGCGAAGAGGTTCATCCCGCGCGCGCAGTCGCGCTCGGCGATGTCGGTGACGCCCGCGATCCCGCCGGTGATCGAGCCCGAGCCGCCGCTGTCGCCCGAGCAGGCGGCGTGGCCGGTGCGGACGGTGCAGAGGACGGCCGCCGGCGCGTCGGTCCCGCAGAGGCCGGCGGTGACCACCTGGGTCTGGACCTGGCGCAGCGTGCCCCAGTCGTCGGCCGTCGCCGAGCTGATGCCGTAGCCGGTGATCGTCAGCGGGGTGCCGCCGACCACGTAGCTGCCGGTGGCCAGCAGCGGGGCCGGCTGGACCAGCGGGGTGCCCAGGTTCAGCGGCACCTTCAGGGTCACGACCGCGACGTCGTCGGGGATCGCGTTCGAGCTGTAGCGGGGGTGGACCCGGACCAGCTGGGCCTGGTGGCGGGCCGCGGCGTCGACGCCGGGCTTGGTCGTCAGGTCGGACGAGCCCGCGTAGACGAAGACGTTCTGCGCCGGGACGGTCGACCCGTTCTCGGTCACGCAGTGGGCGGCGGTGAGGACGTGGGTGGCGTCGAGCACGCTGCCGGTACAGGTCGCCCCGCCGTCGCCCATCTTGATCGCCAGCCCGACCGAGAACGGCGCCTGGGCGGTGCTGCCGAGGGCGGTGCCGCCGACGATCCGCGGCCGCGCCGCGGCCTCGCCGGAGCCGCCGCCGGTCAGCGCGCCGGGCGGTCCGGCGGCCTCGATCGCGGCCAGCCGGGCCAGGTCGGAGCGGGGCGCCGCTCCGGCGGTGGACGCCGCCGTCCCGCAGACGAGGACGGCGACGAGGGCGAGCAGGGCGCGACGCATCACCCCCGGAGCGTAGGCGGCCGGCGCGCGACACGCGGCACTGGCGGCGAGGAAGCGCCGAAGAATCGCGTCCAGTCTCGACCTCGAGTCGAGCCCTGTGACGATCCCACTGGCGCGGTATACGACGTACGAGTAGCCTCCGCCGGCCCCGCCGCGCGCTCGCCCGGCGGATCCACCCGACCCCCCCCGGAGGACCACCCCGATGGCCCGCACCCTGCACCCACCGCGCCTGCGGCTGGCGACGATCGTCGTCCTGCTGCTGGCGCTCGTTGCCGTCCCCACGCTCGCGGCCTGCGGCAACGACGAGAAGGCCTCGAAGGTCGAGATCGTCACCCGCCTGGGTCTCGCCGCCGGCGCGACCAAGCGCTGGATCGTCGATCCCGCGCGCGAGGGCGGCTTCGCCAAGGGCGCCCAGAAGCGCAAGCGCACGATCGCCAAGGCGGTCCTGGCCGGCGGCTTCACCCTGCGGATGCTGCAGAAGGCCAAGGAGGAGGCCGACCAGGATCCGAAGCTGCGCAAGCTGCTGCCGAGCATCGCCAGCGCGACCGCGGCGATCACCGCCCTCAAGGGCGCGCTCGGCGGCGGCGACGCGGGCGCGATCAGCAAGCTGGTCGGCGGCGGCAACCCGCTCGACGGCCTGATGTCGGCCGCGCGCGGCCAGGGCCTGGACGTCAAGGAGGAGGTCCCCTCGGCGGCCAAGCTGGCCGGCGGCTGAGCGGGCGACCGGCCGGCGGCGCGGCGGCGATCCCGCCGCGCCGCCCGGTCGGCGCGGGCCCGACTCAGGCTCAGACGATCGGGTCGTGGACGGTGACGAGCTTCGTCCCGTCCGGGAAGGTGGCCTCGACCTGGACCTGCCGGATCATCTCCGGCACGCCCTCCATCACGTCCTCGGCGCGCAGCACCTGCTTGCCGAGCGCCATCAGCTCGCTGACCGTGCGGCCGTCGCGGGCGCCCTCCAGCAGCTCGGCGGTGATCAGCGCCACCGCCTCCGGGTGGTTCAGGCGCAGCCCGCGCTCGCGGCGCCGGCGGGCGACGTCGGCGGCGACGTGGATCAGCAGCTTCTCCTGCTCGCGGGGGGTCAGGCGCATCGGCGGTCGGGCCGCGGGCGGCTCGGGGAACCCCGCGGCCGGCCGATCGTAGTCGAGCCCGCGAGGGTCGCGGACGCCACCGCGTACAGACGCGGGCCCGCGAGCTTGGACGGTCGCGGGCCCGCACGCCGCGCCGTCCGTAGTGGGATGGGGAGCCGTGGCATCCCCGCCCACCAGCGGTGCGCCGTCGCGGGTCCGCGGCGCGGCCTTCCCGCGGACGAAGTTCCATCACCCGCCGGGGCGTCCCGAGCACGTCCGGCGGGCGCGGCTGCTCGAGCGGATCGCCCGCGGCGGGGCGCGCACGCTGCTGGTCAGCGCGCCGCCCGGGTTCGGCAAGAGCACGCTGCTGGGCCAGTGGGCCGCCGGCCGCCCACGGGTGGCGTGGGTGTCGCTGGACGCCGACGACCGCGGCGGGCGGCTCTGGTCGGCGGTGCTGGCCGCGCTCCAGCCGCTGCTCGGCGAGGCGCTCGATCCGGCGCTCGAGGCGTCGGCGGCCCCGGTCGCCGACCTCCGCGACGACGTGCTGGTGGCGCTGCTCGACGTGCTCGACGCGACCGAGGAGCCGCTGACGCTGGTGCTCGACGACCTGCACCTGGTGCTCGACGACGAGCGGACCCGGGCCAGCCTCGACTGGGTCCTGGGGCGGCTGCCCGCGCACCACGCCGTCGCGATGGGCACGCGCCGGGGCCCCGAGCTGGCGGCCCTCGGGCGCCAGCGGATCCGGGGCGAGCTGCTCGACGTCGGCAGCGACGAGCTGCGCTTCGACCCCGAGGAGTGCGGGCGGTTCCTGCGCGACGGCCTCGCGCTGCGGCTCGACGACGCGGCGATCGCCGCCCTCGACGAGCGGGTCGAGGGCTGGCCGGCGGCGCTCTACCTGGCCGCGCTGCGCCTGCGCCTGGGGGAGCCGCTGGCGCAGCTGCTGGCGCGGCTCGACGGTCGCGACGAGGAGCTGCTGGGCGGCCTGGCCGACGAGGTGCTGGCCGCGTGGCCGACCGCCCACCGCCGGTTCATCCGCGAGACGGCGCTGCTGGACCGCTTCACGGCCGACCTCTCCGTGCACGTGCTCGGGGGCGACGAGGACGAGGCGCGGGCCGCGTTCCGCGAGCTGACCCGGACCTCGCTGCTGCTGACGCCGCTCGACGGCGCGCGGACCTGGTTCCGCTGCCATCACCTGCTGCGGGACGTGCTGCGGCAGCGGCTCGAGGAGGAGGACGCCGCGCGCGCCCGCGAGCTGCACGTCCGGGCCGGCGCCTGGCTGGAGAGCGAGGGCGGCGAGAGCGAGCTCTACGAGGCGCTGGAGCACTACCTGGCCGCCCGCGCGTGGGACGCGGCGGCCGAGCTGCTCGCCCGCCACGGCCTGCGGATGGTCGGGTTCGGGGCCCTCGGCGACCGGGCGCGCGGATGGCTGGGGCGGTTCCCGGCCGCGGTCGTGCGCGCCGACGCCCGGCTCGCCTACGTCAGCGCGCTGGCCGCCGCGGTCGACGGGGACCGCCACGGCCGCGACGCCTGGATCGCCACGGGCGCGGCGACCGGCTGGGCGGGTCCGATGCCCGACGGCACCGCGTCGTACGCCCTGGCGACCGGCGCGCTGGCGGCGATGGCCTGCTTCGACGACCTCGGGACGGCCGTGGACGCGGCCCGCCGCGCGCTCGAGCAGCTGCCGCCCGCCGCCCCGGCGCGGGCGGCGATCGAGGCGCTCGGGGCCTGGCACGCGCTGCTGCGGGGCGAGCGCGAACGGGCGGCGCGCTGGGCCGAGCGGGCGCTGGCGGCCGAGCACCCGCCGGCGGTCGGGCTGCCGCTGGCCGGGGCCGTGGGGCGCGCGGTCCTGGCCCTGCTGGCGCTCGACCAGGGGGACGTCGACGGGGCCGAGGGGCTGGTGGTGGCGGCCGAGGACGCCCGCCAGGCCGGACCGCTGCCGGGCGCGCCGCACGGCCTGCCGGTGGTCTGCGCGCGGGCGCGGCTGGAGCGGAGCGGCGGCCGTCCGCGGGCGGCGATCGGGGCCTGCCGGGCGGCGCTGGAGCGCACGGCGGGCTGGCGGGACTCCTCGCTGATGGTGCCGGCGCTGCTGCTGGAGCTGGCCCGCGCGCAGGCCGCGGACGGCGACCGCGACGGCGCGCTGCGCAGCGTCCGCGCCGGCGAGGAGCGGCTCCGCGACGCGATCGACGCGGGCACGCTGCCCGCCGACCTGGCCGCGGTCCGGGAGGGGCAGCGGGCGGCCCGCCGCGAGCACGGGCCGCCCGATCCGGCCGCGCTCTCCGGGCGCGAGCTCGACGTGCTGCGGGCGCTCTCGGGCACCGGGAGCCTGCGCGACGTCGCCGACGGGCTGCTCGTCTCGCGCAACACGGTCAAGACCCACACCCGGTCGCTGTACGCCAAGCTCGGCGTCGCGTCGCGCCAGGACGCGGTCCGGCGCGGACGCGAGCTGGGGCTGCTCGGGGGCGTCCGGGCGTCGGCGTCGGTGGCGACGCTGCCGGTCGAGGAGCGCACGCGATGAGCCTGCGCGCCAACCGTCCCGCGGCGCCGCCGGCCGCGCCCGGTCCGCGGCTGGCGGCGGCGACGGTGCTGGTGGTGGAGGACCACGACTTCCAGCGCCGGACGATGCTCCAGATCCTGGCCAACCTCGGGGCCAGCGCGCTGCTGGAGGCCGCCGACGGGGCCGGGGCGCTGGCCGTGGTCGCCGGCGGGGCGGTGCCCGACGTGGTGCTCTGCGACCTGGACATGCCCGGCATCGACGGCGTCGCGTTCCTGCGCGAGCTGGCGGCGCGCGGGGTCGACGCCGAGGTGGTGATCGTCAGCGGCCTGGAGGGCTCGCGGCTGGCGGCGGCCGAGCAGGCCGCGCGCGCCGCCGGGGTCCGGCTGCGGGGGACGATCACCAAGCCGCTGACCGCCCGCCGGCTGCTGGCCGTGCTCCAGTGACCGGCGCCCGCCGCCGCGGCGACCGGCGCGTCCGGCAGCCACCGTCGATCCGCCAGGCGCTCGGGGCGCTGCTGGCGGCGGTGGTGCTGCTGGCCGTCGCGCTGCTGTTCGTGACGGCGCTGCAGCAGCGCACGGCCGACGAGCGCAGCACGGCGGAGCAGGCGCGGGTCACCTCGTTCCGGCTGGCCGACCAGATGCGGCAGACGTCGAACGACCTGACGCGGATGGTCCGGCTCTACGTGGCCACCGGCGAGCACCGCTACCGCGACTACTACGACCGGATCCTGGCGATCCGCGGCGGGCGGGCCCCGCGGCCGCTCGACTACGACAGCTCGTTCTGGGACCGGGTGCTCGCCCGCGGGCTGGTCGGCGTCCGGACCGGCCCGCCCGCCTCGCTGCCCGACCTGATGCGCCGCGCCCACTTCGCGCCGGCCGAGTTCCGGGCGCTGGCCGCGTCGCTGCGCCACTCCGACGACCTGGCGGTGACCGAGGTGGCGGTGATGCGGCGGGTCGCGCCACGGATCGCGGCCGGGATCGACGCGAACTACCAGCGCGACACGGCCCGCCAGTACGCGCGCCTGGTCGACCTCGACTACCACCGCAAGAAGGACCGGATCATGGCGGCGATCGAGCGCTTCACCGGCTTGGTCGACCGCCGCACCGCCCGCCGCGCCGACCAGCTGCAGGCGCGCACCGACCGCCTGCTGGCCGCCCAGACGACGATCCTGGTGCTGTTCGTGCTCGCGGTCGGCGCCGCGCTCGCGCTGGCCGCCCGCACGGTCGTGCGGCCGCTCCAACGGCTCGCCGCGGCGACCCGCGCGATCACGCGCGGCGACTGGAGCCAGCGGGCCAGCCCGGACGGCGTGCGCGAGCTGCGGCAGCTGGCCTGCGACTTCAACGAGATGGCCGACGCCGTCCAGCGCGACCTCGCGGCCCGGGTCCGGGCCGAGCGCGAGGCGACCGACGCCCAGCGGCGGCTGCGGACGATCGCCGACCGCGTGCCCGGCGCGGTCTTCCAGTTCCACGTCGACGTCGACGGCGGCCTCTCGGTGCGCTTCGCCAGCCGCGACGCGAGCATCCACGGCGCGGACGCGAACGAGGGCGTCGAGTTCCCGGCGGTGGCCCAGGCGGTGCTGCCGGCGGACCGCGGGGCCTGGCTCGACTCCATGGTCGCCGCCGTCCGCGCCAGCGGGTCGTGGCGGCACGAGTACCGGATCCTCGCCGAGGACGGGACGGTCAAGTGGATGCGGGCCCAGGCGGTGGCGCGCGCCGCCCCCGACGGCTCGGGCGACCTCTACGGCTACGTCGGCGACGTCAGCGACCAGAAGAGCCTGGAGGCCGACCTGCTGCGCGCGCGGGAGGAGGCGGAGTCGGCCGATCGGGCGAAGTCGGCCTTCCTGGCGATGGTCAGCCACGAGCTGCGGACGCCGCTGGTGGCGGTGACCGGCACGCTCGAGGTGCTGGCCCTCGACGACCTCGACGCGCGCCAGCGCGAGCTGGTCGAGGTCGCGCTGCGCTCGGCCTCGGCGCTGCTGGCGGTGATCGGCGACGTGCTCGACTTCTCCAAGATCGAGTCCGGTCACCTGGACCTGGTCCCGCGGCCGACGGCGATCGGGCGGCTGGTGACCGAGCTGGCGGCGCAGTACCGCCACAACGCGGCGGCGAAGGGCGTGCGGCTGACCAGCGGCGTCGGCGGGCCGCTGGAGCCGGTGCACGTGGTCGACGCCGATCGCCTGCGCCAGGTGCTCGGCAACCTGATCGGCAACGCGATCAAGTACACGCCCGGCGGCGCGGTCGAGCTGCGGGCCGAGGCCGCGGCGGCCGAGGACGGGCGGCAGGCGCTGCTGTTCGAGGTCCGCGACACGGGCATCGGCGTCTCACCCGAGGACCAGCGGCGGCTGTTCGCGCCGTTCGCGCAGGCCCGCGCCCGCAACGACGGGACCGGGCTGGGGCTGGTGATCGCCCGCCAGCTGACCGAGGCGATGGGCGGCACGCTGGCGATGGAGAGCGCCGTCGGCGCCGGCACCACGATGCGGGTGCGGCTGGCGCTGCCGGTGTCGGACGAGGCCGAGCGGCAGCGGCTGGCGGACGGCGCGGTGACCCTGCGCCGGCGGCGGCCGTCGCGCGCCGCCGCCGTGGCCGAGGGCAGCCTGGTGCTGCTGGTCGAGGACCACCCGGTCAACCGGGCCGTGCTCCGCCGGCAGCTGGAGGCGATCGGGGTCGCGACCGACGTCGCGGGGGACGCGTCGGCGGCGCTGGAGCGGCTGCGCCGGACGGCCTACGGACTGGTCTTCAGCGACGTCCAGCTGCCGGACCTCGACGGCTACGAGCTGGTCCGCCGCTGGCGGGCCGAGGAACGGGCGATCGCCGGCCGCCCGCGGGTGCCGGTGGTGGCCCTGACCGCGAGCGCGATCGACGGCGAGGAGCAGCGCTGCCGGGCGGCGGGGATGGACGACCTGGTGACGAAGCCGGCGCCGATGGCGGTGCTCGCGGGCACGCTCCGCCGCTGGCTGCCGCACGTGGCCTGGGACGAGCCGGCCTTCGATCGCGGGGTCCTCGACGAGGTGACCGGCGGCGACCGGGAGTTCGAGCGGTCGCTGATCGCGACCTTCCGGACCGCGCTGCGCGACGACCTGGCCCGCCTCGAGGACGCGCTGGAGCGGGACGAGCGGGAGGTCCTGCGGGTGGTCGCCCACCAGCTGCTCGGCGCCAGCCGGATGGTCGGGTCGCACGCGGTCGGCGAGGCCGCGCAGGCCCTGCAGCGGGCGGCGGCCGCGCCCGACGCCACGCCCGCGCGGCTGCGCGAGCTGGTCGCGGCGCTGCGGCGCGCGACCGACGGGGTGGCCGCGCCGGCGACCTGAGTCAGAGCCAGGTGGTCGCCATCCGCGGAGCGACGTGGATGCAGACCATCCGCAGGTGGCCGGCGCCGATCGAGGTGAAGCGGTGGGGCGTCTCCGGCGCGACCACCACGACGTCGCCCGGGACCGCGTCGATCCGCAGGCCGTCGAGCTCGAAGCGGGCCCGCCCGCCCTCGACGACGAAGGTCTCCGAGTAGGGGTGGAGGTGCAGCGCCGGTCCCTCGCCGGGCGGCGTGTCGACCACGAAGCAGGAGACGGCCGAGCCGAGCTCCTCGCCCTCGAAGCGCCCGGCGCGCTGGCCCGGCTCGGGCAGCCACGAGCCGAGCGCGCCGGCCGGTTCCGCGGTGGTGGTGGTGTCGGGGTCCTGCAGCAGCATCTCGTCCTCCCGGGTCGTGTGGGGAGAAGGACCGGACGAGGGGCCGGAACTCATCGGTCGGTAGGGTGGGCCGCCGTGGTCGGGGTCAGGGGGAAGCGGATCGTCGGCGTGGCGCTGGTCGCCACCGTGGTGCCGGCCGTGGCCGGGGTGGCGATCGTCGCCGGCGAGTCGTCGCCGCGGGCGCCGGTGGCGGCGAGCGCGCCGGCCAACCCCTGCCTGGGGCCGGAGGCCGCGACGCTGCGCTGCCCCGACCTGATGATGAGCCGGCCGTTCGGGATCCGGGTCGACCGCAAGGCGCGGCCGGGGCGGACGCTGCTGCGGGCCGGCAACTCGATCGACAGCGTCGGCGCCGGTCCGGCCGAGCTGCGCGGTCGCCGCACCAGCGGCGGCTGGATGCAGGCCCGCCAGTACATCGACCGGGTCGGCGGCGGGCACCTGAAGCTCGACAGCGGCGGCCGGCTGCAGTTCAAGAAGGCCCACCTCGACCGCCGCTGGTGGAAGTTCCACGACGCGGCCCGCTTCGAGCTGTGGACGCTCGACGCCGCCGGCGAGCGCCAGCAGCGGGTCCGGGTGGGGCCGAAGGTCGCCTACTGCCTGCGCGACCTGGAGCGGACCGAGGGGCGGCTGCCGCGCTCGCCGCGGCGGGCCGTCTACCCCGCCTGCAGCACCGACCGCGACCGCCGGCGGGCGACGCTGGGCACCTCGCCGGGCTGGTCGGACGTCTACCCGCCGGCCTATCCCGAGCAGTGGATCGACGTCAGCGGCCTGCGCGGCTGCTTCGCCTACGTCCACATCGCCGATCCCGGCAACGCGATCCTCGAGTCGAACGAAGACAACAACCAGGCGCAGGTGATCCTGCGCCTGCCCTTCCGCCGCAGCGACCCGCGCGGCGACTGCCCGGGACGCGACTTCGGCCGCCGCTACCGGGCCGCCGATCGCGCCAGCAGCCGCGCCTACTGACCCCCGCCACGCGCCAAAGCGCAACTGATAGGTTGCGCGTCATGCGGATCCTGATCCTCGGCGGCACCGTCTTCCTGGGCCGCCACGTGACGGAGGCGGCGCTGGCCCGCGGGCACGAGCCGACGCTCTTCACCCGCGGCCTGCACGGCGCCGACCTCTTCCCCGAGGCCGAGCACGTCCGCGGCGACCGGGCCGACCTGGCGCCGCTCGCCGGCCGCTCGTGGGACGCCGTGATCGATACCTCCTGCTACGTCAGCGACCACGCGCGGGCGGCGGCGCGGCTCGACGTCGGGCACTACGTGTTCGTCTCGACGGCCAACGCCTACCCGCGCTGGCCCGACGAGCCGGTCGACGAGGACAGCCCGACCTGGCCCGGCGACGAGCCCGGCTACGGCCCGCAGAAGGCGGCCAGCGAGCGGGTGCTGCGGGCGGCGCTGCCCGGGCGCGTGGCGCTCGTCCGCGCCGGCCTGCTGGTCGGGCCCCACGACAACGTCTTTCGGCTGCCGTGGTGGGTCCGGCGGGTGGCGGCCGGCGGGCGCTTCCCGGCTCCCGGCGATCCCGCGCGGCCGCTGCAGCTGATCGACGCGCGCGACCTCGCCGGCTGGCTGCTCGACCTGGCCGAGCGGCGGACCGCCGGCGCCTTCAACGGCACCGGGCCGAGCGGCGCGACGACCTTCGGCGGCCTGCTCGACCAGATCGTCGCGGCCACCGGTGCCGACGCCGAGCCGCACTGGATCCCGGAGCCGGCGCTGCGGGCCGCCGGCGTCGCGCCGTGGACGGAGCTGCCGCTGTGGATGCCGGAGTCGGCCGCCGGCACCTGGCGGATCGGCACCGCCCGCGCGCAGGCGGCGGGGCTCCGCTGCCGGCCGCTGGCCGAGACCGTGGCGGACGTCCACCGCTGGCTGCGCGACGGCGGCGAGGCCGAGCTGGGGGACTGGCGGGCGGAGCAGCGGCCGGCGCCGATGACGGCCGCCCGCGAGGCGCAGCTGCTGGCCCTGTAGCGGGCCCTCCGGCGGAACCGTCCGGCGGGCATGAGAGCGTCCGCGCCAGCGAACGACGTTCGGGGACCTTCGGTGGCTGACTTCGGAGTGCGGTTCGACGACTACGGATACTGGGAGGTGCAGCGGCAGGGCGCCGCCCACCCCAGTTCGCGCCACGTCCGCAAGAGCGACGCGGTCCGGGCCGCCGGGCGCTACGCGTTCGGCTCCGGCGGCGGCCAGGTCCTGCTGCTGGAGCAGGACGGCAGCCTGACCGTGCTGCCGGTGCGCGAGCCGCCGCCGGTCAGCTGGCGCGCGGCCGGCTAACCGCTCCGCTCACCCCGGGTCGGGCCGGGGTGAGGCCGCGACCGACCCCGGGTGAGGCCGCCGCGCGGCGGGGTGAGCCGCGGCCGCCATCGCTCACCCCCGTGGTCCGCTAGCACCGCGACGGGTGAGGTGAGCCACCGCGCGGCGGCGCCGGCGCGCGTCCGGCCTGCGCCATCCGGCCACCTTCGCGCCGCCGCCGCGACCGCATGCTCCCTCGCGGTACGGAACCCCAGCGAAGGGACAGGTCGTGGAGCCACGACTCAGGCAGGCAACCCGAACATGGATCCTCGTCGCGCTGCTCTGCGCGGCCACGATGGCGCTGGCCGCGTGCGGCGGCGACGACGGCGGCAGCGAGGCGAGCGCCGACGGGGGCGGCGGCACGATCAAGGTCGGCATCCTCCACTCGCTGAGCGGCACGATGGCGATCTCCGAGGTCTCGGTGAAGGACGCCGAGCTGCTGGCGATCGACGAGCTCAACGCCGCCGGCGGCGTGCTCGGCAAGAAGCTCGAGCCGGTCGTCGAGGACGGCGCCTCGGACTGGCCGACCTTCGCCGAGAAGGCCCAGAAGCTGATCAGCCAGGACGAGGTGGCCGCGACCTTCGGCGGCTGGACCTCGGCCTCGCGGAAGGCGATGCTGCCGGTCTTCGAGCGCAACAAGGCGCTGCTCTACTACCCGGTCCAGTACGAGGGCCTCGAGGCGTCGCCCTACATCTTCTACACCGGCGCCACCACCAACCAGCAGATCATCCCGGCGCTGGAGTACCTGAAGACGGAGAAGAAGGCCAAGTCGCTCTACCTGGTCGGCTCGGACTACGTCTTCCCGCGGACCGCCAACAAGGAGATCAAGGCCTGGGCGGCGGCCAACGGCGTGAAGATCCTCGGCGAGGAGTACGCGCCGCTCGGCTCGACCGAGTTCTCGACGATCGTCAACAAGGTCAAGGCGGCCCAGCCGGACGCGGTCTTCAACACCCTCAACGGCGACTCGAACGTCGCCTTCTTCAAGCAGCTCGAGGGCGCGGGCCTGCCGTCCTCGAAGCTGCCGGTGGTCTCGGTCTCGATCGCCGAGGACGAGGTCCGCGGGATCGGCGCCGCCAAGGTCGAGGGCCAGATCGTGGCGTGGAACTACTACCAGACCACCCCGGGGGCGGCCAACGAGAAGTTCGTCGCCGCGTACAAGCGCAAGTACGGCGCCAAGCGGGTCACCGACGACCCGATCGAGGCGGCCTACGTCGGGGTCAAGCTGTGGGCGGCCGCGGTCGAGAAGGCCGGGTCGACCGACGTCGAGAAGGTCAAGGCGGCGTCGAAGGGCCTGACGCTGGAGGCGCCCGAGGGCAAGGTCACGATCGACGGCGAGAACCAGCACATCCACAAGACCGCCCGGATCGGGGTGATCCAGCCCGACGGGCTGATCAAGACGGTCTGGGAGTCGGACGGGCCGATCAAGCCCGACCCGTTCCTGAAGACCTACCCCTGGGCCAAGGGGCTCTAGGTCCGCACAGTCCCGTCCGGGGAGCGCCCGCGCGCGCTCCCCGGGCCGGCGTCCCTCGCGAGGTCCACCCGTGGAACAGCTCCTCTCCCAGATCTTCGTCGGGCTGAGCATCGGCTCGATCCTGCTGCTCGTCGCGCTCGGCCTGACCTTCACCTTCGGTCAGATGGGGGTCATCAACATGGCCCACGGCGAGTTCATCATGGCCGGCGCCTACACGACCTACGTCGTCCAGCAGGCGCTCGGCGACGGCGCGGTCTCGACCGCCTTCCTGCTCTCGCTGCCGGTCGCGCTGGTCGTCGCCGGGCTGCTAGGCCTGGCGCTCGAGATGCTGCTGATCCGGCGGCTCTACGACCGGCCGCTCGACACCCTGCTGGTCACCTGGGGCGTGGCCCTGATCCTCCAGCAGCTGGCGCGCGACCTGTTCGGCGCCCAGAACGTCGAGGTCAAGAGCCCCGGCTGGCTCGACGGCGGCACCGAGGTGCTCGGCGTCGGCCTGGCCTACAACCGGATCTTCATCATGGTCCTGGCGCTGGTGGCGACCGCCGGCGCGTGGTTCGTGGTCAGCCGGATGAAGCAGGGCCGGCGGATGCGGGCCGTGATGCAGAACCGCCAGCTGGCCGCCGCCTCGGGGATCGGCACCGTCGGTGTCGACCGGCGCACGTTCTTCCTCGGCTCCGGCCTGGCCGGCGTCGCCGGGGTCGCGATCACCCAGCTCGGCTCGGTCGGGCCGACGCTCGGCCAGAGCTACATCGTCGACGCCTTCCTGGTCGTGATCGCCGGCGGGCTCGGCAAGCTGCGGGGCGCGGTGATCGCGGCGATCGTGCTCGGCCTGGCCAACGCGCTGATCGAGTACTGGACCCAGGCGAGCCTGGCCAAGGTGATCGTCTTCGTCCTGATCGTGGCCTTCCTCCAGGTCCGACCGCAGGGGCTCGTCGCCCAGCAGACCCGGGGGCTGGCGTGAGCGCCGCGGGGCAGCCGACGCGCGCGGCGCGGATCGGCCGGCTGCTGGTCGGGGAGCGCTCCGAGGCCGCGGCGCGGGTCGGGTTCGTGCTCGTCGCGCTGCTGCTGATCGTCGTCGCGCCGGCGTCGCTGTCGGCGTTCCGCCTCGACCTGCTGGCCAAGTACCTGGTCTTCGCGATCGTCGCGGTCGGCATCGCCCTGGCCTGGGGCCGCGGCGGGATGCTGGTGCTCGGGCAGGGGCTGTTCTTCGGCCTCGGCGGCTACGCGATGGCGATGCACCTGCAGCTGGCCGAGACGCCCGCCGGGCAGCAGCCGATGTTCATGAGCCTGACCGGGGCGACCCAGCTGCCGGGCCTGTGGGAGCCGTTCCGCTCGCCGGTCTTCGCGCTGGCGATGGTCGTCCTGCTGCCGATGGCGGTGGCGGCGCTGCTCGGGCTGCTGGTCTTCCGCAGCCGGGTCCGGGGGCCGTACTTCGCGATCCTGACCCAGGCGCTGGCGGCGGCGTTCGTGATCCTCCTCGTCGGCCAGCAGAACGTCACCGGCGGCACCAACGGCCTGACGGTGATGACCTTCTTCGGTCTCGACCTGGCCGATCCGGGCGACAAGCGGACGCTCTACCTGCTGATCGTCGTGATCCTGGGGGCGGTCTTCCTGCTCGGCCGGCAGCTGGTCCGCAGCCGCTACGGCCGGCTGCTGGTGGCGGTCCGCGACGGCGAGGACCGGGTCCGCTTCCTGGGCTACTCGCCGACGACCGTCAAGGTCGTGGCGTTCACGGTCGCGGCCGGGTTCGCCGGGATCGCCGGGGCGCTGTTCGTCCCGGTGGTCGGGATCATCTCGCCGACCTCGCTCGGCGTCGTGCCCTCGATCGAGATGCTGATCTGGGTCGCGGTCGGCGGCCGGCTGTCGCTGGTCGGGGCGATCGCCGGGGCCGTCCTCGTCAACTGGGCGAAGACCGAGTTCTCCGAGGCCGTGCCGACGGGCTGGCTGTACCTCCAGGGGGCGCTGTTCGTGCTGGTGGTGGCGTTCGCTCCCCGCGGCCTGGCCGGCGCGCTCGACTGGCTGCGCGAGCGGCGCGGCCGGCCGCGGGCGACGCCCGCGCCCGAGCCGGTGGCGGCGACCGAGGGGGCGGCGCGATGACCGTCGAGCCGGTGGCGGCGAGCAGCCGCCGCGATCCGACGATGCCGTGGCCGATCCTGCAGGTGCGGGGCCTCGGCGTCAGCTTCGGCGGGTTCGCGGCCCTGACCGACGTCGACTTCGACGCTCGCAAGGGCGAGGTCCACTTCCTGATCGGCCCCAACGGGGCGGGCAAGACGACCCTGGTCGACGTCATCACCGGGCTGACGCGGCCGACGGCCGGCAGCGTCCGCTTCGACGACGTCGAGCTGGTCGGGCACCGCGAGCACCGGATCGTGCACCTCGGCGTCGGCCGCTCCTTCCAGGCCGCGACCGTCTTCGAGGCGCTCTCGGTCGAGGAGAACCTGGACATCGCCGCCAGCTTCCGGACGCGGTTGCGGGGGCTGCTGCGCCAGCGGCGCGGGATCCGCCCCGAGGTCGCCGAGGCGCTGGAGGTCACCGGCCTGGCCCCGTACGCCGACCGGCCGGCGGGCACGCTCGCCCACGGGCAGAAGCAGTGGCTGGAGATCGGGATGCTGCTGACCCAGCGGCCGCGGCTGCTGCTGCTCGACGAGCCGGTCGCCGGGATGAGCCCGGACGAGCGGACCACCACCGGCGAGCTGGTCCGCTACGTCGCCCGCGACTGCACCGTGGTGGTGGTCGAGCACGACATGGACTTCGTGCGGCGGTTCGCCGACCGGGTCACGGTGCTCCACGAGGGCCAGGTCCTGCGGGCCGACGCGACCGTCGCCGAGGTCCAGGCCGATCCGGTCGTCCAGGAGGTCTACATCGGCCGCGCGCGGGACGACCGCAACACGACCGTCCGCGACGCGCGGGCGGCCACGAGCGAGGAGCGGGAGCGATGAGGCTGGAGGCCACCGGCCTGGACGTCGCCCACGGGCGGACCCAGGTGCTGTTCGACGTGTCGCTGGCGTTCGAGGAGGGTTCGAGCACCTGCGTGCTCGGCCGCAACGGCGCCGGCAAGACCTCGCTGATGAACGCGATCATGGGCGTGCTGCCGCTGCGGTCCGGCTCGGTGACCCTCGACGGGCGCGAGCTGGCCGGCGTGCCGCCCTGGGAGCGGGTCCGCGCCGGGCTCGGCTACGCGCCCCAGGAGCGCTCCGGCTTCGGCGGGATGTCGGTGCTGGAGAACCTGCAGGTCGTGCTCGAGGCCCGCCGCGGCGCGCGGCGGACCGACCTCGACGAGGTGCTCGACCTGTTCCCGCGCCTGCGGCCGCTGCTCGGGCGTCCCGTCGCCTTCCTCTCCGGCGGCCAGCGGCAGCAGCTCGCGATCGCCCGCGCGCTGCTGACGAAGCCGCGGCTGCTGCTGCTCGACGAGCCGACCGAGGGCATCCAGCCGTCGATCGTGGCCGAGATCGAGGAGGCGATCCTGGCCCTCCGCGACCGCGACGGGATCGGGCTGCTGCTGGCCGAGCAGTACGTCGAGATGGCGCTGCGGATGGCCGACGACTACGTCGTCCTGGAAGCGGGCAACGCCGTCGCCGCGGGGCGCACGGCCGAGATGGACGCGGCGGCGGCGGGGCGGCTGCTGGCGATCTGAGCGGGCCCGATCGGCCGTCGTTCGCTACGGTTCCGTAGGCGTTCGCGCTACGGATCCGTAGCTTGTTGTTGACACATCGCGTTGTCAGCCTCATCATCTTGGCACCGATGGTTGTCAGGAACCGAGATCCGCGGTGAGCGGCGCGTCCGAGCTGGTCCGCCCTTGGCGCGGCAAGAGCCCCGAGCAGCGCGTCGCCGAGCGGCGCGCGCAGCTGCTCGACGCCGGGCTCGAGGTCTTCACCGCCAAGGGCTTCCACGCCGCCCGGGTCCGCGACGTCTGCCGCCAGGCCGGCCTCACCGAGCGCTACTTCTACGAGTCGTTCGCCGGCAAGGAGGCGCTGCTGGCGGCGCTCGCCGAGCAGATCGTCGGCGACCTGCTGGAGGCCGCCGCGCCCGGGATCGCGCTGGTCGAGGAGGACCTCGACGGCGCCCTCGACATGGCCTCGCGGGCGGTCGTGGCGTCGCTGACCGACGACCCGCGGCGGGCCCGGATCCTGTTCGTCGAGGTGGTCGGCGTCAGCCGCGAGATCGAGGACCGGCGGCGGGCGATCATCGGCGGCCTGGCGCAGGTCGTGCGCGACGCGGCCGCGCGCGCCTTCGGCCCCTGGGTGACTGCCTCGGCGGAGACCGAGCTGATCAGCCGGGCCGCGATCGGCGCGGTCCAGGAGCTGCTGGTCGCCTACGTGCGCGGCGAGCTGCCGCTCGACCAGGAAGCGCTGATCGTGAACTTCGGAAGGGTGTTCCGGCAGGCGGAGCCGATCCTCGGCGCCATGGCCGGACAGCAGGACATCGAACGAGCAGGGAGCACCACATGACCGCCACCACCGCCCCCCCGACCCGCGGCCTGGACCCGGACTACGAGGCGATGCTGCACACCCTCTCCGAGGGCTCGGTGCACGTCCACTTCGACCCCTACGAGGACATCGCCTGGGACGCGCCCGAGATGGCGATCGACCCCCGGGACCCGCGCTGGATCCTGCAGCCGGCCGTCGACCCGCTCGGCGCGACCGCCTGGTACCAGGCGCAGTCGCGCGAGCGCCAGATCGAGATCGGCCGCTGGCGGGTGATGAACGCCGTCAAGGTCGGCGGCTCGTTCGAGAGCATCCTGATCCGCGGCCTGATGCACTACGCGATGGGCCTGCCGAACGGCTCGCCCGAGTTCCGCTACTGCCTCCACGAGATGACGGAGGAGTGCAACCACATCCAGATGTTCCAGGAGCTGGTCAACCGCTCCGGGGCGGACGTGCCGGGGATGCGGCCGGCCTTCAAGGCCGCCTCGCCCGCGATCGGGTTCCTCGGCGGCTACCTGCCGGTGATCCTGATGATCGGGATCCTGGCCGGCGAGGAGCCGATCGACCACTACCAGAAGTCGATCCTCCGCGAGGGCATCGAGATGCCGCCGGCGGTGCTGCGGACGATGGAGATCCACATCGCCGAGGAGGCCCGCCACATCTCCTTCGCGGGCGAGTTCCTGCGGCTGCGGATCCCGCGCCTCAGCCGGGTCGAGCGGATGATCCTCTCGGTCGCCTTCCCGGTCATCATGCGCTGGCTGGCGGGCGAGATCATGACCCCGCCGCGGGCCTTCCAGCGCCGCTTCGGCATCCCGCGCGAGGTCTTCCGCGAGGCGTTCTGGGACGCCCCCCGCTCGCGCGAGATCATGGCCTCGTACTTCGGCGACATGCGCGCGCTGGCCACCGACGTCGGGCTGATGAACCCGGTCAGCCGGCGGGTCTGGCGGCGGCTGGGGATCGACGGCGAGGCGACCCGCTACCGCGGCGAGCCCGATCGCACCGCGACGGTGACCCGCTGATGCCGCACGTCGTCACGCAGTCCTGCGTCGGCGACGGGTCGTGCGTCTACGCCTGCCCGGTCAACTGCATCCAGCCGTCGCCGGACGACCCGGCCTTCGAGCTGGCCGAGATGCTGCACGTCGACCCGGCCACCTGCGTCGACTGCGGGGCCTGCGTCACGGCCTGCCCGGTCGACGCGATCAAGCCCCACTGGCAGCTCGACGAGCACGAGCGCGAGTTCGAGCTGATCAACGCCGCCTACCACCGGCCGGCGAAGCCGCGGCGGCTGCTGGCGCCGGTGCGGCCGGCGCTGCGGGTCCGCGACCGCGGCCTGCCGCTGCGGGTGGCGATCGTCGGCTCCGGCCCGGCGGCGATGTACGCGGCCGAGGAGCTGCTGACGATCCCCGGCGCCCAGGTCTCGGTCCTGGAGCGGCTGCCGGTCCCCGACGGCCTGGTCCGGACCGGGGTCGCGCCCGACCATCGGCGCACCCGCCGGGTCCGCCGCCAGCTCGACCAGATCCGCAGCCACCCCGGGCTGACGATGCACCTGGGGGTCGAGGTCGGCCGCGACGTCACCCACGACGAGCTGCTGAGGACCCACCACGCGGTGATCTACGCGGTCGGCGCCGCCGCCGACCGCCGGCTCGAGGTCCCCGGGGCCGACGCGCCCGGGGTGCTCTCGGCCACCGAGCTGGTCGCCTGGTACAACGGCCACCCCGACCACGCCGATCGGGTGGTCGACCTCTCGCAGCGGCGGGCGGTGGTGATCGGCAACGGCAACGTCGCGCTCGACGTCGCCCGGATCCTGACGATCGACCCCGCGGCGCTGGAGGACAGCGAGATCTCGCGGGTCGCGCTGGAGGCGCTGCGCGAGAGCCGGATCGAGGAGGTCGTCGTGGTCGGCCGCCGTGGTCCCGAGCACTCGGCCTTCACGCTGCCGGAGCTGATCGGCCTGCGGGCAACGCCGGGGGTGACGGTCGGGGTCGATCCGGCCGCGCTGGCGGGGGTCGCCGGCGACGACCCGAAGCTGGAGCTGCTGCGGGGCCTCGGCGCCCCGGCCGCCGAGGGCCGCCGGATCACCCTCCGCTACGGCCTGACGCCGGCGGTGATCGAGGGCGACGAGCGGGTGTCGGCGGTCGCCTTCGCGCGGACCGGCGGCGACGACGCGGTCGAGCGGATCGAGGCCGGCCTGGTGGTCGGCTCGATCGGCTACCGCGGGATGCCGGTCGCCGGCCTGCCCTTCGACGCCGCGACCGGGACGGTCCCCAACCGCGACGGCCGGGTGATCGCGCCCGCCGGCGCCGAGCCGCGGCCGGCGACCTACGTCGTCGGCTGGATCAAGCGCGGCCCGACCGGCTTCATCGGCACCAACAAGGGCTGCTCGCAGGACACGGTCGCCGCGCTGGTCGACGACTACAACGCCGGCCGGCTGCCCGCCCCGCCGGCGGCCCCGCCCGCGGCCGCGCCCGAGCCGGCCACGACCGGCCGCCGGGCCGCGCTGCGCGAGCTGCGGCGCTCGCTGGCCGGCAGCCGCTGACGCTCGCGGCGCCCTGCGGTCGTCACGGCCGCAGGGCGGCGAGCACCGCCTCGACGGTCGCCGCCAGCCGCTCGACGTCGAACCGCTGGGGGTCGTCGACGATCAGGCGCCCGAAGTGCTCGAGGATCGCCATCAGCGCGTGGGAGACGATCTCGGCGTCCAGCTGGGGGCCGCCGCGGAGGGCCAGGCCGGCCTCCAGCAGCATCGCGACCCGCTGGCGGACCAGCTCGCGGTCGCGCTCGATCCGCTCGCGGACCGGGCCAGGCGTGCCCTCCGGGGCGAGCAGGATCGGGCGCCAGGTCAGCGGGTCGCCGCCGACGATCTCGACCATCCGGCGGACGGTCGTGGCCACGAACGCGTCCGGGTCCTGCAGGTCGAGGTCGAGCGGCAGGACCTCGGTCAGCTGGGCCAGCGCCCGCTGCTCCTGCCTCTCCAGCAGAGCGTAGAGCAGCGGCTCGAGCCCGTCGAAGGCCCCGTAGACGACCGGGCGGGTGACGTCGGCCTCGCGCGCGATCGCGTCGATCGAGAGCCGGCCGTAGCCGTCGCGGGCGATCACCTCGATCGCGGCGTCGAGCAGCTGTTCGCGCCGCTGCTCGATCGGCATCCGGGGGGTGTAGGGGCGACGGGTCCCGGCCATGGGGCTCCGACGAGCGTCCCAGAATCCGCTTGCCGATGAAAGCTACGCGGCTGTAGTATTTGTCCCATGCCGCTCCCGTTCCGTCGCCGCGAGCCGATCGTCCCCCACGAGGACCACGGCTTCTTCGGGCCCGACTCCGTCACCTGGCGGGTCTGGAGCTACCCGACCTCGCTGACGGTCGGGTTCCAGCGGGCGGTGGTGATCGAGGAGCTCGATCCGGCCCTGATCGCCGCCGTCGACCAGACCGACGCCGTCCGCTACCGGCCGCGGACCCGCTACGACCGCACGCTCCGCTACTTCGCGCTGGTCGCCTTCGGCTCGACCCGCGCCACCAGCAAGGCCGCCGACGTGTTGGTCAAGGTCCACTCGAAGGCGGTCGGGATCGAGCCGCTGAGCGGCAACGGCTACGACGCCAACGATCCCCACTCGCAGCTGTGGATCCACCTGACCGCCTGGCACTCGATCCTCTACGCCTACGAGCGCTACGGCCCCGGCAAGCTCTCGGCCGAGGACGAGGCCCGCTACTGGCAGGAGTGCGCGGTCGCCGCCGAGCTGCAGACCTGCGACCCGGCCGACGTCCCGCGCACGCGCGAGGGCATCCGCGCGTACTTCGCCGAGATGCGGCCGCGGCTGGCGGGGTCGGAGGCGGCCCAGTCGATGATGGACCACCTGCTGAACGCCGAGGTGATGCTGCCGCCGCTGCCGCGGGTGCTGGCGCCCGCGCGCTGGGTGGTCAACCGCGTGCTGCGCGCCGCCACGATCGCCACGATGCCGCGCTGGATGCGCAAGCTCGGCGGGCTCCGTCAGCCGCGGGCGGTCGACGTGCTGGTGCGGCCGCTGATGCGCGTCAGCTTCGCTGTCGCCCACCTCAGCCGGCGGCTGGAGCTGGTGCTGCTGGGCTACCTCTCGCCGGCGACCGTGCCGGTGGTCGCCCCGATCCTGCTCGGGATCCCGCCGCAGCGGCCCGAGACCCTGACCCCCGCCGAGGCCCGCGAGCGCTACGGCTACGACCGCCCGGCCGAGGCGCACCTGGCCTGGCGGGCGAAGCAGCGGGAGCGAGTGCTGGAGCAGGGCCAGGCGCCGAGCGACGCCGGCCTGGTCGAGTCCGAGGCGATCCTCGGCTCGATGGCCGCCGCCGGCGCGCCGCCCGCCGGCGACTGAGGCTCAGCGCGGACGGACGGCGACCGCGGCGGTCGTCGCCCGCCCGGCCCGGACCCGCAGCAGCAGCGCGTCGCGCGCGGCCGGGGCGGCGAGCGCCAGCGCGAAGCGGCCGTCGCGCCGCAGCCGCCCGCGCGCGACCGCCGTCCAGCTGCCGCAGCCGTCGCGGCGCTCCAGCCGCACGGGCACCCGCCGGGCGTCGCCGCGGACGTGGCCGCGGACCGCGATCCGGGCCCCGTCGGCGTCGGCGTCGTCGATCCACGCCCGCCGCCGCAGGCCGAGCCAGGCCGACGCGCGGCCGGTCCCGTCGACCAGCCGGTAGGCGGCCCGTCGCGCCCGCGGCGCCGGCAGGTCGAGGGCGACCCGGCCGTCGGCGGCCGGGGCCGTGGTGGCGACGGTCCGCGCCCGTCCGCCGGGCCGGTCGCGGCGGACGACCCGCAGCGGGCCGGACGCGGTCGCCGCGCCCCGCAGCCGCACCCGGGGACCGGTCCGCCGCACGTCGCTGAGGGCCAGGCCGGAGGCGACGCAGCGGGTCAGCGCCGCCGTCGCGTCGATCCCGTTGGCGGCGTCCGGCTCGAGCGTGCCGCTGCGGGCGTAGGCCGGCGTCGTCACCCGCCCGTCGCCGATCCGCGCCACGCCGCTGACCGATCCCTGCCAGTAGACGCCGCCGCGCGGGGCGGCGTTGCCGGCCAGCTGCAGCGTGTCGTTCAGCAGCGTCGCGCCGAGGAAGGACGGCCCGCCGACCAGCCGCCCGCTGGCGGCGTCGATCGCGGCGAAGGCGAAGCGGTCGAGCGGCGTGGTCGCGGCCCCGTCGCCGCCGAGCGGGCCGCTGCGGACCGTGGTGTAGACGAGGCCGTCGGCGAGCGAGAGCTTCGGCACCGCCGCCGACCGGACCGCGTTGGTCCAGACCTCGTGGCAGCCGCGGCCGTCGGGGTCGACGTCGACCCGGGTCATCCCGCCGGCGAAGACCCCGTCGTGGTCGTCGGGGCCGATCGGGCCGGCGTCGTCGGGGTAGGCGGGGTAGGGGTAGCCGAGCGTGCTGGCCACGATCACGCCGCGGCCGGAGCCGATCGGCGAGTTCTCCGACCCGCTGGCGCCGGCGGGCAGGACCGGGATCCGGCAGATCGGCCGCGGGGCGCGGTCGCGGCGGCCGGCGAGCGCGTCGTAGACCAGCAGCCGCGAGCGGGGCGCGGCGTTGTCGACGATCGCCAGGTACTCGCTGCCGTGGACGGGCCCGAAGTAGGTCGGCGTCGAGCCGGTGCCGTGGCTCAGCTGGCCGGGCTTGCGGTAGGGACCGCGGTCGTAGGGCGCCCGCCACAGGATCCGCGGCCGGCCGTCGGCGGCGACGTCCAGCTCGTAGAGGGCGTGGGTGGTGGCGATCGCGGTCGCGTGGGGACCGCTGGAGATGCTGTTGGCGACCGTCTCGTCGCGGCCCAGGCGCAGCAGCGCGGCGCGACCGCTGGCCGGATCGACGGTGCCGGCGACCCCGGAGGCGGTGGCGATCCAGACCCGTCCCCGCCAGTCCGGCGTCAGGCCGACGACCCCGCCGCAGAGGCTGCCGGCGCAGGCCGCGCGGAGGGCGGGGGCCAGGTCGACGTCGGCGACGATCCGCAGCGTCCAGCCGCCGGCGGGGCCGGGGTCGCGACCGTGGGCGATCCGCAGCAGCCGTCCCTGGCCGGTCACCAGCACCAGCCGGTCGCGCTGGTCCAGGTAGGTGTAGACGCCGCCGAAGAGGTTGCCGACCGGCAGCGCCAGCGCGGCCAGCGAGGCGCCGCTCTGGGGGTCGAGCAGGTGGACGATCGGGGCGCGGTCGCTCTGGCGGGTGCAGAGCGCGACCGGGCGCTCGTCGCGGCCGATCACGATCGCCGGGCAGGCGGCGCCGAGCCCGACGCTGCGGACGCTCAGGCCGGGACCGGCTCCGGGCCCCGCGAACGGCGTGACGTCGGACGAGCCGCTGTCGCCGTGCATGGTGGCGGCGCCGGTCGGGGCGGTGAAGGGGTTCGGCGGCTGGAGCGGGCCGAAGGGCGCCGCGGTCGCGCCGGTCGGCCCGGCCGCGAGGCCCGCGGCGGCGAGCATGAGGGTCGCCGCCGCGCGGGCCGTTCGCCGAAATCCCATAATCCTGGTCAGGATATAGGCGAACCGGGTGGCGCGGCGGGCGGCCGCGCCGGGGGAGCGGGAGGGCTAGGCGCAGCGGTGGGTGGCGAAGCCGTCGGTGCCGGTGTGGACGTAGGCGTCGCTGACCCAGCCGCCGCCGATGATCTTGTTCCAGATGTTCGAGCGGCCGTAGGTGCCGGAGACCCACGAGCGGGTCCGCTTCTGGCAGATGATCCGCACGTAGCTGCCGTTGCGGACCTGGCGGATCTGCTTGGCGCCGGCCCGCGGCGTGGCCCGGACGCCGAGCGTCCAGCCCTTGGCGACCTTGACCTTGCCGGGGATCGTGTTCGGCGGCGGGCAGGGCGTGCCGTTGTCGTCGATGCAGCGGGCCTGTGAGACGGCGGGCACGGTCAGGGCGGTGGCCGGCAGGGCGGCGAGCGCGGCGGTGGCGGCCAGCGCGACGCGGCCGCGACGGGAGCGGAGGGCGAGCATGGGGGGCTCCTCGGACGGGGGACGGGACGGCGGGCCGGTGCCCGCCGGCCGGGCGGGGGGACCCGGCGACAGGGAGGACCCTATGGCGCGTCCGGGGCGGCGGCGAGCGCTTCTCATCCGCTTCTCACGACCGCTGAGAGGGCCGTGAGAGAGGTGCCGGCGCTACTCGTCGACGTGACGGGTGAGGACCTCGACGCCGGTCTCGGTGACGAGCACGGTGTGCTCCTCCTGGGCCGAGCGCTGGCCGTCGACGGTGACCGCCGTCCAGCCGTCCTCGTCCCAGATCCGGGCGTCGGGCGAGCCGAGGTTCAGCATCGGCTCGATCGTGAAGGTCATGCCGGGGAAGAACCGCTCGGTCGCCCGGCGGTCGTAGTTGTGCTGGACGTGGAGCCCGTCGTGGAAGTCGGGCCCGATCCCGTGGCCGCCGAACTGGGTGACGATCCCGTAGCGGTTGCGGACGACCTTCTCGATCGCCTTGCCGATGTCGCGCACCTGGCCGCCGGGCTTGACGGCGGCGATCCCGGCCTCGAGCGCCCGCTTGGTGGCGTCCATCAGGTCGCGCGAGCGCTGGTCGATCTCGCCGACGGCGAAGGTCTGGTTGAGGTCGCCGTGGACCCCGTCGACGTAGGCGGTGACGTCGATGCAGACGATGTCGCCCTCGTAGAGCTGGGTGTCGAGGTCGGGGATCCCGTGGCAGATGACCTCGTTGATCGAGGCGCAGATCGACTTCGGGTAGTGGTGGTAGTTGAGCGTCGAGGGATACGCACCGCGGCTGATCATCGCCTCGTGGGCGATCTCGTCGAGCGCGTCGGTGGTGACCCCGGGAGCGATCGCGGCGGCGACCGCGGCCAGCGCGTCGCTGGCGATCTCGCTCGCGTGCCGCATCCCCTCCAGCTCGGCGGCGGTCCGCGGGCGGGGGCGCTTCGGCGCCGGCGGCTCCCCGAGCAGCGCGTACGGCGGCTTCGCGATCCCCTTCGGGACCTTGCGCCGCGGCGAGATGCGCCCGGGACGGAGCGGAGGACGGGTGGAGGTCGGAGCGGACACCACGTTCCAGGGTAGCGCCGGGGGTCGGCTGGTCGGTGCTGCGGTGCGGCTGGGCGGTGCGGGGTGAGCGGCCGGCCGGTGTGGGCGGGTCGGGATCGTCTGCGGGTGGCGCGGCCGGTGGAGCGCGTGGTCGGCCGGTGGCGGTCACCGCCGGTGGTCGCGGTTCGGGGACGTGGTGGCGCCGACGGGCGCCTTCGTGACTCGCGGCCCGGCAGTGAGGGGGGAGGGACGGGAACGCGCGGCCGGGTCCGCGGGGGTCGGGTGGCGGGGCGCGTTGCGGGGGGGCGAACGTCGCACGCCCGGCCCACCCCTCGTCGCCGTGTGACGTTTCGGTGCCTGGGCGGGGGCGAACGTCGCATCGTCGGTGGAGCGGCCGGGGCGTGTGACGTTCGCGCCCCTCGACGGGGGGCCGACCGCGTAGTGGCGTCAATCCACCCCTGCCCCCGCGAACTGGCGTCATTCCATACCGCTCAGCGGGACGGATCCCAACCACTTCGCCTGGGTAGGGGCGGATTGACGCCAGTTCCGCCCGCCGCCCGCCGCCCGCCGCCTGCCGATGGCCACGGCCCGCCCGCCGCCGCGGCTCGCCGAGCGACTCCGCCACGCAGCGCTGAGGCCCCGACCCCCGCTCCCCTCACTGCCTGGTCGCGAGCGCCGACGCGGGTCGTCGACGGCGCGGCCGCCGCGAAACGCCGACCAGCAGCGGTGACGTTCACCGGCCGACCGCGCGCTCGACCGGCCGCGCCACCCCGCGGATCTCCCCGAGCAGCCTCACCGACCGGCCGCGAACCGGCCTTAAAGGCCCAAATCCATCCGGGTATTTGGCATTTCGCGCGGCGACTGCTACCGTCCGCCGCGGTCAAGAGTGCCAGCGCCAAGCCCCGGCTCGCTGGCCGGCAACCCTCCGACCGCGGTGGGGTGCCCCGGGTGATGACCAGGCGCGCAGGACGGTCCTGCGCAGCAAGCGCGGACCCTGTCGTACGGGTCCGGGAACCACCCAGCAGGAGACCCGATGAGCAGCACCCTGGCCCCGAGCACCGCCCGCCCGCGCGCCGCGACGCCGACCGGCACGCCCGCGCCCGCGCCGACCGCCGCCGCGCCCGCCACCGCCCCGCCGACCGCCGCGCCCGCCACCGCCCCGCCGACCGCCGAGCAGCCGCTGCTGCCGGTCGTCGGCGCCGACCTGGCCGTGCCGCTGCTCGGCGGCGGCCGCGTTCGCTACGTCGGCCTCGACTACGCCGCGACCGCCCCCGCGCTTCGCACCGTCGCCGACCGGATCGAGCGGCTGCTGCCCTTCACCGGCAGCGTCCACCGCGGCGCCGGCCTGCCCTCACAGGCCTCGAGCGCCGCCTACGAGGCCGCCCGCCGGACCGTCCACGAGGCCGTCGGCGGCCGGCCCGAGGACGTCGTCGTCTTCACCCGCAACACGACCGACGCCACCAACCTGCTGGCCCGCAGCGTCCCGCCCGCCGCCGGCGACGTGATCACGCTCGACATCGAGCACCACGCCACCCTCCTGCCCTGGCGCTCCACCGGCCACCGCTGCGTGCCGCACGCCCCGACGATCGAGCAGACGCTGGAGCGGCTGGCCCTCGCCCTGCGCACCCGCCGCGCGGCGCTGCTGGCCGTGACCGCGGCCTCGAACGTGACCGGCGAGCTGCTGCCGCTCGACCGGATCGTGGCCCTCGCCCACGAGCACGGCACCCGGGTCCTGATCGACGGCGCCCAGCTGCTCGCCCACCGCACGATCGACCTCTCGACGCTCCACGCCGACTACCTGGCCTTCTCCGGCCACAAGCTCTACGCCCCCTACGGCGCCGGCGTGCTCGTCGGCCGCCGCGACTGGCTCGACGCCGCCCCGCCCTACCTGGCCGGCGGCGGCGCCGTCCGCGACGTCACCCTCGACGGCACCGTCTGGGCCGAGGCTCCCGCCCGCCACGAGGCCGGCACCCCCAACCTGCTCGGCGCGGTCGCGATCGCCGAGGCGCTGCGGACCCTTGCCGCCAGCGACGGGATCGCCGCCCACGAGGAGACCCTCCGGCGGCGGCTGGTCGACGGGCTCGCCGGCCTCGACGGCGTCCGCCCGCTGCGGATCTGGCGCGACGCCCCCGACGCGATCGGCGTCGTCGCCTTCACCGTCGACGGCTTCGCTCCCGGCCACGTCGGCGCCTTCCTCTCCGCCGAGCACGGGATCGGGATCCGCGACGGCCGCTTCTGCGCCCACCCGCTGCTCGCCCGCCTCGGCCTGCCCGAGGGCGCCCTGCGGGCCAGCTTCGGCGTCGGCTCGCGCGCGGCTGACGTCGACCGGCTGGTCGAGGCCGTCCGCTGCCTGACCACCGTCGGCCCCCGCCACCGCTACGCGGCCGGCCCCGCCGGCTGGGCGCCGGTCGACGACGACCGCGACCTCGACGGCTGGCTGGCCGGGACCGCCGACGCCGTCGCCGAGCTGCCGCCCTCGCCCTGCGCCACCGGCTGAGGCGGGCCGCCGGCGATGGCGACGGTCGTCCTCCGCGGCCACGACCCGCGCCTGCGCTTCCGCGGCGCCGTCTCGCTCCAGCGCGGGCCCGACGACGCCTGGGTCGCGCCGTGGCGGGTCCCGCACGACGAGGCGTCGCTGCACCTGCCGGCCGGCGGGCTCGGGCGGGCGGCGATGCCGGCCGGGGTCCGGATCGCGCTGCGGACCGACGCCCGCGGCCTCCGCTGCCGCTACCGGGCCGACCCCGCCCCGCGCCTCAACGGTCCCCAGGAGCCGCCGAACCTGGACCTGCTGGTCGACGGCGGCGAACGGCGGACCGTCCGCCTGGACACGACCGGCGACGAGGCCGAGCTGCGGCTGCCGCTGCCCGGCCGGCCGGCGCTGGTCGAGCTGTGGCTGCCCAGCTACCACCAGTTCCGGCTGGCCGCGATCGAGCTGGAGGACGCCGGCTGGGTCGACCGCGACGACCGCGAGCCGCCGCCGTGGGTCCACTACGGCAGCTCGATCTCGCAGGGACGGGGCGCCGCCTCTCCCAGCCGCGCCTGGACCGCGCGGGTCGCCCGCGGCGCCGGTCTCGACCTGACGTCGCTGGCGCTCGGGGCCGCCTGCCACATGCAGCCGATGACCGCGCGGCTGATGCGCGACCAGCCGGCCGCGCTGCTGAGCGCCTGCGTCGGGATCAACAGCCAGGCGCTCGGGGCGCTCAACGGCGAGACCTTCCTGGCCGCCGCGATCGGCTTCGTCCGGACCGTCCGCGAGGCCCACCCGACGACGCCGTTCGTGCTGATGTCGACCACCTGGGCGCCCGAGCGCGAGGATGTCCCCGGCGACTCCGGCCTGACGATCCGCGACTGCCGGGCCCTGACCGCCCGCGCCGTCGAGCTGCTGCGCGCGCACGGCGACCGGCACCTGCACCACCTCGACGGGCTGGCGATCCTCGGTCCCGACGACGGCGACCTGTTCCTGGAGCCGCCCGAGATCGAGCGGCTGCACCCGAGCCCGGCCGGCCACGTCGTCGTCGCCGAGCGGTTCCTGGCCGCGCTGCGCGGGTTCGGGGCGCTGCCCGCGCCCGCCGTGGCGGCTCCAGCCTGATACCGCGGGTATCCGCATGAACCCGGGTCTGGTTGGCCGCGGGGACCGTCGCCAGCATCCGCCGCGATGCCGTCCCGTCCCGACCAGGCCCCCGATCCGGCTCCCGACGAGGCGCCGCCGGAGCCGCTCCGCTGGCGCGCCTTCCTCGGCGTCTACCTGTTGCTGCTCCTGATCGGGACCGAGACCTTCCTGGTCTCGCCGCTGCTGCCGACGATCGCCGACTCGATAGACGTCAGCGAGGCCGCGGCCGCGACCACGGTCACCGCCTACACGCTCGCCTACGCGCTGACCGCGCCGTTCCTCGGCGCCGTCTCGGACCGCTTCGGGCGCCAGCCGACGATCGTCGCCGGCACCGTCCTCTTCCTGCTCGGCAACGTCGTCGCGGCGGTCGCCGGCGGGCTGACGGTGCTGGTGATCGCCCGGATCGTCGGCGCGCTCGGGGCGGCGCTGGCCGGCCCCTCGATCTGGGCCCACCTGGCCGAGCGGGCCCCGGAGCAGGCCCGCGGCCGCGCGATCGGGACCGGGCTGGCGCTCTTCTCCGCCGGCCAGGTGCTGGGGGTGCCGCTGGCCAGCTTCCTGGCCGGCGCCGGCGGCTGGCGGGCCTCGTTCTGGGCCCTCGCCGTGCTCTCGGCCGTCGCCGTCCCGCTGGTCTGGCGCCAGACCCGGCCGGCGGCCTTCGGCGCCGCGACCGCCACGACCGACGCGGCCCCGGCCCCGCGGCTGCGGCTGGCCGCCGTCTTCTCGGTCTGGGCCGACCCGCTGCTGCGGCGGGTGCTGCTGGTGGTGCTGCTGCTGCAGGGGGCGAACCTCGGCGCCTACACCTTCATCGGCGCGGTCCTCGACGACCACTTCGACCTCTCGGTCACCGCCCTCGGCCTGATCGGCGTGCTGGTCGGGATCGGCAGCGCGGCCGGCTCGGTCGCCGGCGGCCGGATCGGCGACGCGGCCCGCCGCCGTGGCCACGACGACCGCGGCTGGATCCCGCTCTGGTGCCTGGTCCTCGGCGGCGGCACGATCCTCGCCGTCTGGGGCGCACCGCTGCCGGTCGCCGGCCTGGCCGTGGTCGTCTGGTTCTTCGCCAGCGGCGCCTTCGGGGCCAACGTCCAGGCGCTGCTGGTCGAGGCCCGGCCGGCGCTCGCCGCCACCTCCAGCTCGTGGAACAGCGCGCTGCTCTACGGCGGCGCGGCGATCGGGGTCTTCCTGATCCAGCGCTTCTCCGACGTCGACCTCGCCGTGACCCTCGTCGCCGGGGCGATGGCGTTGACCGCGACCGCGCTGTCGCTCGGTCTCGTCCGCCGCCGCGACTGCCCCGCCGTCCCGTCCCCCCACACGCCCGGGCCGCCGAGCCCGATCCAGGAGGTCTAGATGCCCCCGTCCCGTCCCCCCGCCGCACCAGCGGGCGAGCGCTCAGCGGTGCTCGACCCCAGCCGCCGCCACGCCCCGGCCCTCGACGGGCTACGGGCGCTGGCGGCGCTGCTGGTGATCGCCCTCCACGTCGGCATCTACAGCGGCCAGGTCGCCTCCAGCTGGCTGGGGATCGGCGAGGGCGGCGCGCTCGGCCCGCTGCTCTCCCGGTTCACCGTCGGGGTCCCGATCTTCTTCGTCCTCTCCGGGCTGCTGCTCTACCGCCCGTTCGCCGACGCCGCGCTCGACGGCCGCTCGGCACCGTCGGCGCTGGTCTACCTGTGGCACCGCGCGCTGCGGATCCTGCCCGCCTACTGGCTGGTGGCGATCGTGGCGCTGGTCGCCTTCGGCAGCCTCGGCGGCTGGCCGACCCTGCGGACGCTGCTGCTGCTCGGGATCTACGAGCCGAACGGGCTGCCGCTGGGGATCACCCAGACCTGGAGCCTGGCGACCGAGGTCGCGTTCTACGTGCTGCTGCCGCTGCTGGCGATCGGGCTCGGCCGGCTCGCCCGCCGCCCCCGCGGACCGCTGGCGATCTTCCTGCTGCTGGAGGCGGTGACGGTGGTCGCGATCGTCCTCAGCCACCGGGCGGCCGCCGGCGACTACCCGCTCGCGCACCTCTGGCTGCCCGAGTACCTGGGCTACTTCGGGGTCGGGATCGCGCTCGCCACCTGGTCGGCGCGGCAGGCCCGCGGCGGCCGACCGGGACCGCTGACCGCCGCCCTCGGCCGCGCGCCGTGGCTCGGCTGGGCGGTCGCGGTCGCCGCCTACGTGGTCGTCTCGACGCCGCTGACCGGCTCCACCGCCCGCTACCCGAGCATCGGCGAGGCGCTGCTGGAGCACGCGCTCTACCTGCTGATCGCCGCCGCGCTGGTGCTGCCGCTGCTGGTCGCCCCCGGCCGCGGGCCCTCGCGGCTGCTCTCGACCGCGGTCCCGCGGGCGCTGGGGCGGATCTCCTACGGCCTCTTCCTCTGGCACATGGTGATCGTCGAGGCCTGGCTGCGGCTGGTCGACCAGACCGCCGGCACGGCCGACTTCGCGGTCCTCTTCCCGGTCGCGGTCGTCGGCGCGACCGTCGCGGCGACCGCCTCGTACCGGCTGGTGGAGCGGCCGCTGCGGCGCCTGCGCCCGCTGCCCGAGCGGCTGCTGGCGCGGCGGACGGCCGGCGGCCTCGGCGAACCGGCCGCGGCCGCCGTGGCGACGGGGGCGGAGCGATGAGCGAGCCGACCTGGGCCGTCAACCTGCCGCTGCCGGGGCTCTCCCTGCCCGCCGCGCGGACGACGATCGAGGCGCTGCCCGACCTCGGCTTCGACCAGGTCTGGACCGGCGAGGGCGGCGGCTTCGACGCCTTCACCCCGCTGACCGCGGCGGCGGCCTGGCAGCCGCGGCTGAGCGTCGGCACCGGGGTGGTGCCGGTCGGCACCCGCGGGCACGGGGTGCTGGCCCAGACCGCGGCGACGCTGGCGGAGCTGACCGCCGGCGAGGTGCTGCTGGGGATCGGCTCGTCGGTCCCGGCGCACGTCACCCAGCTCAACGGGGTGCCGTTCGGCAAGCCGCTGGGCCGGGTCCGCGACACGGCCCGCTTCCTGCGGCGGGCGTTCGCCGGCGAGACGATCCACGAGGACTTCGAGACCTTCAACGCCGACGGCTACGGGCTCGGCTTCCGGCCCGCGCGCCCGCCGAAGGTGATCGTCGGGGCCCTGCGGGAGAAGATGATGCGGCTGGCCTACGACGAGGCCGACGGCGCGATCGTCAACATGCTCGGGGCCGACGACCTGCCGCAGGTGCTCGGCCGCGCCGACGCGCCGCGGGCGGGCAAGCGGACGATCGTCAAGCTGTTCCTCTGCCCGACCGCCGACCGCGACTGGGCGCGGCGGTCGGGGCGCGGGTTCCTGGGCTGGATCCTCAACCAGAAGCCGTACTTCGCGTTCCATTCGGAGCTGCGGCGGGGACCGCGGATGGTCGCCTCGCAGGAGCGGTTCCTGGCCGGCGACGCGGCGGGCGCGGCGGCGGCGATCCCGGAGGACGTGGTCGACGAGCTGTGGATCAGCGGCTCGCCGGAGCAGTGCCGCGAGCAGATCGCCCGCTTCGTCCTGCCCGGCGTCACGACCGTCCTGCTCTACGTGGCGCCGACGCCGGAGCTGCTGCGGCGGCCGGAGGGCCTGCCGCAGCTGCTGACGGCGCTGCGTCCGGAGCTGGTCCGCCATGGCTGAGGCTGGTCCGGCGCTGGTCGAGCCGCTGACCGCGGCCGAGGTCGCCGCCACCCGCGCCAGCCTCGACGAGGCGGCGCGGCGGGTGCGGCTGGCCGCGGGCACGCTCGCCGAGGAGGACGTCCTCGGCGGCCGCCCGGCGCTGCGGGTCCGCCGCCGGACGGGCGCCGCGACCGGCACCGTGCTGCTGCTGCACGGCGGCGGCTACCGCGCGGGCAGCCCGCGGGTCGAGGCCGGCGTCGCCTCCGAGCTGGCCGCGGCGACCGGCGTCGAGCTGGCGATCCCGGCCTACCGGCTGGCCCCCGAGCACCCGCTGCCGGCCGCGGTCGAGGACGCCGTCGCCGGCTACCGCGAGCTGCTCGCCGGTGGCCGCTCGCCGGACCGGATCGCGCTGGCGGGCACGTCGGCCGGTGGCGGGCTGGCGGCGGCGACCACGCTCGCGATCGCCGCCGCGGGCCTGCCGCGGCCGGCGGCGCTGGCCGCCCTCAGCCCGTGGCTCGACCTGACCGTCTCGGCGTCCGCCTACGCGCGCAACGCGGCCAGCGACCCGATCTTCGGCGCCGTTGCCGCGCGCCGCTCGGCGGCGGCCTACCTGGACGGCGCCGACCCGCGGACGCCGCTGGCCTCGCCGCTGCACGCGGACGACGCCGAGCTGGCCGGGTTCCCGCCGACGCTGCTCCAGGCCAGCCGCGCCGAGGTGCTGGTCGACGACGCGACGGCGTTCCACGGACGGCTGCGGGCGCTGGGGGTCGAGAGCACGCTCCAGACCTGGCCGGCGGTCACCCACTGCTGGCACGTGCAGGCCCCGGAGCTGCCGCAGGCGGTCGACGCACTGGAGCGGGTCGGTGAATTTCTGGAAATCCGATTGGGATAAGGGTTATTGTATGGCGGGCCGTGAGCCGCTCGACCGTCACCCCGCTGCGTCCGGCCTCCGCCCCGCCGGCGCCCTCCCCGCCACCGGCGCCGGAGGCGCCCGAGGTCTCGCTGGCCGCCCGGCGGGAGATCGGCGCCTTCCTGCGGGCGCACCGCGAGCGCACCAGTCCGGCCTCGGTCGGGCTACCGGCGACCGGCCGGCGGCGCACGCCGGGGCTCCGGCGCGAGGAGGTCGCGGCGCTCTCGGGGGTCGGCCTGGCCTGGTACTCGTGGCTGGAGCAGGGGCGGGTCTCGACCTCGAAGCAGGTGCTCGAGGCGGTCGCGCGGACGCTGCGGCTGGACCCGACCTCGACCCGGCACCTGCTGGCGCTGGCCGGGCACCGGCCGCCGGCGCTGCCGGCGGTCGACCGACCGGCGCTGACCGACGGCGCCCGGGCGCTGCTCGAGGCGTGGCCGGCGAGCCCGGCGGTGCTGCTCGATCCCTACCTGGACATGACCGCCTGGAACCCGGCCTTCGCCGCGGTCTGGACCGACCCGGCGACGATCGAGCCACTGCGGCGGAACCTGATGTGGGCGATCGTCGGCGACCCGCGGCTGCGGGCGGCGACCGTCGACTGGGAGCCGCTGGCGCGGGCGCTGCTGGCGCAGTTCCGGCTCCAGACCGCGCCTCGCTCGGAGGAGCGGCGGACGCGCGAGCTGTACGCGCTGCTGGAGGAGGACTTCCCCGACCTGCGGCCCTGGTGGCGCTGCCAGGGCGTGGGGGACCTGACGACGCGGCCGCTGGCGCTGCGGGTCGACGACGAGCCGGTCTGGCTGCGGACGACCGCGATGCGGCCGGTCGACGATCCCGACGCGCTGCTGCTGGTCGCGACCCCGGTCGGCGCGGCCGACCGGCGCGCCGTCGAGCGGGCGGTCGCCGCCCGTCCGCGGCTCTCGCGGGTCGGCTGACCCCGCTGCGTCGGCCCGCGCCGGCGCTCCTCTCGTACAGCTCCGCGCGCGTCGCCGCGCGCCTCCGTCGCCCGCCCTGGCCGCGGGCTCTCGGTCGTTCGTCCAGCCGTCCGCGATCAGCGGCGTCGATCGCTGGAACTCGACGCCGCCCAGTGCTAATTTGCATGAAAGCTGATCGAGAATTACTAGATTAGCTTCGTCCGCCCGTCCCACCCCCCTCCGAGGCGTACCGATGTCCCGTACCACCGTCCTGCGGCCCCCGCCGCACCAGCTCGACCTGTCCGCCGCCGAGCACGCCGCCCTCTGGCGCCAGCGGCTGTTCGAGGCCGAGGCCGGCATGACCCGCTACCTCGCCGCCCGCGCCGACGACGACGTGATCGCGTCGTGGATCCGGACCCGCTCGGCGCTCTTCGCCGACCTGCCCGGCGACGACGCCGGCCCCGACGGCTGGCAGGCGATCTTCTTCCGCGGCCAGGCGCTGATGGAGCGGTTCCTGGTCTCGCGCTTCGGCCACGAGGCGATGCGCGAGTGGGCCGGCCGCAACGCCGAGGTCCACGCCCTCGTCGAGCGCGATCGCGGCGGCGGCGCCCGCGACCCGATCGAGCGGATCGCCCGCCAGGCCGAGCTCTACGGCTCGACCTACGCGATCGGCCCGGCCGGCCGCGAGACGGCGACGGTCGAGATCTCCCACTGCGCGATCTGGGACTACCGCGAGCAGGCGCGGGCCCGCGGCGTCCCGCTGACCCTCCGCTCACCGTGCGAGTACTGCACGAAGTCGATGGCCGCCAACGTCGCGGCGCGCGGCTACGAGCCGGTCTACGAGCTGCTGGAGCACGACGACGGCCCCGGCTGCCGCTGGACCGCCCGCGCCCGCGGCGACCGCCAGGAGGACGGCGCATGTGCGGCGTGACCGGCTGGGTCGACTGGGGCCGCGACCTGCGGCGCGAGCGGCCCGTCGTCGAGGCGATGACCGACACGATGGTCCCGCGCGGACCCGACGCCGCCGGCGTCTGGCTCGACCGCCACGTGGCGCTCGGCCACCGGCGGCTGGCGATCATCGACCTCGAGGGCGGCGTCCAGCCGATGGTCGCCCGCGACGCCGAGGGCACGCCGCTGGCCGTCATCACCTACAGCGGCGAGGTCTACAACCACCGCGAGCTGCGGGCCGAGCTGACCGCCCGCGGCCACGGCTTCCGGACCCGCTCCGACACCGAGGTCGTGCTCCGCGCCTACCTGGAGTGGGGCGCCGACCTGGCCTCGCACCTGAACGGGATGTTCGCCTTCGCCGTCTGGGACGTGCCGGCCCAGGAGCTGCTGCTGGTCCGCGACCGGCTCGGGATCAAGCCGCTCTACTACGCGGCGGCCGGCGCCGGGGCGCTGCTGTTCGGCTCCGAGCCGAAGGCGATCCTGGCCAACCCGCTGTTCGCCCCCGAGCTGGACCACGACGGGATCGCCGAGCTGTTCGCGCTCGCGACCGCGCCGACGCCCGGCCACGGGGTCTACCGCGGGCTGCGCCAGGTCCGTCCCGGCCACCTGGTCCGGGTCACCCGCGGCGGCGTCCGCGAGCGGCGCTGGTGGCAGCTGCCGACCCGCCCGCACCTCGACGGCCTCGACGCGACCGCGCTGCGGGTCCGGGGGCTGGTCGCGGCGGCGGTCGGGCGCCAGCTCCAGAGCGACGTGCCGCTCGGGTTCCTGCTCTCGGGCGGGATCGACTCCAGCGCCCTGGTCGCGCTCGCGGCCCGCCAGCGCAACGGCGACGGCACCGACACCTACTCGGTCGACTTCCCGCCCGACGAGGGCCCGGAGCGGCTGGGGGAGTGGAACCGCAGCGAGGACCAGCCCTACGTCGACGCGGTCGTCGGCCACGTCGGCACCAGCCACCGGCGGATCGTCGTCGCCGGCCGCGAGCTGGCCCGCCACCGCGGGATCGGGCTCGACGCCCGCGACCTGCCCGGCTGGGGCGAGCCGGACACCTCGCTCTACCTGCTCTTCCGCGGCGTCCGCGAGCACGCCACCGTCGCGCTCTCGGGCGAGGTCGCCGACGAGGTCTTCGGCGGCTACTCGTTCTTCCACGACGGCGCCCGCGGCCCGGTCGAGCAGTTCCCGTGGCTGGTCGGCCGCCGCAGCCCGGTCGCGCTGCTGCGGCCGGAGGTGCGGCAGGCGGTCGACCCCGACGGCTACGTCCGCGCGCGGCTGGCCGAGGCGCTCGACGAGGTCCCCGCGCTGGCCGGCGAGCCGGCGGCCGACGCCCGTGCGCGGACGCTCTCCTACCTGGCCCTGACCCGTTGGCTGCCGGCGGTGCTCGAGCGCAAGGACCGGATGAGCATGGCGACGGCGCTCGAGGCGCGGGTGCCGTTCGCCGACCACCACGTCGTCGAGTACCTGTGGAACGTCCCCTGGGAGCTGAAGACGACCGGCGGCGAGGCCAAGGGGCTGCTGCGGCGGGCGATCGGCGACGTGCTGCCGGACGCGGTCCTGCGGCGGCCGAAGAGCGGCTACCCGGCGACCTCGGCCAGCGCCTACGGCGACGAGCTGCGGGAGCGGGTCGGCGAGCTGCTGGAGCGCGACGCCCGCGTCTTCGAGCTGGTCGACCGCGACGTCGTCGCCCGCCACCTGCGCGACGGCACCCGGATTCCGGGGCCGCGGGCGGCGCCGCACCCGACCGGCGGGCTCGACTTCCTGCTGACGCTCGACCGCTGGCTCGACGAGTACGGGGTCCGGATCCGATGAGCGCCGTCCCGACCGCCGACGCCTTCCGCGCCGCCGCCGGCCGCTTCGCCAGCGGGGTCACGGTCGTCGCCGCCCGCCGCGGCGGGGCGACGACCGCCAAGACCGTCTCCGCCTTCAGCTCGCTGTCGCTCGACCCGCCGCTGGTCGGGGCCGCGATCGGCGGCCGCTCGCCGCTGGTCGACACGCTGCGCGCCGGCGGCGGCTTCGGCATCAGCGTCCTGCGCCACGACCAGCACGCCGTCTCCGACTGGTTCGCCACCGCCGCCGACCGCCGCAGCGGCCCGGCCCCGGCGGCCTTCGTCGCCCCCGTCCGCGAGGACGCGCCGGTGCTCGACAGCTGCCTCAGCTGGTTCGGCTGCCGCGTCGCCGAGGTCGTCCCCGCGGGCGACCACGTGATCGTCGTCGGCCGGGTGCTGGCCGTCGGCACCGGCGAAGCGGAGGCCGGCGGGGCGGGCGGGGCGGGCGGGGCGGGCGGGCCCCTGATCCACCACGCCGGCCGCTACCACGCCGTCTCGTCCCATCCCGACGTCCCCCCAGGAGCGCTCCCGATGAGCACCGTCCGTCCCGTCCCCGTCCGCCCGCTGCTCGCGCCCGCCGATCCACCGCTCGGCGTGCTCGACGGCGACCGCTATCGCGCCAGCCTCGACGACGGCCGCAACGTCTGGCTCGACGGCGAGCGGGTCGACGTCGCGCGCCATCCGGCCTTCGCGCCGACGGTCGACGAGCTGGCCCGCCAGCTCGACCGCCAGCACGACCCGGCGCTGCGCGACCTGCTGACCGTCCCCGAGCCGCACAGCGGCCTGCGGACCGCCCGCGGCTACCACCCGCCGCGCGACCTCGACGACCTGCGGGCGCTGCGCGCCGCCGCCGAGCACTGGCTGCGGGAGTCGTGGGGCCAGCACGGCCGCTCGCCCGTCTTCATGTCGACGATCGCCGTCGGGCTGCTCGACTTCGCCGGCCGGCTGGAGCACAACGGCGCCGGCCACGGCGAGAACGCCCGCGCCTGGTACCACCACGTCGCCCGCAACGACCTGGTGCTGACCCACGCCCTCGGCGATCCCCAGATCGACCGCAGCGCCAGCGTCGCGGAGAACCCCGACCACGCGCTGCGGATCGTCGAGCGGCGCGACGACGGCGGGCTGGTGGTCCGCGGCGCCAAGCAGCTGACCACGCTGGCGCCCTACGCCCACGAGGTGCTGGTCTACCTGTCGGCCTCGTTCGCCGGCCGCGAGGCGGAGGAGTTCGTCGTCTGGTTCGCGCTGCCGATCGCCACCCCGGGGCTCCAGATCCTGGCCCGCGAACCGCTCGGGACCGGCGGCCACGGCCACGCCCATCCCTTCGGCCAGCGCTTCGACGAGCAGGACGCGATGCTCTTCTTCGACGACGTCGAGGTCCCGGCCGACCGCGTCTTCCTGCTCCGCGACGGCGCGCTGGCGCTGGAGGGGCTGGGGCGGATCAACGCCTGGAGCCAGTACGTGGGCCAGATCCGCTACCGCGAGCGGCTGCGGACGCTGCTCGCGATCGGGACGCTGGTCGCCGACGCGATCGGGGTCGCCGGCTTCCGCAACATCCAGGAGGACCTGGGGCGGCTGGCCAGCTACGTCGAGATCCTCGACCACTTCCTCGACGCCGGCGAGGCGACCGCGCGGGTCACCGACGGCGGCCTGCTGGCGCCGGGACCGACCCCGGCGGCGGCGATCTGGTCGGCCGAGGTCGCCTCCAGCGCGCTGCGGATCGTGCGCGGGATCGGCCAGTCGGGGATCCTGATGCAGCCGACCGAGGGCGACCTGGCCAACCCCGAGCTGCGGCCCTTCCTCGACCGCTACATGGGCGGGCGCGAGATCGGCCCGGCCGAGAAGTCGCGACTGTTCCGGCTGGCCTGGGACCTGACCGCCGACAGCTTCGGCCAGCGCCAGGACCTCTACGAGGTCGTCCACCGCGGCGACGTCGCCCGCAACCGGATCAACCTCTTCCGCCGCCACGACCAGCGCGAGCTGCTCGACCGGCTGCGGTCGCTGATCGCCGAGCCGCTGCCGGAGGCCGGCCGATGAGCGCGCTCCAGCGGGCCCGCGACCTGGCCGGCTACGACGAGGTCGCCGGCCTCCGCCAGAGCCAGGACCTCGACTGGGTGCTGTCGCTGGCGCCGGCCGCGCCCGGGTCGCTGGCCGACCTCGGCTGCGGGACCGGGGCGCTGCTGCAGGCCGCTCACGGGCGCTGGCCGTCGCTCGGCCGGACGCTCGGGATCGACGGCGCGGCGACCCGGGTGGCCGAGGCCCGCGCCCGGCTCGGCGCCCGGGCCGAGATCCGCCAGGGCGACCTGCTGGCGCTCGACCCGCTCGGCGAGCGGTTCGACCTGATCACCGCCACCTCGGTCCTCCACTGGCTGCATCCGGACGAGGAGCGGGCGCTGGCCTGGATCGCCGCCCACCTGGCCGACGACGGCGCGCTGCTGCTGACCACCCACCACCCGCACGTCGGCCCGGACGGCCTGGGGGCGGAGGACGTCGTCGCTCGCGAGGCCTACGCCGCGCTCGGGATCGACGACTTCGGGGCGGTGCTGCCGATGGCGGTCCGGGCGCGGCCGGCGGCCGACGTCCAGCGGCTGCTGGCGGCGGTCTTCGCGCTCGACGCGATCGAGGAGCGGGAGGTGGCCGTCGAGACGGCCAGCGCCGAGCAGTACGCGCGCTTCCACGCCTCGACCTTCGGCACCTACTTCAGCCGCCGGGTGCCGGCGGCCGAGGAGGAGGCGTTCTTCGCCGCGGTCGGCGAGGCCGCGGCCGCCCGCCAGGCGCGCGACGGGCTCGTCTACCCGATCAGCGTCCGGCTGTGGCGCGCAAGGCCGCGGCGCGCAGCGCGGTAGCCAGCGCCTCGTGGTCGTACGCCCCCTGGTGGCGGCGGCCGTTGACGAAGAAGGTCGGCGTCCCGGAGACGCCCGAGGCGTCCGCGCTCTGGACGTCGCGGGCGACCCGGGGCGCGTGCCGGCGGCGCCGCAGGTCGTCGGCGAAGCGCTCGACGTCGAGGCCCAGCTCGGCGGCGTGACGCAGCAGGTCGCGGCCGCTGAGCCCGTCGTCGTCGTGCAGCAGCCGCTCGTGCATCTCCCAGAACGCGCCCTGGGCGGCGGCGGCCTCCGAGGCCTCGGCCGCCAGCTGGGCGCCGGGGTGGACGTCGCTCAGCGGCAGGTGCCGGAAGACGTAGCGGAGCTGGTCGCCGAACTGCTCCTGGAGCCGCTCGACGACGGTCCAGGCGTCGCGGCAGTAGGGGCACTCCAGGTCGCCGTACTCGAGCAGCGTGAGCGGGGCGTCGAGGGTGCCGCGGACGTGGTCGGTCGCGGGGTCGACCTCGTCGGCGAGGTCGGCGATCGGCGGCGCGGTCGCCTCCAGCTGGCGGGCCCGGACCTCCTCCGGCAGCCGCCGCAGGATCCGCACCCCGAGCGTCGCGACCAGCGGCGAGAGCAGCGCCGTCAGCAGCACGCCGACCTTCGCCTCCTCCAGCCGCGGGCCGTCGAAGGCGAGCGAGGCGACCAGCAGCGAGACGGTGAAGCCGACCCCGGCCGAGGCGGCGGTGATCGCCAGCGCCGGCCAGGTCAGCGTCGGCCGGGCGCCGCCGAAGAACGGCCGCGACGCGACCCAGGTCGCCGCCAGCACCCCGAGCGGCTTGGCGACCACGAACGCCACCAGCAGCCCGATCGTGATCGGCGAGGCGACCGCCCGCGAGAGCAGCTCGCCGTCCAGGTGGACGCCGGCGTTGGCGAGCGCGAACAGCGGCACCACCACCCGGCTGGTCCACGGGTGCAGCAGGTACTGCAGCCGCTCGTTGGCCGAGATCGCCGCGTTCATCCCCGCCCGCACCGAGCTGGCGGCCTCGGGCGAGGGCTGCTCGCGGAACGAGCGGGCCAGCTCGGTGCTGCGCTCCAGGTCGTCGCGGGCCGGCGGGTAGGCGGTCGTCACCAGGCCGATCGCGAGCCCGGCGATCACCGGGTCGACCCCCGACTCGAACATCGCCAGCCAGACGCCGAAGCCGACCACGACCGCGACCGGCGCCCGCCAGGCGACGCTCAGGAAGCGGAGCGCGATCAGCAGCGCGAACAGCCCGAGCGCGACCGCCAGCGCCCCCGGCGAGACCGTCTCGGTGTAGGCGAGGGCGATGATCAGGAGCGCGATCAGATCGTCGCTGACCACCATCGAGAGCAGGAAGACCCGCGCCCGCAGGCCGCGCCCGCGGGTCACCAGCGCCAGCGCGCCGAGCGCCAGCGCGGTGTCGGTCGAGACCGCCGCGCCCCAGCCCGACGCGCCCGAGCCGCCGGCGTTGATCGCCAGGTAGGCCGCGGCGGCGGCCAGCATCCCACCGATCGCCGCCACCGCCGGCAGCGCCATCCGCGAGCGCTCGCGCAGCTCGCCGACGTCCAGCTCGCGCTTCGCCTCCAGCCCGACGACCAGGAAGAAGAGCGTCATCAGCCCCTCGTTGATCCAGCCGCGGAGGTCGGTCTCCAGCCGGTGGTCGCCGACGGCGATCGAGGCGCTCGTCTCCCACAGCCGCTCGTACGAGCCGGGGGCGACGTTGGCCCAGACCAGCGCCGCCGCGATCGCCGCGACCAGGATCAGCGAGCCGCCGATCTCGGCGTGCAGGTAGCGCCGGATCGGCGCCGCGAGGTTGCGGGCCCACGCGGTCTTGCCGGCGGCCAGGGCGGCGGTGCTCATCCGGCGGCCGACGGTAGCGGACGGCCGGGCCGCCGCCGAGCGGATCGGGCGTCCGGCTACGGCGCGGTGGCGGCGGCGACCGCCGCCGGGGCCGGATCGCGCAGCTCGTCGAGCAGCGCCCGCCGCAGCTCGCGGTCGCGCTCGTCCTCCAGCGGCAGCTGGATCTGGAGCACGTCGACGCCGATCTCCCGCAGCGTCCGCAGCCGACGGGCGACGGTCGCCGGGCCGCCGACGATCGTGCGCTCGAGGGCGGCGGCCACCGCGGCCCGCAGCCCGTCGGCGGTCGGCCGCGGATCGTGGCCGGGCGGAGCGACGCGGGCGATCCAGGCCGGGTCGCCGGCGCGCCCGGCCAACGCGCCGGCGCGGGCGACGATCGCCGCCGCCCGCCGCTCGGCCGCGGCGTCGTCCTCGGCCAGCAGCAGCCGCGCGTTGGCCCAGATCCGCAGCCGCCGCCCGTGGCCGGCCGCGGCGGCCTGGGCCTGGTCGATCAGCGCCCGGGTCGCGGCCGGGTCCTGGGCCGCCACGCCGTAGACGTCGGCGTACTGGGCGGCGAGCGCGATCCCGGCCGGCGACGAGCCCGCGAACGACAGCTCGGGCCGGCGGCCGGGCAGCGGCCGGACGCCGGAGAGCGCGTCGCGGACCCGGTAGTGGCGGCCCTCGTGGTCGAACGGCCGCTCGGCGTCGAGCGTGCGGGCGAACAGCTCGAGGAACTCGGCCGCCCGCTCGTAGCGCTCGGCCTTGTCGAGCGGGTCGCCGTCGCGCAGCACGTCGGCGTCGGAGGAGCCGAGGATCAGGTGGACGCCGGCCCGCCCGCGCGAGAGCCGGTCGAGGGTCAGCAGCGCGCGGGCGGCGGCGGTCGGGGCGGTCAGCCCGATCCGGTGGGCCAGCACCACCCGCAACCGCGAGGTCGCCGCCAGCGCCCAGGCGGCCACCAGCCACGGGTCGGGCCACGACGAGGACGCGACCACCAGCGCGCTGTCGATCCCGTCCTGCTCGTCGGCGCGGGCGACGGCGACCACGTGGTCGGGGTCGGCGTCGCGCTCGCGCGGGTCGCTGGCGAAGCGCAGCACCTCGCGCGCGGCCGGGTCGTCGCCGGGGATCGCGGCGGCGCGCACGCCGCCGCGCAGCTCGAAGCTCAACGCAGGACCTCCTCGCGCTCGGGCGGGGCGGCCGGCCGGTCGAGCGTCGGCGTCGCCGCGAGCAGCTCGCGGGTGTAGGGGTGGGCGGGCCGGTCGAAGATCGTCGCCACCGGCCCCTCCTCGACGACCCGGCCGTCGCGCATCACCAGCACCCGGTCGCAGACCTCGCGGACGACGGCGAGGTCGTGGGAGACGAACACGATCGCCAGCCGCCGGTCGCGCTGGATCCGGTCGAGCAGCCGCAGGATCTGGGCCTGGGTGCGGACGTCGAGGGCCGAGACCGGCTCGTCGCAGACCAGCAGCTCGAGCCCCTCGCCGCCGCCGACCGCGAGCGCGCGGGCGATCGCCACCCGCTGCCGCTGGCCGCCGGAGAGCTGGCCGGGACGGTGGTCGAGCAGCGCCGCCGGCAGCCCGACCTCCTCCAGCAGCGCCACCAGCCGCCGGTCCTGGCCGCGGTCGCGGAGCCGGCGGCCGCCGAGCGCCTCGCGCAGGACCGCGCGCACGTCGTGGCGCGGGTCGAGCGCGCTCAGCGGGTCCTGGGGCACGTGCTGGACGGCCGGCCGTCGCGGCCGCCGGTCGCGCTCGCGGAGCCCGCTCCAGCGCTGGCCGTGGAGGGCGACGGTGCCGGCGTCGGGCTCCAGCAGGCCGAGCAGCGTCCGCGCCAGCGTGGTCTTGCCGGAGCCGGACTCGCCGACCACGCCCAGCGTCTCGCCGCGGCGGACGGTCGCGCTGACGCCGGCGAGGGCATCGCGCTCGTGGCCGGCGGCGTCGCGGTAGCGCTTGCGCAGGTCGGTCGCCCGCAGCAGCGGCTCCTCTCGGCCGGCCGGCGCGGGCGCGGCGGCGGGCGCCCGCCGGCCCCGCGGGATCGCGTCGAGCAGCGTCCGGGTGGCGGGATGCTCGGGCGCGCCGATCACGCGCGCGGCGGTTCCCTGCTCGACGATCCGGCCGCCGTCCATCACCGCGATCCGGTCGGCGATCCGGGCCACCACCGCCAGGTCGTGGCTGACCAGCAGCAGCCCGCGGCCGGCCTCCTTCAGCGACGCCAGCAGCTCCAGGATCCGGGCCTGGACGGTCACGTCGAGCGCGGTCGTCGGCTCGTCGGCGATCAGCAGCGGCGGGTCGGCGGCCAGCGCGGTTGCGATCAGCGCCCGCTGCCGCAGCCCGCCCGACAGCTCGTGCGGGTGCTGGCGGCGGCGCCGCTCGGGGTCGGGGATCCCGGCCGCGGCCAGCCGCCGCTCGACCTCGACCGTGGTCGCCGCGCGCGAGAGGTCGCGGTGGATCCGCAACGGCTCGGCGACCTCGGCCCCGACCGTCCGCAGCGGGTCGAGCGCGGTCAGCGCGTCCTGCAGCACGAAGCCGACGTCGCGGCCGCGGATCGCCCGCCAGCCGCGATCGCGGAGGCCGCGGCCGTCGTGACCGGCGACGGTCAGCCGCTCGGCCGTCAACCGTGCCCCGGCCCCGGCCAGGCCGACCAGCGCGCGGGCGCTGACGCTCTTGCCCGAGCCGGACTCGCCGACCAGCGCCAGGCACTCGCCGGGCCCGATCCGCAGGTCGATCCCGTGGACCACCTCGCGGGCGGCGGCGCCGCGGCCGAAGCCGATCCGCAGCCCACGGACGTCGAGCAGCGGCTCGCTCACCGGTCGCTCCCGCGCAGCTCGCGCCCGAGCACGCTGGCGCAGAGCACCACCGTCGCCACCGCCAGGCCGGGGAACAGCACCGTCCAGGGCGCGTCCTGCATCACGTCCTGGCCCTCGACCAGCATGCTGCCCCACTCCGGCGACGGCGGCCCGGGGCCGAAGCCCAGGTAGCTGAGCCCGGCCCCGGCGACGACGGCGCTGCCGGTCGAGATCGCCGCCAGCGCCAGCACCGGGCCGACCGCGTTCGGCAGCACGTGGCGCAGCACCAGCCAGGCCGGGCCGCGGCCGAGCGTGCGGGCGGCGACCACGAACTCGGCCTCGCGCAGCACCAGCACCTGGGCCCGGACCAGGCGCGCCAGGTTGGGGATGCTGGCGACGCCGATCGCCGCCGCGACGTTCGCCGAGCCGCTGCCGAGGACGACGATCGCGACCAGCGCCAGCAGCAGCTCGGGGATCGCGGCGAGCACGTCGATCACCCGCATCAGCAGCCCGTCGACCAACCGTGGACCGAAGCCGGCGAGCGCCCCGACCAGCGACCCGACCAGCAGCCCGATCGCCGTCGCCCCGAGCCCGATCGCCAGCGAGGTGCGGGCGCCGTGGACGACCCGGCTGAAGACGTCGCGACCGAGCCGGTCGGTGCCGAGCAGGTGGTCGAGCGAGGGCCCGCGCAGCGCCCGCGCGGTCTCGGTCGCGTTCGGGTCCTGGTGGGCGAGCAGGCCGGGACAGAGCGCCATCAGCAGCAGCAGCGCGGCGACGGCCAGGGCGACCGCCACCGTCGGCCGGACACGGCGGCGGCCGCGGGCGGCGCGCGGCAGCAGCGGGGTCGCGGCGGCGGTGCTCACGCCGGCTCCGCGGTCGGGCGGGCGGCGGTCGCCGCGGGGGCGGTCCGCAACCGCGGGTCGATCCAGCGGTAGGCCAGGTCGACCAGCAGGTTGACGACGGTGAAGACCGCCGCCACCAGCAGCACGATCGCGCTCACCACCGGCAGGTCGCGCGAGGTGACCGCCGACAGCAGCACCCGCCCGAGCCCGGGGCGGGCGAAGACGGTCTCGATCAGGACCGCGCCGCCGAAGAGGGTCGCCACCATCCAGCCGACCAGCGTCGTCAGCGTGGCCAGCGCGTGGCGAAGGGCGTGGCGGGCGATCAGCGCCACCGGGCCGGCTCCGCGCGCGCGGGCGCTGAGCGCGAACGGCTGGGCCAGCGCCTCGTCGAGCGCCTGCCGCAGCACCTGGGTCAGCAGCCCGGTCAGCGGCAGCGCCAGCACCAGCGACGGCAGCAGCAGGCCGCCGAGCCCGCCGCTGCCCGCGCCGGGGAAGACGCCCCAGCGGAAGGAGAGGTAGGTCAGGGCCAGCAGGCCGACCCAGAACGCCGGCACCGCGACCGCCACCAGCTCGACCGCCGACGCCACGCCCCGCACCAGCCGCCCGCGGCCGGCGGTCAGCAGCGCCAGCGTCAGCGAGGCCGTCAGCGCGATCGCCGTCGCCGCGCCGGCCAGCGCGGCGGTCGGGCCGATCTGGCCGGCGAGGGCGTCGCCGACGGTGGTGTTCAGCTGGTACGAGCGGCCGAGGTCGCCGGTCAGCAGGTGGCCGATCCAGCGCAGGTACTGGACGACGATCGGCTGGTCGAAGCCGTACTCGTGGACGATCTGGGCCCGCACCTCCGGGGTCACCAGCGCGCCGGTCCCGACCACGCCGCTGACCTGGTCGCCCTGCACCAGCAGCAGCACGACGAAGGTCAGCGTCGCCGCGCCCCACATCACGCCGACGCCCGCGAGCAGGCGCAGCGCGACGTGGCGGACGGTCGGGTGGCGCACCGGCGGCCCTCAGCCCTGCTTGGCGACGTCGTAGAAGAGCGGCCAGCCGTTGGCGTCGAAGCGCAGGCCGGTGACCGTCTTGCGGGTCGCGATCTGGCGCTGGATCACCCCGGTCGGCAGCGCGTCGCCGTCGCCGATCAGCTTCTGCTGGACGAGCGCGTAGAGCCGCTTGCGCTCGCCGACGTCGCTGGTCGCGCCGGCCGCCCGCAGCCAGCGGTCGACCTGCGGGTCGTGCAACCGGGCGGCGTTGTTGCCGCCGTCGTCGAACAGCTGGCTGGAGTCGAACAGCACCCGCAGGATGTCCGGGTCGGCGCCGCCCCAGGCGAAGGCGATCAGGCCGTAGTCGCCGCGGTTGCGGACCGGCTCGTAGGCGGCGGCGTCGAGCGGCACCAGCTTCAGCTCGATCCCGGCCTTCTTCAGGTCGGCCTGCAGCGCCTGGTCGAGCGCGGCACGGTCCTCCGAGGTGTACTGGGGGACGTAGAGCAGCCGGGTCGAGAGCCGCTTGCCGTCCTTGGTCCGGTAGCCGTCGCCGTCGCGCTTCGCGTAGCCGGCCTCGTCGAGCAGCCGGCCGGCCGCCTGCGGGTCGTGCTTCCAGGTCCCCTCGAGCGCGCGGTCGTAGCCGAGGGTCGCCGGCGACAGCACGCTCCAGGCCCGCCGGTACTTGCCGAAGTAGACCGCCTTGACCGCCGCCTCGACGTCGAACGCCTGCTGCACCGCCAGCCGCAGCCGGCGGTCGCGGAAGAGCGAGTTGTCGCTGTTGAGGAAGTACGTGTAGCCGACGCCGGGGGTCTCGGTGCCGACCAGCTTCAGCGTCGCGTCGCGCGCGATCTGGTCGATCTGGTTGGGCGGCACCACGTCGGCGACGTCGACCTGGTGCGAGACGACGCTGCCGACCCGCACCGTCGGGTCGGGCACGAAGCGGAAGGTCAGGCGGTCGAGGTGGGCGGGGCCGCGGTGGCCGGCGGTAGCGGGCGCCGAGTCGTAGCGCGGGTTGCGGACCAGCTCCAGCCGCTGGCCGCGGACGTAGGAGCGCAGCAGGAAGGGACCGGTGCCGACCTGGACCGGGCTGCCGGCGCAGAGCCGCGAGCCGTGCTCCTCGATCGACTTGGTGGAGTGGAAGCCGAGGTAGGTCGTCGAGGCCGAGCGGAGGAAGGTCGCGAAGCGGCTCTTGAAGCGGACCTCGACCGTCCGCGGATCGAGCACGCGGCTGTCGCGGTAGGGGCCGAGCAGGCTGATCGCGTACTTCGACTTCGTCTTCGGGTCGGCGATCCGGTCGAAGTTGGCCTTCACCGCCGCGGCGTCGAAGGGGGTGCCGTCGCTGAAGCGGACGCCGTCGCGGAGGCTGAAGGTGTAGCGGCGGCCGTCGGGCGAGACCTTCCACTTGGTGGCCAGCCAGGGGGCGTAGCTGCCGTCCGGCTTCTGGACCACCAGCGACTCGTAGACGTTGCGCAGGATCACGCCGGTGATGTCGGCCTGCGAGACCTGCGGGTCGAAGCAGTCGGGCTCCTTCTCCGAGGCGAAGGTCAGGTTGCCGCCCGAGGCCGTCGTCCCGGCCGACGCCGCTGGTGGGTCGTCGCTGCCGCAGCCGCTGGCGGCGAGCGCGCCGGCGAGCCCGAGCACGAGCAGGGTCGGGCCACGACGGGCGATCGGCGGGAGCACTGAACGGCGAGCCATGACGCCCGATCTTGCGGGCACCGCCGCCGCCCAGCCAGACCTGGATCGCTGCTGATACTCGGGGTATCAGGCTGGGACGGTCGCGCTAGGCGAAGAAGGCCCGCAGCGCCGCCAGCGTCTCCTCCGGCGCCTCCTCGGGCAGGAAGTGGCCGCAGTCGAGGGCCCGGCCCTGGACGTCGCCGGCCCATCCGCGCCAGGTCTCCAGCACGTCGTGGTCGCGGCCGGCGTGGGCCCGCGCGCCCCACAGGGCCAGCAGCGGGGCGGCGATCCGGCGGCCGGCGGCGCGGTCGGCGCGGTCGTGCTCCAGGTCGGGACCGACCATCGCCCGGTAGTCCTCGCACATCGCGTGGACGGTGGCCGGATCGGCGGCCGCGGCCCGGTACGCCGCCAGCGCCTCGGGGGCGAAGAGCGCGGCGTGGGGGCCGAACAGCAGCGCCTCGGGCTCGGCCGCGATCAGCCGCTCCGGCAGCGGCGCCGGCGCGGCCAGCAGGAACCAGCGCCAGAGCGCCTGCGCCGTTCGCGCGTCGACCCGTTCGAGCGCGTCGAGCGTCGGCACCACGTCGAGCACGGCCAGCCGCTCGACCCGCTCGGGGTGGTCGAGCGCCAGCCGGTAGGCGCAGCGCGCCCCGCGGTCGTGGCCGGCCAGCCGGAAGCGGGGGAAGCCCAGCCGCTCCATCACCGCCACCTGGTCGGCGGCCATCGCCCGCTTGGCGTAGGTCTCGTGCTGCGGATCGCCGGGCGGCGCGCTGCTGGCCCCGTAGCCGCGCAGGTCGGTCAGGACGACGGTGAACCGCTCGGCCAGCGCCGGCGCCACGCGGTGCCACATCGCGTGGGTCTGCGGGAACCCGTGCAGCAGCAGCAGCGGCGGACCGCTGCCGGCGACGCGGGCGTGGATCTGGAGGTCGCCGACCGGGACGTCGAGCCGGTCGAAGCCTTCGAGCATGGGCGGCTCCTGGTGGGGGCGAGGGAGTCTAGGAGCCGGCCGGCGGCCGCTCCGCTCGTGTGCGCTGGCGCACAGGTCCGAGCGGCCGGGGTGACCGGTGAAGCGGCTGTTACTCTCGAACCAGGCGTCGCGGTGCCTTCCGCTCCCTTCCACCGCGCACGGTCATGGCCCCTGACACGCTCGAACACGGCGACGCTCCCCGCCACGAATGTGGCGTCTTCGGCGTCTACGCGCCCAAGCAGGACGTCGCGAAGTTCGCCTACTACGGCCTCTACGCCCTCCAGCACCGCGGGCAGGAATCAGCGGGCATCGCGTCCGCCGACCGCGGCGGGTACATCATCACGCAGCGCGCGCTCGGCCTGGTCAGCCAGGTCTTCACCGAGCACGACCTGCGGGCCCTGACCGGCGACCTGGCGATCGGCCACACCCGCTACTCGACGACCGGCGGCAACGAGTGGGAGAACTCGCAGCCGGTCCACCGCAACGACCGCCGCGAGCTGGCGCTGGCCCACAACGGCAACCTGATCAACGCCGTCGAGCTGCACGGCGAGCTGGTCGCCAAGGGCGTCCACTTCCGGGCCACGACCGACTCCGAGATCATGGCCGCGCTGCTCTCGACCGGCGAGGCCGACTCGCTGGAGGACGCGATCGCCGAGGCGATGCCGCGGCTGCGGGGCGCCTTCTCGACCGTGGTGATGGACCGCGACCGGATCTGCGCCTTCCGCGACCCGCAGGGGATCCACCCGCTGGTGCTCGGCCGGCTGGAGGGCGACGCCTGGGTGGTCGCCTCGGAGACCTGCGCGCTCGACATCGTCGGTGCCACCTACGTCCGCGACGTCGAGCCGGGCGAGCTGGTCGTGCTCGACGAGCGCGGCGTCACCAGCCGCCAGGTGATCGACGGCGAGCGGCGGGCCTTCTGCCTCTTCGAGTACATCTACTTCGCGCGGCCCGACTCGCGGATGAACGGCCAGCTGCTGCAGCGCAGCCGGGTCCGGATGGGCGAGATCCTGGCCCGCGAGGCGCCGGCGCCGGGGGCCGACCTGGTCGTCGCCGTGCCCGACTCGGGGATCCCCGCCGCCCGCGGCTTCGCGGCCGCCAGCGGCGTCCCGATGGACGACGGCTTCGTCAAGAACCGCTACGTCCAGCGGACGTTCATCCAGCCCGGCGACCAGCTGCGCCAGCACGGCCTGCGGCTGAAGTTCAACCCGCTGCCCGAGGTGATCGAGGGCAAGAGCCTGGTGGTCGTCGACGACTCGATCGTGCGCGGCAACACCACCCGCCAGCTGGTCAAGATGCTGCGCGACGCCGGCGCCCGCGAGGTCCACTTCCGGATCACCGCGCCGCCGATCCGCAACCCCTGCCACTACGGGGTCGACATGTCCTCCCGCGAGGAGATGGTCGCCCACGAGCGGACGGTCGAGGAGATCCGCGACCACATCGGCTGCGAGTCGCTGGCCTACCTGTCGCTGGAGGGCGTCTACGAGGCCGTCCGCGGCCAGCGCGCCGACCACTGCGACGCCTGCTTCAGCGGCCAGTACCCGATCGCGGGCACCGAGGGCCACCTCGGCAAGTACGCGCTCGAGAACGCGCTGCCGATGGTCAAGGCCTGAGGGCAGGGGCCGCGGCGCGGCCCCCGCCCCCGCCGGCGTCGGCCCGGTCAGGTCACGCGGGTCCCGGCCGGCGCGGCCGTGATCCGGGTGCCGTCGGGCTGGGCGCCGGTGATCCGGGTGCCGTCCGGGGCGGCGGCCGCGGCGGCCGATGCGGCGGGGACGAGCGCGAGCAGCGCGACGGCGGTGGCGAGGGTGGCGGTGCGGGGAGTGGACATGGCTCCAGGATCGGTCCCGGCGACCGCCCGCGGGGCTCCCTCCGGCGGGGAACCGGCTCACCCCCCGCGGCGCCCGCCGGACCGCCGATCGTCCGCCTCGGGGGCTACCGTGAAGCACCGGATGCCGGTCGACGATCCGCTGCTCCACACCCTGCGGGTCGCCTTCGGGCACTCCTCCTTCCGGCCCGGCCAGGAGGAGGCCGCGCGCGCCGCCCACGAGGGGCGCGACGCGCTGGTCGTGATGCCGACCGGCGCCGGCAAGTCGCTCACCTACCAGCTGCCCGCGCTCTGCCGCGACGACCTGACGCTGGTCGTCTCGCCGCTGGTCTCGCTGATGCGCGACCAGGTCGAGCAGCTGAACGCCCGCGTGCCGGCGCCCGCGACCGCCGCCGCCCGCGCCCGCGGCGGCTGGCCGCCGGCGGCGATGCTCAGCAGCCAGCAGGATCCGGCCGAGAACCTGGCGATCCTCGACCGTGCCGTCGCCGGCGACCTGCGGCTGCTCTACGTCGCCCCCGAGCGGTTCGGCTCGGCCGCCTTCCTGGAGCGGATCCGCCACGCCCGGGTCGGGCTGTTCGTGGTCGACGAGGCGCACTGCGTCAGCCAGTGGGGCCACGACTTCCGGCCCGACTACTTCCGGCTCGCCGACGCCGCCCGCTGGCTCGGCGTCTCCTCGATCCTGGCCGCGACGGCGACCGCCACCCCGCAGGTCGCGCTCGACGTCGAGCGGCGGCTGCACCTGCGCGACCCGGTCAGCGTCCGGACCGGCTTCGACCGGCCCAACCTCTCGTTCGTCGTCCGTCGCTGCGCCGGCCGCGTCGAGCGTCGCGGGCGGCTGCTGGCCGCGCTGCGCCAGGACGGCGCGCTGCCGGCGATCGTCTACGCCGGCACCCGCGACAACGCCGAGCAGCTGGCCGCCGACCTGGCCGCCCAGCTCGGGGTCGAGGCGATCGCGTACCACGCCGGCCTCGACCGCAAGCGCCGCGACGAGGCCCAGCGACGCTTCATGAGCGGCGAGGTCCCGATCGTCTGCGCCACCAACGCCTTCGGGATGGGCGTCGACAAGGCCGACGTCCGGACCGTCGTCCACGACAGCGCCCCGCCCTCGATCGAGGCCTGGTACCAGGAGGCCGGCCGCGCCGGACGCGACGGCGAGCCGGCCCGCGCGCTGCTGCTGGCCGACGGCCGCGACAAGGGCCTGCACCGCTACTTCATCGAGCGGACCGAGGTCGACGACCCGACCCTCGACCGGATCGCCGGGGCGATCGTCGCCGGCGCCGTCGACGGCCGCTTCGACCTGGCCGTGGCGGAGCTCGGTCCCGCCGGCGACGGCGAGTCGGTCCGCGCGGTCCTCGGCCACCTGACCCAGGCCGGGATGGTCCAGCCGGCGCCGGCCCCGCCCGACCGCGTCCGCGGCCGGCTGCTCGGCCCCTACGACGAGCGGGTCCGCCACGAGCTGCGGGTGCTCGTCCACGAGGCCCAGCAGAAGCGCTGGGCCCAGTACCGTGCGCTCTGGCGGTTCGTCGAGAGCGAGAGCTGCCGCCGCCAGGCGGTCCTGCGGCACTTCGGCGACGACGCCGACCCGGTCCCCGGCGAGCGCGCCACCGTCGCCTGCTGCGACGCCTGCGTGCCGCTGCTGCTGCCCGACGCCGAGAGCCCGGCCGGCCACGCCGGCGGCACCGCGCGGGGCCGCGGGGGGCGGCGCGGCGGACGGCGGCTGAGCGGCGACGAGGCCCGCGCGCTCGACCGCTCGGTGATCGAGGTCGTGCGCGACGCCCGGCCCCCGGTCGGTCGCACCCGCACGGTCGAGATCCTGCGCGGCGGCCGCTCCCAGAAGCTGGTCGAGCGGGGCTACGACGGCCTGCCCGGCTACGGCCGCCACGCCGACCTGCGCGACGCCGACGTGCTCGCCCGGGTCGACGCGCTGCTGGCCTCGGGCGCGCTCGGGACCAGCGGCGGCCGCTACCCGACGCTGGTGCTGGTCGACGACGGCCAGCTCGACCTGGAGGACGTGGCGTGACGCCCGAGCCGCCGCCGCTGCGCGTGGGGGTCCTCGCCTCCGGCCAGGGCACCAACCTGCAGGCGCTGCTCGACCACTTGCCGCCGGCGCGGGCACGGGTCGTCGCCGTCGCCGGCGACCGGGCCGACGCGGTCGCGTTCGAGCGGGCGGCCGCCGCCGGGGTCGAGCACGCCGCCTTCGCCCGCGACGACCACCCCAGCCGCGAGGCCCGCGACGCGGCGATCGCCGCCTGGCTGGCCGCGCGCGACGTCGAGCTGGTGGTCCTCGCCGGCTACATGGCGATCCTCACCCCGGCCTTCCTGCGGGCGTTCCCCGACCGGGTGCTGAACGTCCACCCCTCGCTGCTGCCGGCGTTCCCCGGCATCCGCGCGATCGAGCAGGCGGTGGCCTACGGGGTGCGGGTCTTCGGGGTCACGGTCCACCTGGTCGACGAGGGCGTCGACACCGGTCCGATCGTGCTCCAGGAGGCGGTCCAGCTGGACGGTCCGGTCGACGCGGCCGCGGTTCACGCGGCGCTGCAGCCGGTCGAGCACCGGCTGCTGCCGCGGGCGGTCGAGCTGGTCGCCCGCGGCGCGCTGCGGCGCGATCCGGACGATCCGCGCCGCGTGCTGCTCGGCTGATCCCGGTGGGGCCGGGGCCGGGCCGGCGGCTCAGGCTCAGTTGCCGCCGACCTGCTTCTTCAGCTCCTCGAGCCGCTTCTCGACGTCGCCGGTGTCGACGCCGCTCTGCTCGAGCTGCTTCTTGATCTCGTCCGCGTTGGGGATGTTGTCGAGCTGCTTCTTCAGCTCCTCGCTGCTCGGCAGACTGTCGAGCTGCTTCTTCAGGTCGTCGGCCGAGGGGACGTTGCCGCCGAGCTTGTCGATCTGCTTCCGGATCTCGGGATCGTTCAGCATCTCCTTGGTGCGGTCCTGGATCTGCTGCGGCGAGAGCTTGCCGCTCTGGACGTCCTTCTGGAACTGCTCGGCCTTCTCCTTGGCCTTGTCCTCGTCGCTCTGGCCGCAGGCGGTCACGCCGAGGGCAGCGGTCAGCAGCAGGGGGAGCGCCAGCAGGCGGATGGGGGTCATCTCGATGTCTCCTGATCGGCCCGCGGGGGCCGAGACGGGGGGATGGGACGCGAGGAACTGTACGGCGACCACCCGCGGCGGGGCGCCCCACCCGCGGTGAACCGCCTCCCCGCCCGCCCCCGGAACGACGACCGGCGGCCTCGATCGGCCGCCGGTCGCGGGGCGGGTCGCGGTCACCCCTGATCCGCGACCCGCCCGGGTTCGCCGGCCATCCCGACCGGCGACGCATCCCGGAGCCGTGGCCACCCCTGACCGCTGCTTCGGGTGCGAGACCGGCGTCACCCCTGATCGCCGGTCTAATCGCGCACGACGGCCACCCCTGACCGCCGTGCGCCGTTGCGGGACCGCTCGCGGACCACCCCGATCCGCGAGCGCGTCGACCCTGACCCCGATCCCGCCCCCCGGGATCGCGTGCGGGCTCCGCCGGCCCGCCACGTTCTCTGCGCTACTGGCCCGGAACCGTCGGGACCTGGCCCTTCTGGGCATCCTCGAGCTGCTTCTTGGCGTCGTCGAGCTGGTCCTTGACGTCGTCCGGCACGTCGTCGCTCTGCTTCAGCGAGTCGATCGTGTCGTTGGCCGTGTCGGTCGCCTTCTTCTGGATGTCGGCGCCGATCTCCTGGAGCTGCTTCTGGCCCTCCTCGGCGCTCAGCTCGCCGCTGCGGATCTTGTCGCTGATCTCCTGGGCCTTCTTCTGCGCGTCCTGGCCCTGCTTCTGGAGCTGCTGTCCCTGCTCCTGGAGGGTCTTGGTCACCTTCTCGGCGTCGCTGTCACCGCAGGCGGTGATCCCCATCGCCGCGACGGCGAGGAGGGGAAGCGCGAGAGTCCGGATGCTGGGCATGGGTTCGTCCTTGGTTCGGATGGGTGAGCCGCGAGCGATCGTCGTCCGTTCCCGGGGCCGGCGCATCGTGGTCGGCACCCCTGAGATTTCGTCCTGTCGCTGCGGTTGTGCCCCTCCAACCGTCCAGCCGCGGCCGTATTACGCGGCCGCTCGAAATTTGTTTCGTCCGTATCCTCGACGGTCGTGTTGGATCCGCTCGACATCACCCCGCCCGACCGCGTTCCCGTCCGGCGGGCGCTGCTGTCGGTCTCCGACAAGACCGGTCTGGTCGACCTGGCCACCGCCCTCCACCGCCAGGGCACGGAGCTGCTCTCGACCGGCGGCACGGCGAAGGCGATCGCCGACGCGGGCCTGCCCGTGATCGCCGTCGACGACGTCACCGGCTTCCCCGAGATGATGGACGGGCGGGTGAAGACGCTGCACCCGCGGCTGTTCGCCGGCATCCTCGGCGTGCGCGGGATCGAGGCCCACGCCGCCTCGGCCAGCGAGCACGGGATCGGCTGGATCGACCTCGTCGTGGTCAACCTGTACCCCTTCGAGGACACGATCGCCCGCGAGGGCGTGACCCTGGCCGAGGCGGTCGAGAACATCGACATCGGCGGCCCCTCGCTGATCCGCGCCGCGGCCAAGAACCACGCCTACGCGACGATCCTCACCGATCCCGCCCAGTACCCGGCGGTGATCGAGGAGCTGGCGGCCTCGGGCGACGGCTCGCTGGGGCTGGCCACCCGCCGCAACCTGGCGCTCCAGGCCTACGCCACGACCGCCCGCTACGACGCCGCGATCAGCGGCTTCCTGCAGGAGCGGGACGAGTTCGGCGGCACCGTCGCCGACGAGGACGGCGGCGGCTCGCGGCCCGGCTTCCCGCCGACCTTCTCGCGCGGCTACGTCAAGGAGCGCGACCTGCGCTACGGCGAGAACCCGCACCAGCGCGCGGCCTACTACCGCCGCGCCGGCGCCCCGGCCCACCTGCTGGGCGGGGTCGAGCAGCTGCACGGCAAGGAGCTGTCGTTCAACAACCTGCTCGACCTCGAGGCCGCGCGGGCGATCGCGCGCGAGTTCGACGAGCCGGCCTGCGTGATCGTCAAGCACAACAACCCCTGCGGGGCGGCGATCGGCGACGACGTCGCCCAGGCCTACGCGCGGGCCTTCGCCTGCGATCCGGTCTCGGCCTTCGGCGGCATCATCGCCCTCACGCGGCCGGTCGACCGGGCCGCGGCCGAGGCCCTCAGCCAGCAGTTCGTCGAGGTCCTGTTCGCGCCCTCCTACGACGACGACGCGCTCGAGGTGCTGACCCGCAAGCCGAACGTGCGGCTGCTGCGCGGCGACGACGCGGCCCTCCGCGGGCTGGAGCGGCTGGACGTGCGGCCGGTGGCCGGCGGGGCGCTGGTCCAGGACGCCGACAGCGTCGTGATCGACCGCGCGTCGATGACCGTCGCGACCGCCGCCCAGCCGACCGAGGAGCAGTGGCGCGACCTGCTCTTCGCCTGGCGCGTGATGCGCCACGTCAAGAGCAACGCGATCGTCTACGCCAAGGACGGCGCCACCGTGGGGATCGGTGCCGGCCAGATGAGCCGCGTCGACTCGGCCCGGCTGGCGGTCGAGAAGGCGGCCGAGCACGGGCTCGACCTGACCGGCGCGGCGATGGCCTCGGACGCGTTCTTCCCCTTCCCCGACGGGTTGGAGATCGGCCTCAACGCCGGCGTCACCGCGGTGATCCAGCCCGGCGGCTCGGTCCGCGACGAGCAGGTGGTCGCCGCCGCCGACGCCGCCGGCGCCGCGATGGTGATGACGGCCCGCCGCCACTTCCGGCACTAGCGGCGCGGGCGGCGCGAGATGGCGCCTCGCATCCACCCGCGGGCGGATGCGAGGCGGGCGGGTCGGCTCAGTCGCGGTCGGGACGGACCGTCTGGTACGCCAGCGCGCCGGCGGTCGCGCCGACGAAGGGGCCGACCAGGAAGATCCAGATGTCGCCCCAGTGGTCGCCGCTGATCAGGTCCGGGCCGAAGGTCCGGGCCGGGTTGACCGAGGTCCCGGTGAGCGGGATCCCGACCAGGTGGATCGCGGCCAGCGTCAGGCCGATCGCGAGCGCGGCGAAGCCCGGGGTCACCCGCCGGTCGGTCGCGACGCTGACGATCACGAACAGGAAGACCGCGCTCAGGACCGCCTCGGCCAGCAGCGCCGAGCCGTTCGAGACCCCGTCCTGGACGAAGTTGTTGCCGAGCCCGTCGGCGTCGGGGAAGACGCCCTTCAACGCCAGCGCGGCCAGGACCGCCCCGACCACCTGGGCGCCGATGTAGGCCGGCAGGTCGGCGGCCCGGAAGCGGCCGATCACCGTCAGCGCCACGCTGACCGCCGGGTTCAGGTGGCCGCCGCTGACGTGGCCGACGGCGTAGATCGCCCCGGCGATGCCGAGGCCGAAGGCCAGCGCGATGCCGGTGAACTGCAGCGCTGAGGCGCCGCCGGGGACCGCGCCGGTCAGCGCGATCGCCGCGCCGCAGCCGAGGAAGACGAGGATGAAGGTGCCGATCGCCTCGGCGATCGCCCGCTTGACCAGCGGTGGATCGAGCGGTTCGGTCGGTTCGATGGTGCTCATGGAGCCTCCTGGTGGGGGGGGGGTGCACCCCGGAAGCTAGCCCCGCCCGTCGGCCCGTGGAAGCGGTGCACCGACCCTGCAACGGACCCTGCACGGCGCCCGCTGCGGACGCCGTCCACTCGCTCGCTCAGGCGAACCGGTAGACGGCGGTCGCGCGCGCCACCGGCGGGCCGTCCGGCTCGTCGGCCGATCGCACGACCACGTCGCAGAAGCAGGTCCGGCCGGCCCGGTGGGTGACGGTGCCGGTGGCCAGCAGGTCGACCCCGGCGGCGGCGCGCAGGTAGTCGACGTTGAGGCTGACCGTCGCCCCGTTCGGCTTCCGCGGCGGCTCGTCGAAGGCCCACGCCGCCGCCACCGCCGCGGTGTCGGCCAGCGCCCCGATCGCCCCGCCGTGGACGACGTCGGCGATCGTGGTGACCTCGTGGCGGAAGGGCAGCCGCAGCAGCGCCTCGTCGCTGCCGATCGTCACCGGCTCGATCCCGAGCAGCCGCGAGAGCGGCGAGTGCTGGAGGAAGGCCGCGATCAGCTCGCGGCCGCTGGGGGTGTCGGTGCCGGTGCTCATGGACCACAGCATCGCCCAGCCGCCGACGCACGGCGATGACCTGGCGGGTCATGGCCGCGCGTCGGCGAGCGGGGGAGAACCCCACCCCCGGTCGGGGGCGGCCCCGCTGGGCCGGGCGGCGCGCGCGGCTTAGGCTCCCGTCCGTCGCCGTCCCCGACGCCCCGGAGCCCCCGAATGCCCGCCCCCCTGCACGATGCCCCCACGCCCCCACGCGGCCTGCCGCGGGCAGTGATCGCGATCGGCCTGATCATCGGCCTCGCCGCCGTCCTGATGACCGCCCTGATGCTCGTCCTGCGCTCCTCGCGGGAGACGATCACCAGCGAGCGCGTCCACCGCGGCGTCAGCGCCCTGACCGTCGAGGGCGACTCCGGCGAGATCGAGCTGGTCGGCGCGCCGGCCGGGGCGCCGCTGCGGGTCGAGCAGCGGATCACGAAGGAGATCCAGGCCCCGAAGGTGCTCCACGAGCAGGACGGCTCGCGGCTGCGGCTGCGGACCGAGTGCCCCTCGCTGCCGCTGGCCTCGTGCGAGGTCCGGTTCCGGATCCAGGTCCCGGCCGGCACCGCGATCGACGTCTCCAGCGACTCCGGCGACGTGCTCGTCCGCGACCTCCGCAGCGACCATCCAGTCACGCTGGAGAGCGACTCCGGCGAGCTGCGCGTCTCGGCCCTGACCGCGCCGGTGCTGCGGATGAAGGCCGATTCCGGCGACGTCCGCGGCGAGGAGCTGCGGGTGCCGGACGTGATCGCCTCGGCGGACTCGGGCGAGATCGACCTGGCGCTGGCGGTGCCGCTGCGGCGGCTGGCGGCCGTGGCCGACTCCGGGGACGTGCGGATCGCGGTGCCCGACGACGTCTACGCGCTGTCGGCGTCGAGCGACTCGGGCGGCGTCGACGACGACGGCATCCGCCGCGATCCCCGCTCGCCCCGCCGGATCGAGCTGCGGACCGACAGCGGCGACGTCCGGATCGCGGCCGGCCGCTAGGGCGCCTCGGCCTGGCTCAGCACCTGGGCCAGGGCCGTCGCCAGCCGCGAGTGCATCGCCGGCGTCCGGACGGCGATCCGCACGTAGCGCTCGTCGAGCCCGGCGAAGGTGGTGCAGGGCCGGACGGCGATCCCGCGCGCGTGCAGGCCGGCGACCGCGTCGACGCCCGACGGGACCCGCGCCAGCACGAAGTTCGCCTGACCGTCCCAGACCTGGACGCCGGCCAGCTGCCGCAGCCGCGCGACCAGGTCGCCGCGGTGGGCGGCGGTCCGGGCGGCCACTCGCTCGCAGGCGTCGGGGCGCTCGGCGTAGGCCCGCAGCAGCTCCAGCGAGGGCGTCGGGCAGGTCCACGGCGGACCCGCGTCGCGGACCAGCGCCACCAGCTCCGGGTCGCCGAGCAGGTAGCCGGCGCGGGCCCCGGGCACCGACAGCGCCTTGGTCAGGCTCCGCAGCACCACCAGGTCGCCGGGGCCGTCGTCGCCGGGCCGGCGGTCGGCCAGCGCGTCCGGCTCGTCGGGCACGAAGTCGGCGAACGCCTCGTCGACCAGCAGCGTCCGGCCAGGGCGCCGCAGGCGCAGGATCGCCTCGCGCGGGTCGAGCACGCCGGTCGGGTTCTCGGGCCGGCCGATCGCCACGAAGTCGCAGTCCTCGGGCACCGCCGCCGGGTCGAGCGCCCAGTCGTCGCGCGCCTCGCGGCGGACGCGGACGATCTCGGCGCCGACGCTGCGCAGCGCCGCCTCCGACTCGGTGAAGCCGGGCACCAGCACCGCGGCCCGCTTCGGCCGCACGGCCAGCGCCAGCCGCCAGAAGCCCTCGACCGCGCCGCCGAGCGGCAGCACGCCCTCGGTCGGGCGGCCGTGGCGGGCGCCGAGCGCGGCGGCCGCGGCCTGGTCGTCGGGGTAGGCGCCGGCGGCGTCGAGCCCGGCCTGGAGCGCCTGGCGGGCCCAGCCGGGCGGATCGCCGGCGACGACGTTGACCGCGAAGTCGAGCATCCCGGCGGGGACCATCCGGTCGCCGTGGACGCGCAGCGCGACCAGCCCGGTCTGGGGCGCGGCGAGCGGCGCCGCGGCGGGGACGACCTCGGTCCGCGGGGCCTCCTCGCGCTCGGCGCTCTCGGCGGGAGCGGCAGCCGCGGGGGCGGGGTCGGGTTCCGGGGTCGGCTCGGGCGGGGTGCTCACGGGGGCCTCCACGGGCCGGGGGGCGCTGCCGTCGGCGGGCACGGGCGGGGCGGGCACGGCCTCGGGGACCGCCGCCGCGCCGTCGGCCAGCGCCCGCGGCAGCTCGATCGCGCGGCCGGCGACCACCAGCAGCACGCGGTCGGCGCGGGTGGCGAGGGTCTGGTGGGCGGTGCCGAGCAGGTCGACCCAGCGACGGGTCCCGCGGTCGCCGGCGACCGGGGCCATCCCGGCCTCCTCGCCGACCACCACCGTCAGCCCGCTGCGGCCGACGGCCTCGTCGGCCAGCCGCTCGACCGCCTGCTGGACGCTGGCGATCGCCGACGCGCCGTCGATCGCCTCGGCCGGGTCGGGGGCGTCGCCGTCGTCGTCGAGCAGCCCGGCGTCGTGGAGGACCCCGGCCAGCCAGGCGCCGAGGCCGTCGAGCAGGATCGTCTCGCCGTCGGCGTCGCGCAGCGCCTCGGCCGGCTGCGGGCGGCCGGCCAGCTCGACGGTCGGCCAGCTCGACGGTCGCCGCGCGCGGTGGGCGGCGATCCGGGCGCCGTCGCCGTCGGGGCCGGTCGGCGCGGTGGCCAGGTAGCGGACGGGGGCGCCGCTGGCCGTGGCCAGCTGCTCGGCGACCGCGCTCTTGCCGGAGCGGGTGCCGCCGAGGACGAGCACCAGACGGGACGTGGTCATGGGGAATCCTGGTCGTCGTCGCGGTGGTACAGCAGGGCGTGGATCGCGGCGACGGTCACGGGGGTGCCGCCGCGCTCGCCCTCGTTCGTCAGGCACGGTACCCCGCTGCGGGCCAGCGCCGCCTTGCTGTCGGCCGCGCCGACGAAGCCGACCGGCAGTCCGATCACCAGCGCCGGCCGCACCCGGCCGGCGGCGATCTCGTCGAGCAGGGCGAAGAGCGCGGTCGGCGCGTTGCCGATCGCCCAGACCGCGCCGTCGGGGTGGTCGGCCGCCGCCAGCCCGAAGGCGGCCGCCGAGCGGGTGCTGCCGGTCCGCCGCGCGACCTCGGCGGCGCGCGGGTCGGCCAGCGGCACGATCGTCTCGCGGGCGGTGATCCCGGCCGCCGCCATCCGCGTGTCGACGATCAGCGGCGCGCCGGCCAGCAGCGCCTCGCGGCCGCCGCGGAGCGCGTCCTCGTCGAGCACCAGCGTCGCGGCGAACGCGACGTCGGCGACCGAGTGGACCGTCCGCTCGGTGACCGCGCGGCTGAGTGGCGCCAGCCCCGAGGTGTCGAGCCGGGAGCGGAGGATCCGGTAGCTCTCGACCTCGATCGGGTGCGGCGCCCGCCGCGGCGCCCCGGCGGCGGTCCGCTCCGGGGTCCCGGGCAGCAGCGCGGGCGCGGCGGTCGCGACCGCGACCGTGGCGTGGGCGCTGCGGCGCTTGGCCACCAGCAGCCGGGCCCGCCCCGGATCGCCGTCGCCGGCGGTCAGCAGCGCCGCCGCCTCGGCCACCGACGGGGTCCCGACCGCGGCCGCGACGACCTCCGAGGGGGTCGGCACCGGCACCGCCGCCAGCGTCTCGGCGGCGAGGAAGCGGGGCGGGACGGCGAGCGTGGCCGCGGCGGCCAGGATCGCCGGCTCGTCGGCTTTGACGTCGGCCGAGGCGACCGCCGCGACCGCGCTCCGCGACCGCCCGGCCGCCGCCAGCGCCTCGTCGATCAGGGCCAGCAGCTCGTCGCCGGGGCAGCCGCGGCTGGCGCCGACCCCGACGACGACGGTCGCCGCGCCGTCGGGATCGATCGGGTCGACGGTCTCCATCCGGCCATGTTCCCGGGTTCGGCCGTGCGCCGCCGTCCGGTGGCGCGGTCTGGCAACGTGTCGCGGCGTGACCGACGAGACCCGCCCCGCCGTCCACGCGCAGCGGCTGTTCCAGCTGCCGCCCGACGCCCGCGAGGTGATCCTGGTCCGCCACGGCGCCTCGATGGCCCTCGTCGAGGGCGAGCCGTTCCCGCTGACCGAGGACGGCCACGGCGATCCGCCGCTGGCGCCCGAGGGCCACCGCCAGGCCGAGCGGGTCGCGGCACGGCTGGCGCAGGAGCCGGTCGCCAGGCTCTTCGTCACCAGCCTCACCCGCACCCACCAGACCGCCGCGCCGTTCGCCGCCGCCAGCGGCCTCGAGCCGGAGGTCGTCCACGACCTGCGCGAGATCCACCTCGGCGAGTGGGAGGCCGGGGAGTACCGGGTGCGGGTGGCCAACCGCGACCCGCTGGTGCTGAAGGCGTGGATGGAGGGCCGCTGGGACCACATCCCCGGGGCCGAGAGCAACGAGCAGCTGGCCGAGCGGACCGGCCGCGGGCTCGACCACGTCTTCGCCTCGCTCGAGCCGGGCACGATCGCGGTCGCGGTCGTCCACGGCGGGGTGATCGCCGAGCTCTGCCGGCAGGTGACCAAGAGCGAGACCTTCGCCTTCATGGGCGCCGACAACACCTCGATCACCCGGATCGTCGAGCTCGGCTTCGGGCTCCGGCGGCTGCGCTGCTACAACGACACCGCCCACCTCGACGGGCTGCGGACCGAGGAGCCGCTGGTCTAGCGGACCCCGCCCCGCCGGCCCACGAGCACGGCGGTCGGGTTGGTCGGCTGCAGCCGGTGCGAGCCGACGAAGGGGCGGATCCGCGACGCCTGCAGCAGCGTGCCGTCGGTCTCCAGCCCGGCGGCGGCCAGCCGGTCGAGGGTCGGGCCGATCCGCTCGACGGTGGCCAGCGTCACCACCACCGCCCGCTGGGCGCGGGCGGCCGCGACGTCGACGATCACGTCCAGCTCGTCGCCGCCGCCGCCGACGAAGACCGCGTCGGGATCGGGCAGCGCGGCCAGCGCCTCGGGCGCGCGGCCCTGGAAGGCGGCCAGCTCGACCCCGTGGTCGGCGGCGTTGCGGCGGGCCAGGGTCACGCCCTGCTCGTCGTGATCGACGGCGATCACGCCGGCCCCGAGCCGCGCGCACTCGACCCCGACCGAGCCGCTGCCGGCACCGACGTCCCAGATCAGGTCGCCTGGGCCGGGACCGAGATGGGCGAGCGCGGCGGCGCGGACCTCGCGCTTGGTGATCATCCCGTCGCGGTGGGCGAAGGAGGCCTCCGGCAGCGCCCACGAATGGGCGGTCCGGGCCGGCTGGATCGCCGTCCGGAGGGCGGCCACCGGACGGTCGGGGGCCCAGGCCAGCAGCACGTTGGGGTCGGCGAAGCGGCCCTCGGCGATCTCCTCCGGCGCGCCGATCGTGACCCGCTGGTCGGGGCTGTCGAGCCGTTCGCAGACGGCCAGCCGACGCTCCGGCGCGCCGGGGATCCGGGCGTAGGCGCAGGCCAGGAAGGCCGGATCGCAGTCGGGCGCGGTCAGGACGGCGACCTTCGGCCCGGCGATCAGCGCCGCCAGCACCGACGAGACGCCCTCGCGGCCGCGGGCATGGGCGGAGACGACCCGCGCGTCGTCCCACGGCAGCGCCACCCGCGACCAGGCGCGGGCGACCGACGAGGGGGCGGGGTGGACGACGATCCGCTCGGCCCCGATCCGCCGCGCCAGCGTCCGCACGATCCCGAACCAGCCGGGGTCGCCGGAGGCCAGCACCGCGACCGGGCCGGCGTGGGTGGCGATCCGCTCCAGCGCCGGATCGAGCGGCGCGGTCAGGGCGATCGTCGCCGGCGGCTCCGGGCGCGCCTCCAGCAGCGGGCGCAGCGCGGCCAGCGGGCCGATCCCGCCGGCGACCAGCGTCGCCCGCTGGAGCGCGGCGGCCGCCTCGGGGGTCGCGGGGTGGTCGCCGGCCAGGCCGACGACGTGGACGGTGGCGCGCGAGTCGCTCACGGACGGCAGATGATGACGGCGTCGCGGCCGCCGATCCAGCTCAGATCGCGCGGCCGCTCTCGTCCCGCAGCTTGCCGCCGCGCTCGCCGTCGCGGCGGGCCGGGACGATCACCGTCGACAGGTAGGGCCCGCGGCGCTCGCCGCGGTCGGCGGCGGGGGTCACGTCCTGGCCGTCGACGCCCAGCAGCTCGCCGTAGACCGCGTCCTCCAGCCGACCCTCCTCGGCCAGGATCTCGCGCACCCGCGGCATCCGCCGGCCGCCCTTGTAGGCGACGACGGTGTCGGCGGTCCGCAGCGCGGTCCGCAGCGCGTCCTCGCCGGCGGTCAGCGGCAGCAGCGTCAGCGACTCGTTGCCCTCGGTCAGGATCACGTCCGAGCGCGCGGCCAGGTCCTGCATCGCGGTGATCCCGGGCACGGTCGTCACCCGCACGTCGGGCACCAGGTCGCGGACGGTGTGGGCCATGTAGGTGAACGTCGAGTAGACGTTCGGGTCGCCGAGGGTGCAGAAGGCGGCGGTCCCGCCGTCGCGGACGATCGCGGCGATCGCCGCGCCGGCGCGGTCCCAGTTCTGCTGCCGCAGCGACGCGTCGCGCATCGAGAAGCCCAGCCGCTCGACCTTCGCCGGGTCGACGTGGGGGGCGACGACGCGCTCGGCCCGGCCGACCTCGCCGGCCGCCTCGGTCACGGGGACGAAGACGCGGTCGGCGGCCGCGAGCGCCTTCAGCGCCTTCAGCGTCAGGTGGTCGGGGTCGCCGGGGCCGACGCCGATGCCGATCAGGGTGCCGGGCTGGGGGCTGCTCACGGCGTCCATCCTGACGCGCGGGCGCGGTCGGTGCCGCTACGGGGCGCTGGTGCGCAGGCGGCCGCCGGCGTCGTAGTACTCGGGATGGACCGCGCGCAGGTCGTCGTCGACCGCGAACCCGCGCAGGATCGAGCTGCACTCGTCGGTCGACCCGGCGGCCGGCGGGGCGGTGGCGGCGAACGCGCGCCAGACCTCGCCGGCGGGCCGCAGGCTGCCGTCCAGGCGGGCGAGGCCGAAGAACGCCTCGGCCATCCGCAGCCGGAAGGCCGGGTTGGCGATCCCGCCCTCGTAGCCGTCCAGCGGCGGCACCTCCATGCTGCCGGCGAGGGTGTGGACCTGGACCTGGGAGACGCCGCAGTCGGCGGCCAGCAGCCGGCGGGTGGCGGCGACGAGCGCCTGGCCACGCTGGTCGTCGCCGACGTCGGCGTCGACCGCGACGCTGCCGTCGTCGCGCAGCACCGGGACCCCGGGGATCCCGGTCTCGGTGATCGCGACCGGCTTCCAGGGCGGGATCCCGGCCATCATCAGCTTCCAGCGGGTGAGGGCCAGCTCGACCATCGTCGCGTCGGGGAAGGCGTGGTCGCCGGCGCTGGCCCCGGCCTGGTCGCCGTAGTCGTGGAGCCCGATCGCGTCGACGTCGTCGAGGATCGTCGGGTCGGCGTCGCGCATCTGGACCAGGAAGCGGTCGTCGGGGACGGTGGCGTCGCCGCGCGCCGCGTAGAGCGGGTAGAGCCCGCCGGTGATCACCGCCACCGGCCGGTCGCGGCCGAGCGCGTCGAGCGCGCTGCGGACCAGCCGGGCGTACTCGCCGCCGTTCGGCGCGCCGGTGCACCAGCGGTAGGGGTGGTTCTGCTCGTTGCCCAGCTCGATCCGCCGGACCGGGCGGGCGGGGACGTCGGGGTAGTCGCGCCAGAGCGTCCCGCCGGGGCCGTAGCGGTCGACGAACGCGCGCACGAAGGCGCCGTACCAGGCGGGGTGCTCGGGCATCCCGGCGCCCTGGCTGCCGCGCAGGCAGCGGGCCGGGACCTCGAAGGCGGGCGTGCCGTCGATGTCGGCCTGGACGCGGATGCCCTTGCGGGCCAGCTCCAGCAGCAGCTGGTCGTAGCGCCACCAGTCGTAGCGGTGGCGGCCGTCGACCGGCGGCGTCGACTCGATCCAGCCCCAGCCGACCGGCAGCCGCACCTCGCCGGCGTTCAGCGAGGCGGCCGTCGCGACCAGCCGCAGCGACCGCAGCGGGTCGCTGTACAGGTCGTTGGTCAGCTGCTGGGCGTTGAGGCCGACCCGGTCCGCGCGGGCGGCGCGGTCCGGGCCGAGCAGCCCGATCGCGGCCAGCGCCAGCACCAGCGCGGCGACGAGCGGGCGGGAACGGCGGAAGCGGGGGGCGGAGGGCATGGCCTGGGCCGGCCTCTACCCGCAGCCGGCCCGCCATCCACCCTCAGCCGACGGGCGCGGGCTCCGGGGCCGGGGTCTCGGCGTCCTGCTGGCGCAGCTGCTTGGCGGCCGCGGAGACGCAAAGGCTGAAGGGCGTGCCCTTGGCGCCGGCGACGCGCTTCTTGCTCTGGTCCTTGCAGGCGATCCGCGGCGAGCGGGTCTGGCCCGAGGCGACCTTGGCGAGCGCGGTCACGCAGAGGCTGAAGGGGGTGCCCTTGGCGCCGGCGACGCGCTTCTTGCTCTCGGCCTTGCAGGCGCGGCCGTAGGCCTTGGCCTTCGCGGCCGGGCTGGCGGTCGGGCCGGGGGTGGCGCCGTCGGCGCCGGTGGTCGGCAGCTGGCCGCCGGCGACCGGTGAGGCCTGGGCCGGCGGCGCCGGGACGGTGACCGTCGCGGGACGGTGGGCGACCCCGGGGTTGTCGGAGCCGGTCGGGTGGCTGGTCGGCGGGCCGACGGCGAGCGCGCTGGCCGGGAGGGCCAGGAGGACGGTGCCGGTGGCGACGAGCGGGGTGATCCGCATGGTGCTGCTCTCCTCGGTCGGACGTGCGTCGGGACGGTCGTCCCACCGGAGACAACGCGGGCCGGCGCCAGGGTCAGGCGCGACCGCGAGCGCTGGACGTTCGTTCGAGCGGCGGCGTCAGGCCGTGGTCGGCGTGGGGGCCAGGTGCTCGTCGAGGACCCGCCGCTGGGTCGGGCGCGCCTCGTCGTAGCGGGCGCGGCCGGCGTCGCTGATGCAGGCGTAGACGCCGCGGCGGTCGGCGGCGCACATCGTGCGGCAGAGCAGGCCGTCGTTCTCCAGCCGGGCGACGACGCGGGTGGTCGCGCTCTGGCTGAGGTGGATCGCCGAGGCCAGCTCCTGGATCCGCAGCTTCTCCGGCGCCTCGACCAGCCGCTCCAGGACCTCGAACTCGCTGACCGAGAGGCCGTGGCGATCGCCGAGCTCGCGGTCGAGCGCGCAGGTGGTGGCCGCGTGCTGCGCCAGCAGCCGCCGCCAGGCGTCGACGGTCGGATCGTCGGTCATCGCGCCGCGATGATACCAGATTCCGCCGCAGTAAATGCGTTAACAAAATATGCGCACCAAGCTTATGCGTCTGCATATACTTCGCCGTCATGTCCCACAGTCCCGTCCCCACGCCAGGGGGTGGTGCCGCCGCGGCCGGCGGCACCACCCGCTCCTCTTCCTCCTCCGACCAGGCCGACGGCCTGATCACCTCCGACCGCTGGAGCGCCCGCACCTGGGGCGCGCTCTTCGTCCTCTGCGGCGCGCTCTTCCTCGACGGCCTCGACGTCTCGATGGTCGGGATGGCGCTGCCGTCGATCGGCGGCGACCTGCACCTCTCGGCCGGCACCCTCCAGTGGGTCGTCTCCGGCTACGTGCTCGGCTACGGCGGCCTGCTGCTGCTGGGCGGCCGCGCCGCCGACCTGCTCGGCCGGCGCAAGGTCTTCCTGGCCGCGCTCTGGATCTTCGCCGGCGCCTCGCTGCTCGGGGCGGTCGTCGACGACGGCACGCTGCTGATCGCGACCCGCTTCATCAAGGGCATCGCGGCCGCCTTCACCGCCCCGGCCGGCCTCTCGATCATCACCACCACCTTCGCCGAGGGCCCGGCCCGCAACCGCGCGCTCTCGATCTACACCGCCACCGGCGCCAGCGGCTTCTCGCTCGGCCTGGTCTTCGGCGGCCTCCTGACCGAGGTCGGCTGGCGCTTCACCTTCCTCGTCCCCGGCCCGCTGGCCGTGCTGGTGGCGCTGGCCGCGGCCCGCTTCATCGCCAAGGACCGTCCCGCCGAGGACGCCCACGGCCACTACGACCTGGCCGGCGCGGCGACGGTCACCGGCTCGATGCTGGTGCTCGTCTACACGGTGGTCGAGGCGCCGATGCGCGGCTGGGGCGATCCGCTGACGGTGGGCGGCTTCGCGCTCGCCGTCGCGCTGCTGGCCGCCTTCGTGGCGATCGAGCAGCGGACGGCGCACCCGCTGGTGCGGCTCGGCGTGCTGCGCTCGAAGCACATCACCCACGCCAACGTGACCGCCTTCACCGTCTTCGGCGGCTACGTCGGGTTCCAGTTCATCGGCACGCTCTACCTGCAGGACGCGATGGGCTGGTCGCCACTGGAGACCGCGCTCGGGTTCCTGCCCGGCGGCCTGCTGGTGGCCTTCGGCGCGCCGCGGGCGGGGGCGCTGATCGACCGGATCGGCACCCCGAGGGTGATCCTGATCGGCATGACGGCGTTCGTCGTCGGCTACGCGCTCTTCCTGCGCGCCGGCAGCAACCCGTCGTTCCTCTCGCTGATGCTGCCGACGATGCTGCTGGTCGGCGTCGGCTTCGCGCTCTGCTTCCCCTCCTTCAACGTCCAGGCGACGAGCGGGATCGAGGACCACGAGCAGGGCCTGGCGTCGGGGCTGGTCAACACCAGCATGCAGATCGGCGGCGCCGTCGTGCTGGCGCTGGTGACCGCGGTCGTCAGCTCCCGCGGCGGCGGCGAGGGCACGACCGGCGGCGGCGTCCTCGACGCCCTCCACCCGGCCACGCTGCTGGTCACCGGGGTCGCCGCGATCGGCGTCCTGCTGACGCTGCTGGTGCTGCTGCCGCGGCTCGGCGGCCGCCGGGTCGGGGCCTCCTCGGCCGTCGGCGCCGACTGAGCCTGGATCCACCGGTGGTCGGTTGAGCCTCGGCGTGGAGGACCAAGACGGTGGTCAGGCCACAGGTGATGACGGTCGGTGACCATCAGATCCTGTGGCGTGGCCACCGTCGCCGGTCATCCGCGGCGAGGCGACCCGAGAATCGGTGGATCCAGGCTGAGGGGCGGGGCCGGCCGGTCTCCCGGTCGCGCCGATCCGCCGCACCCGCGAGGGGCGGCGGGGCGCGACCGGGAGACCGGCCGGCCCAGGCTCAGACCCCCCGGAAGCTGCCGCGCATCATCGAGGCGTGCGGATCGCAGACGTAGCGGTACGTGCCCTTGCGGATCTTCAGCCGGAAGCTGATGGTGCCGGTGCCGCCGACGCTGGTGCGGCGGTTGACGCCCGGGCCGGAGAGGTGGAAGTTGTGCATCGACGAGCGGTCGCGGAGCACGAAGCGGTAGGTCGCCCCGGCCTTCAGCGTCCGCACGGTCGTGCTGCCGCGCTTGAGCGTGATCGTGAACCCGGGGCCGACGGTGCCGGTGACGGTCGGGGTGGCGGCGCCGGCGGTGGCCGGCAGGGCCAGCAGCGCGAGCGCGGCGCCGAGGGCGACGGTGTTGCGGGTGCGGGACACGGGGGACTCCTTGGGTCGGTGGCGGGCCGGGAGCGGCCGTCGCAGGGGTAGGACGCCGACCGGCCGCCGATCCTTCCCGGCGGGTCAGTCGGCGGCGATCGGCGTTCGCGCGCCGGCCGCCGCCGGTCGCCGCCGCCAGGCCATCCGGGCGCAGCCGAGCGTCCCGATCGCGGCCACCACCAGCACCGGGACCATCGCGTGCTGGACCGCGACCGGCGATCCGGCCGCGCCGATCAGCGGCCCGATCGCCAGCGCCCCCAGCGGCGCCGCCAGGAAGCCGCCGCAGTTGACCAGCGCGCCGGTCGCGCCGGCCGCCACCGGCGGGGCGTCGCGACGGGCGATCTCGAACGCCATCATCGCGCCGCCGCCGGCGATCCCGGTCAGCGCCAGCGCGGCCAGCAGCACCCCGCGGGGGACGGTCCCGCCGGGCCAGGCCAGCAGCACCGTCCAGGCGACGGTCGGCAGCGCGGGCAGCGCCACCGACAGCCACCGCTGGCGGCCCTCGTGGTGGCCGGCCAGCAGGCCCAGCGTCGGGCCGGCGGCGGCGAAGCCGAGCACCATCGCCAGCAGGAAGGTCGAGGCGGTGCCGCGGGTCATCCCCTGGCTCTCGACCATGTAGGGGACGCCCCAGACCGCGCCGACGATCGCGAACGGCGCCATCGCCCCGACGTGCAGGAACCAGCCGTGGCGGGTGGCCGGGCGCCGTGCCGCCTCGACCAGCGTGCGGACGATCGGCAGGTGGTCGTGGCGCTCGGGGGCGGGCACGCCGGGCGGGCGGTCGCGGAGCAGCATCAGCGGCACCAGCACCAGCAGCGCGGTCGCGGCGCCGCCGAGCAGGAAGGTCGCGGTCCAGCCCAGGTGCTCCAGCCCCAGGTGCAGCGGGGCGGTCGCCAGCAGCTGCCCGAGCGCGCCGACGAAGCCGGTCAGGGCGGCCAGCAGGCCCTGCATCCGGCCGGGGAACCAGGCGTGGGCGATCCGCAGCACGTTGAGGAAGGTCAGCGCGTCGCCGACCCCGACCAGCGCCCGCCCCGCGAGCCCGGCCGGGAGCCCGTCGGCGACGGCGAACAGCGCCTCGCCGGCGGCCATCAGCAGCAGCCCGACGGCGAGCGTCCGGCGCGGGCCGAAGCGGTCGGCGGCGAGCCCGGCCGGGACCTGCATCGCCAGGTAGACGAGCAGCTGCAGCGCGGCCAGGTAGGCCAGCGCCGAGGCCCCGACGTCGAGCCGGTCGGCCGCCTCGAGCCCGGCCACGCCGAGCGCCATCCGGTGGAAGATCGCGACGAAGTAGGCGCTCGCGGCGAGCCCCCAGATCGTCCACCCCCGGCGCAGGCACCGGTCGTCGAACACGGCTTGCATCTATGTTGGATCTATAGCATGGACGGCGTGTCGCCCGAGCCCCCCGCCTCCCGCCGCGCCTACGAGCTGGTCAAGGCCCGCTGGCTCGACGGCAGCCTCCGCGACCACGAGCTGCTGAGCGAGGGCGCGGTCGCGAGCGAGCTGGGGATCAGCCGCACGCCGGTCCGCGAGGCGTTCCTCCAGCTCCAGGCCGAGGGCCTGCTGGAGCTGTACCCGAAGCGCGGGGCGCTGGTGGTGCCGATCTCCGACCGCGACGCCCGCGAGCTGTTCGAGGCCCGGCGGCTGATCGAGCAGCACGGGCTCGACCGGCTGCTGGCGGCGCCGCCGGCCGAGCGCGAGGCACGGCTGGCGCCGCTGCTGGCCGAGCTCGACGAGCTGGTCGCCGAGCAGCGCCGTCACCTGGCCGCGGGCGAGGTCGGGGCCTACGTCGACGCCGACCGCCGGCTCCACCGGGCGTGGGTCGCGGCGGCCGGCAACCGGGTCCTGCTCCAGGTCTACGACCAGCTCCGCGACCGCCAGCAGCGGCTGACCGCGAGCTTCGTCACCAGCCGCCGGCGCGACCCGGGACGGCTGGTCGACGAGCACGAGGCGATCGTCGCGGCCCTCCGCGCGGGCGACCGCGCCGCCACTGCCGAGCGGCTCGAGCGCCACCTCGAGGGCACGATCGCCGTCGCGCTCGGCCAGGTCTGAGCGACCGCTAGCCGCCTGCCGCCCGCACCAGCCGCACCGCCGCCTGCGGAGTCGCCGCCCAGTGGGTGTGCAGGTAGCTGGCGTGGAGGCCCGGGCGGGCGACGCCCTCGTCGCGCTCGCGGCCGCGGGCCCGCAGCGTCCAGGCCGGCGGGTCCGAGGCCTCGGGGGTGCTGGTCGAGTAGTGGAACTCGTGGCCGCGGACCGCCTCGCCGGCGCGCCAGAGCGGCGAGTCGGCGCCGGCGGTCGCCTCGCGGTAGCCGAGGGTCAGGCGGGTGCCGAGCCGGCCGACGCCGTCGAGCACCCCGCACATCGCGTGGCCGTCCAGCTCGCGGCCCAGGTAGAGCAGGCCGCCGCACTCGGCGACCACGGGCCGCCCGGCCGCGGCGTGGGCGGCGACCGCGGCCCGCAGCGGCGCGTTCTCGGCCAGCGCGGCGCCGTGCTCCTCGGGGAAGCCGCCGCCCAGGTAGAGCCCGTCGCAGCCCTCCGGCAGCGCCGGGTCGTGGAGCGGGTCGAGCGGCACCAGCTCGGCGCCGGCGGCCTCCAGCAGCTCCAGGTTCTCGCTGTAGCGGAAGCTGAACGCGGCCCCGGCGGCGACGGCGATCCGCGGCCGGCGGGCCGGCGGGTCGGGGACCGCGGCCAGGCCGTCGGTGCCGCGGGCGGCGGCGGCGACCGCGGCGACCGGATCCCACGGCGCGACCCCCAGCGGCGGCGCCTCGCGGGCCAGCCGCAGCAGCGCGTCGAGGTCGAGCTGCTCGGCGATCCGGTCGGCCAGCACCGCCAGCGTCTCGCGGGCGCGGGCGTCGCGCTCGGCGACCGGCACCAGGCCCAGGTGGCGGGAGGGCGCGACCAGCCGCTCGTCCCGCACCAGCGCCCCGAGCACCGGCACGCCGATCGGCTCCAGCGCCTCGCGCAGCAGGTCGGCGTGGGCCTCCGAGCCGACCCGGTTGAGGATCACCCCGGCGACGTTCACCGCCAGGTCGTAGTTGCGGTAGCCGAGCACCAGCGCGGCGACCGAGCGGGCCATCGCGGCGGCGTCGACCACCAGCACCACCGGGCTGCGGGTGAGCTTGGCGACGTGGGCGGTCGAGGCCAGCTCGCCGCGGCCCGAGGCGCCGTCGAAGAGCCCCATCACGCCCTCGACGATCGCCAGCTCGGCCGGCGCCCCGTGGCCGACCGCGTGGGCCAGCAGCGGCGCGATCAGGTCGGGACCGGAGAGGAACGCGTCGAGGTTGCGGGCCGGCCGGCCGGTGGCGAGCGCGTGGTACCCGGGGTCGATGAAGTCGGGCCCGACCTTCGCCCCCTGGACGGTCAGCCCGCGGGCGCGGAAGGCCGCCATCAGCCCGCTGGCGATCGTCGTCTTGCCGGCGCCGGAGGTGGTGCCGGCGATCACCAGCCGTGCGGTCATGGGGACACCTCGTTGCGGCGCCGGAGCCAGATCTCCAGCAGCGGGTCGATGATCGTGGAATCGCCGGCCTCGACCTGGCGGCCGTCGCGCGTCAGCCGGCGGAGGGCGTCGGCGAGGGTCGAGCGCGGCAGCCGCGAGCGGTCGGCGACGGCGTGCCCGGTCGGCGGCAGGCCGTCGGCGAGGGCGACCAGCACCGCCCGCTCCGGCTGGTCGAGCTGGTCCCAGACGGTGGCGTGGGCGTCGGCCGTGTCGTGGAGGGCCAGGTCGAGGGCGCGGGCGGCCAGCGACTCGTCGGCCGTCGCGCCGCCGTCGAGCAGCTCGAAGAGGTGGTGGGCCAGCAGCATCGTCCGCTGCGGATGGCCGGCGCCGAGGGCGACCACGTCGGCGACCGCCTCGCCGCCGTCGAGCCCGTGGCGGCGGAGGGTGGCCTCGACGTCGCGGGCGGTCTCGTCGGCTGGCAGCCGGCCGATCGCGATCGGCCGCGCCTGGCCGTAGAACGGGCGCTCGCGGTCCTCGAACAGGGCCCGCATCATCGTCGGCGCGGACCCGGCGAAGAGGTAGCTGACCTGGTCGCCGTGGTGCTGGATCACCGATCGCAGCAGGCCGTCGAGGTCGCGGTCGGCGGTCATCACGTCCTGGAACTCGTCGAGCGCGACGACGGTCCGCCCGCCGTCGGCGAGCGTCGCCGGCAGGTCGAGGATCTCGGCCAGCAGGAACCGCGCCTGCTCCTCGCCGGGCGGCTCGGTGCGGGCCGGGCTGAGGGTGACGGCGATCCCGGCGGCGCCGATCGTGACGCCCAGCCGGCGGGCGATCCGGGCCAGCGCGCCGCGGGCCGGTCCGCCGAACGGCTGGTAGGCCCGGACCAGCCGCACGCAGACGTCGGTCACGGTGCTGACCCGCGAGAGGTCGACCCGGGCGACCCGGTGGCCGGTGGCGGCCATCCGCGCCAGGTGGGCGTCGATCACGCTCGTCTTGCCGAACCGCCGCGGCCCGGCCAGGCGGACGCTGACGCCGGAGGCGACGGCCCGCGCGAGCTGGTCGAGCTCCTCGCGCCGGTCGATCAGGGCGTCCGGCGCGACCGGCCCCACGAACCGGAACGGGTTGGTCACCGGCCCATCGTAGTCCGTACGGGATTCCCGGACAACTCCGTACGGAAATCCCGTACAGACTCGTCCGGTCTTCCCGGACCGACCCGCTCGCTCACGGCGCCCACGGCGACCCGACCGCGGCCAGCCCGGCGACGCCGCGCTCGGTCACCCGTTCGGGGCCGCGGCGGCCGATCGCGGGCCCCCAGACGACCGCCGGGACCGGCGCCGCGGTGTGGCGGCCGCTGTCCGGGTCGGTGCCGTGGTCGGGGCAGACGGCCAGCGTCGCGCCGAGGTCGAGGGCGACCCCGGCCAGCGGGGCCAGCAGGTCGCGGTCGAGCTGCTGCAGCACCCGCGCCTTCGCCCGCCGGTCGCGGGCGTGCGACGCCTCGTCGGGCCCGCCGACGTGGACCACCACCATCGGCGTCCCGGCCCGCAGCAGCGCGACCGCGGCGCGGGCCTTGGCCGGCAGGTCGCTGGCCGCGTCGCCGGTGGCGCCGCTCGGGTGGACGGTCGCCGCGCCCAGCAGCCGCGCGATCCCGGCGGCGGTGCTGCGGGCGGCGCAGACGACCGTCGTCTCCCGCTCGTCGAGCAGCGGCGGCGGCAGCGCGCCGTCGGCCCACAGCTGCAGCCGCGGCGGGTCGTCCGGGTCCTCGACCCCGGCGACGCCGGCCGCCGCCCCGACCCGCACCAGGTCGCGCAGCAGCGCCGGCCCGCCGAGCAGCGGCTCGGTGTGGGCGAAGACGACGATCCGGTGGCCGCTCAGCCGCTGGACGTGCAGCGCCTCCTCGCCGCCGGCCCCCCGCAGCAGCGTCGCCGCCGCGTCGCCCAGCTCGGGCCAGGGCCGGCCGTCGGCGTGGCGGACGTCGACCCGGTGGACGACCGCCCCGTCCGGCTCGCGGAGGCCGTGGGCGGCGGCGTCGATCCGCCCGCGCGAGAGCGGCCGCGGACGGCCGTGGGCGTCGCGCTCCGGGGTCCAGCCGAGCAGGGTCGGGATCCCGGTCTCGCTGCCGGGGTGCAGGCCCTCGGGCGTGACCGCCACCGGCCGCACCGCCCCGCGGCGGGCGATCGCGTCGAGCGCCGGCGTCGCGGTCCGCTCGAGCGTCGTCGGTCCCGCGGTCGCCCCGTCGTCGCCTGGGGGCGTCTCCGCCAGGCCGTCCGGGATCACCAGCACCCGCTGGCTCATGCCCGCCCGCTCACCACTCGATGCCCTGCTGCGCGCGGATCCCCTGCGCGATCGGGTGCTTCACGTTCTGGACCTCGCTGACCAGGTCGGCCAGCTCGATCAGCTTCGGGTCGGCGTTGCGGCCGGTGACGATCACGTGCTGGAAGCCGGGCCGGTCGCGGATCGTGGCGACCACCTCGTCGACGTCGATCCAGCCCCAGTTGATCGGGTAGGTGATCTCCTCCAGCAGCAGGAACTCGTAGCGGGCCGCGGCGATCCGCCGCTTGACCTCCGCCCAGCCCTCCTTGGCGATCTCCTCCGACTCGGACATGTCGCGCTGGATCCAGGTCCAGCCCTTGCCCATCGTCTCCCAGTCGATCGTGCCGCCCTCGCCCGAGGCGGAGAGGACCTCGGCGGCCTTGCGCTCGCCGACCTTCCACTTGCCGCCCTTGACGAACTGGAAGACGCCGCAGCGGTAGCCGCGCGCCCACGAGCGCTGGAGCATCCCGAAGCTGGCCGTCGACTTGCCCTTGCCGGGACCGGTGATGACCGCCACCAGCGGCACGTCGCGGCGCTTGCGGCGGACCTGCTCCTCGCTGCCGCGGTCCTCGGGACGGTGCGGCAGGTCGGCGCCGGCGTGGCGGGCGGCGGCCTCCTGCCCGGGCGGCCGCGAGGGGTCGGCGGCGGTGGCGCCGTCGTCGGCGGGGGGCGTGTCGCTCACGCGGATCCTTCTTCCGGTCGGGAGGTGAGGGCGGGGACGTCGGCGGTCGAGCGCTGCGGCTCGCAGCCGGGCGGCGGGGGCGGTGCCGCCGGGCGCGCGCGCTCCGGCTCGCTGCCGGCGGGCGGCGGCACGCTCGCCGCCGCGCGCGGGGTCGGCCGCGGACGGCGCTGCGGTCGCCGCAGCTCGGGCGGGGCGATCAGCACCAGGTCAGGCCGCCGCGCCAGCAGCGCGGCGACGACCCCGGCGGTGATCACCGCCTCGATCACGGCCACCACCGCGTAGGTGCCGATCGTCGTCCCCGCCAGCGCGCCGAGGTCGATCGGGGTCTTGTGCCCGAGCGCGTACTCGGCCACGAAGAGGACGCTGGCCAGCACCACGTTGACGAACGCCGCGGCCCCGCAGGCGAGCGCCAGCCCGCCCGGCGATCCGCGGCCGCGGACCGACGCCACCGCCCGCTGGATCGCGCGCAGGATCGGCCAGCCGACGAAGGCCGGCACCAGCGCGCCGTTGACGATGTTCAGGCCGAGGGTGGTGATCCCGCCGTCGCCCTGGACCAGCGCCTGGACGATCGTGACGACGCTGATCGTCAGCGCCCCCAGCCACGGTCCGAGCAGCGCGACGGCGAGCGTGCCGCCGAGCAGGTGGCCCTGGGTGCCGACGCCGATCGGCACGAACGGCGAGTCGCCGACCAGGAAGAAGGCGCCGGCCAGCCCGGCCAGCGGCAGCCGGCCGTCCTCGCCGGTGACGTCGGCCTTGCGGACGCAGAAGGCCAGGCCGGCGACGGCGACCGCGGTCCCGACGCCGGTCACCTGGCCGGTCAGGAAGCCCTCAGGGATGTGCACGGGGCCTCCCGTCGGCGGGCGCGATCGGGGCCTCGGCGCCGGTCTCGGCGACCGTCTCGGCGCGGCCGTCGGCGAACCAGGCGAGGTCGATCTCGGCGACGTCGCCGATCACGAAGGTGACCGGCGGGTCGAGCCGCGGCGGCAGCGCGGCGAGCGTGCCGCGGACGGTCCGCTGGTGGCCGGCACGGCCGGCGGCGCTGATCGCCGCCACCGGCGTGCTGGCGGGCAGGCCGCCGTCGATCAGCCAGCCGGCGATCCGCCGCATCCGCGAGCGGCCGGTCAGCACGACGATCGTCCCGCCGAGCGCGGCGAGCGCGGCCCAGTCGACCTCGCCCGGGTACTCGGGATCGCTGTTGCCGGCCAGGATCGTGACCACCCGCGAGCGCTGGCGGACGTGGACCGGGATCCCGGCGAAGGCGGGGGCGGCGAGGCCGGCGCTGATCCCGGGCACGATCGTGAACGGCACCCCGGCCCGCTGCAGGGCCAGCGCCTCCTCGCCGCCGCGGGCGGCCACGAACGGGTCGCCGCTCTTCAGCCGCACCACCTCGCGGCCGCTGCGCCCCAGCTCGACCAGCAGCTGGCCGACCTGCTCCTGCGGCAGCGCCGGCTGGCCGGGGGCCTTGCCGACGAGGATCCGCTCGGCCGCGGGCGGCGCCAAGGCGACGACCGGGTCGGTCGAGGGGCGGTCGCTGACGACCACCTCGGCGCGCCGCAGCAGCTCGGCGGCGCGGACGGTCAGCAGGTCGGGGTCGCCGGGGCCGGCGCCGACCAGGTGGACGGTCACGTCCCGCTCCGCGAGCGGGGTGGGAGGGAGGCCGCGCGGCCGGCGGCGGTCGGGAATCGGTGCTCCATCGGGATGTCGCGTCCCTCGTTCGGCGGCCGTGGCGGTGTCGTTCCTGACTTCGGCCGCGGAGCGGGCCGTCACAGTGGCGCGACCGTGCCGGACTTGCACCGGCTTCCGCGCACCACCACGGAGGTCGAAACCGTAGCGGACGGTCGTCGCCGGCGGTGATCGGTCGCCGTCGGCACGGCCGTCTCGATCGTTCGGCCAGCTGCGCACGCTGTCCACTGCCGGGCTTAGAACGTTCGTCCAGAGGCGGTGGACGGTCGTCCAGTCCCACGCGCGCGTGGTCGACCCCGTGGAGGATGGATCGACGTGCCCGCAAGGACTTCGCGGTGGCGGCCGCGGTGGGCGCCACCCTCGCGGTGGGCACGTTGACCGTGGGCGTGGCCTTCGGCCCCGCGTCGGGCCCTGGCGTCCGCGACCTGGTCGGCGACGCCGAGTCGCGCGCGCTGCCGGTGGCCCGCGCCGTCGCGGCCGGCTCCGGCACGGATCGCAACGGCCCGCGCGCCAGCGCCGGCGGCTCCGGCGGCGTCGTCGACGGGCCGGCGGCCGGCGGGCGCGCGAGCGGCGGGCTCGGCCTCGGCCTGGGGCTGGGCGGCAGCGCGGGGCCGGGCAGCGGCAGCGGCTCCGGTGGCGGTCGACCCGGCGGCCGCGGGGGCGAAGGCGACGGTGGTCGCGGCGGGCGCGATTCCGGCTCCGGCTTCGCGGGCGGCGGCGCCGGCGGCGTCGATCCCTCGACCGGGACGCCCTCCTCGCCGAGCCCGTCGACGCCGACCCCGGGCACCCCGGAGGAGCCGGCGACCTCGCGCGTGCGGCTGCGGGTGCTCGGCGTGACGCTGGCGGGCGCGGACGGTGCGACCACCCTCGAGCCGGGCAGCGAGGTCCGGCTGCGGCTGGCCGCCTCGCCCGAGGCGATCGCCCCGACCCCGACCCCGACCGCCACCGTTCCGCGGCTGAGCACGGCGGTGCCGCCGCAGCTCGACCTGCGGTTGAAGCTGGACGCCGACGCGGTCGCCGAGCTGAAGCGCCACGCGCGCCAGGTCGACGGGCCGCTGGCGCTGCTGGCGCGGGTCGACCTCGTCGACGACGCGCCGGTCGGCGTCGCGCCGCCGCGGGTGCGGGTGCGGCTGCAGCTGGCCGCGCAGCCCAAGGGCAGCGACGCCGTCACCACCGACGACTCGGGCGCCGGCGACGGCGTCAGCAACGTCGTCGAGGTGCGGGCCCCGATCGCGGTCCGCGCGCCGGGCAAGCCGAGCCAGGGCGACGGGCCGAGCGCGCCGTCGACGGCCGACGGGGCGGCGGTCGAGGTCCGGCTGCCGCTGCCGAGCACGCCGGGCACGCCGACCGACGGCGGCACCAGCGTCGATCTGCCGCTGCCCGAGGGCGCGACGCCCGGGGGCGAGGGCGACGATCCGACCGCGCGCGGCAACGCGGGCGTCGGCGTCCAGGTCCACGTCCCGACGGCCGACGAGCCGCTGGGCGGCACGCCGGTCGACGGCAGCGGCCCGACGACGCCCGGCGGCAGCGCGGAGTCGGGGAGCGGCCGCCCGGGCGCGGGCACGGACGACGGCAGCGTCGGGGCCGGCGCGGGCGGTTCCGGCGAGACCCCGACCACCGGCGGCACCGACGCGGCCGCGGGCGGCGGAGGCGGCACCGGCGGTGGCGGCGTGGCCGGTGGCGTCGTGGGCGGCGGTGGCGTGGCCGGTGGCGTCGCGGGCTCGGGCGGGGTGGCGGCCGGCGGCGGCGCAGGCTCGGGTGCGGGCACCGGCGGCGGGGCGACCGCGACCACGACCCCGACCCCGGCGACCAGCGGCGCCGCGACCCCCTGAGCGGCATCGGCCGGCCGCCGTCGGCCGCCCGTTCGTAGAGTTCCGGCGATGTCGGGAGTGCTCTGGATCGTCGGCCTCGGCCCGGGAGGCGCGGCCACCCGCACCGGCCGCGCGGCCGAGGCGGTGGCGGCGGCCGAGGTGATCGTCGGCTACGGGCCGTACGTCGACCAGTGCGCCGACCTGTTGCGTCCCGAGCAGGAGCAGCGGCGCGGCACGATGGGCGGCGAGCGCGAGCGGGCCGAGGAGGCGCTGGCGCTGGCGGCCGAGGGCCGACGGGTGGCGTTGGTGTCGTCGGGCGACGCCGGGATCTTCGGGATGGCGGGCCTGGCCCTGCGGGCGGCGGCCGCGCTGCCGGACGATCGGCGGCCCGAGGTCGAGGTCGTCCCCGGCGTGACGGCGGCGGTGGCGACGGCGGCCCGGCTCGGCGCGCCGCTGGGCGACTTCGCGACGGTCTCGCTCTCCGACGTCCTGATCCCGTGGGAGCGGGTCGAGGCGCGGATCGCCGCGCTGGCCGCGACCGACCTGGCGCTGGCGATCTACAACCCCCGCTCGCGGACGCGGACCTGGCAGCTGGACCGGGCGCGCGAGCTGCTGCTGGAGCACCGCGACGGCGGCGATCCGGTGGCGCTGGCCACCGACGTCGGCCGCGACGAGGAGCGGCTCGAGGTCGCCACCCTGGCCGGCTTCGACGCCGAGCGGGTGGCGATGCGGACGCTGGTGCTGGTGGCCGCGCCCGGCACCGAGCGGGTCGGTCCGTGGCTGGTCGCCTCGCGCCACCCGCGGGCCGACTGAGCCTGGATCCACCGGTGGTCGGTTGAGCCTCGGCGTGGAGGACCAAGACGGTGGTCGGGCCACAGGTGATGACGGTCGGTGACCATCAGATCCTGTGGCGCGGCCACCGTCGCCGGTCATCCGCGCCGAGGCGACCCGAGAATCGGTGGATCCAGGCTAAGGGCCGGCCGGATCAGAAGAGCGACTGCTGGACGTCGCGGCGGCGGCTTCCCGGTCGCCGCGGTCCGCCGTCGGGCCGCGAGCCGCCGCGCGGACGGGCGGCGGTGCCGCCGAAGCGCGCGCGGGCGACGGGGGACCAGCTGCGGGGACCGGAGCGCTCGTCCTCGCTGATCGAGCGGGTCAGCCGCAGGCTCTCGGCCTTCGGCAGGTAGGGGCCGTGGCGGTAGAGCTCCTCGTAGCGGTCGACCAGGTCGGGCCGGGCGTCGCGCAGCCAGTCGAGGAAGACCTGGCGGGTGCTGCCCCGCAGGTGCAGGCCGATCCCGCGCACGGCGACGGCACCGGCGGCGCTGCAGGCGGCCAGCAGCGCCTCGATCTGGGCCGGGTCGTCGTTGATCCCGGGCATCAGCGGCGCGGCGAGCACCGCGGTCGGGATCCCGACCCGGTTCAGCTCGGCCACCGCGGCCAGCCGCGTGCGCGGGTGGGGCGTGTGCGGCTCGGTCGCCCGCCAGGCGGCCTCGTCCAGGCTCGGCACCGAGAGCGCGGCCTCGAACCCGCCGGCGTCGCGCAGCTGCAGCATCAGGTCCAGGTCGCGCAGCAGCAGCGGCGACTTCGTCAGCACCGAGGCGGGCACCCGGGCGTCGCGCAGCGCCTCCCAGATGCCGGGCATCAGCCGGTAGCGCGACTCGACCCACTGGTAGGGGTCGGTGTTGGTCCCGAGCGCGACCTCCTCCGCCGCCGCCGGCGTCCGCGCCCGCCGGGCCAGGTCGGCCCGCAGCCGCTCGGGCGCGTTGACCTTGACCACGATCTCGCGCTCGAAGTCGCGACCGGCGCCGAAGTCCAGGTACTCGTGGGTGGGGCGAGCGAAGCAGTATTTGCAGGCATGGCTGCACCCCCGATAGGGGTTGACCGTCCAGCCGAACGGCATCGCCGAGCGGCCCGGGACGCGGTTGAGGACCGACTTGGCGTGGATCTCGTAGAAGCGCATGTCGAGCGCCTCGGGAGCGTCGAAGCGCCGGACCACGGCCGGGTCGCGGAGGCCGGGAAGGGCGTGGGTCTCCTGGTGGTCGTCGAGCTTCAGGTGATCCCAGCGCATGCGAACGTATGTTCGCACGGTCGGCGGATGCCGGGGCTGGGACGTCCGTCCACGGAAGGTGCGGAGGGACCGTCCGCCGACCTACCGTGGGTTGGGTGCGCACGCTCCCGTCCGCTCACCGCGTCCGCCGGCTGCTGGCCGCCGGCGCCTGCCTGGCCGCCCTCGCGATCGGGCCGGCCGCGACCCCCGCGGCGGCCGACGACCTGAGCCTGGTCAAGAGCGTCCAGCTCCACGCCCAGCGACTGGAGCCGCGGGCCAAGACGCTCTCGACCGCCCTCGCCCGCTACGCCAAGGCCCCGACCGACCGCGCCCGTGCCGGCCGGGCCTCGCGCGCCGCCGGCGCCGTCCGCCGCGAGGTCTCCTCGTTCCGGGCCGCCCTCCGCTACGACCGCTCCAACTCGGCCGAGGGCCGGCAGCTGCGAACCGCCCTGCTCGGCGCGCTGGCGGACGTCCGCTCCGGCACCGCGACGCTGGAGTCCGGCCTCGCCCGCGTCGCGCGGAGGACGGCGAGCCTCGCCACCCTCCGCGCGCTCCAGGCCGCGCAGCGGACGCTGGAGCGCGGCCTGCGCAACGGCGAGAAGGCCGTGCGGCGGATCCTGGCCGCGGCCACCTGACCGGGGCGCGCTTGGTACCTGGGCGGTGCGAAACGCGCCCCGGTGGTCAGGCCGCCAGCGGGTTGAACCCCGCCGGCAGCTCCAGCCGGTGGGCCCGCATGAAGCCCTCGTCGGCCAGGATCTGGCGGGTCGGCCCGTCGGCCACCACCTGGCCGGCGTCGAAGACGATCGACCGCGGGCACAGCTCCAGCGCGTAGGGCAGGTCGTGGGTCACCAGGATCGTCGTCGTCGGCAGCCGCCGGATCACGTCGGCCAGCTCGCGGCGGGCCGCCGGGTCGAGGTTCGACGACGGCTCGTCGAGCACCATCAGGTCGGGCTCCATCGCCAGCACGCCCGCCACCGCCGCCCGCCGCCGCTGGCCCATCGAGAGCTGGTGCGGGGCGACCTCGCGCAGCTCCTCCAGGCCGAAGGTCCGCAGCGCCGCCGTCACCCGCTCCTCCAGCGCCTCGCCGGTCAGGCCCAGGTTGGCCGGGCCGAACGCGACGTCGCTCTCGATCGAGGGCATGAACAGCTGGTCGTCGGGATCCTGGAAGACGATCCCGACCCGCTTGCGCAGCTCGCGCGCGGTCCGCTTCGTCAGCGCGGTGCCGGCGATCTCGACCGTCCCCTGCTGCGGCTGGAGGACGCCGTTCAGGTGCAGCAGCAGCGTCGTCTTGCCCGCCCCGTTGGGGCCCAGCAGCGCCACCCGCTCCCCCTCGCGGATCGTCAGGTCGACCCCGGTCAGCGCCTCCGACCCGTCGGGGTAGGCGAAGTGCAGGTCGCGGACCGCCACCGCCACCGGCGCGTCGGCGGCCACGCCGCCCGGTCCCCCGATGGCGCCGGTCCTGACCCGCCCGCGGTCGCCCGCCCGGCCCTCGTCGGCCAGCGCCAGCGCCGGTGCCTTCTGCGGCGCGCGGGTCGCCCGCCGGTTGCGCCGCCGCCCGCCCGCGGGACCGTCGCCGTGCGGGGTCAGGCTGATCGGCAGCCCGACCTTCTCCTCGTAGCCGGGCAGCGTCACCCGGTAGACGCAGAGGTCGCAGTTCATCCGCACGTCGCCCTGGAAGCCCTCGCGGTAGCGGTCGAGCGCCACCCGCGCCAGCCGCCGGTCGGCGCCCAGGTGCGGTCCGCCGCGAACGGTCAGCTCGGGGTGCTCCTGGGCCCAGGCGGCGGCCTGCTCGTAGATCCGGTGCAGCAGCACGCCGGTGAAGAGGAAGAAGGGGACGACCGCGATCGTCGTCGCGCCCAGCCGCCGGCAGCGCTCGAGCGCGTCGGGCACCCGCGGCTCGGCGACCGAGATCCAGGCCGGCTCGACGATCGGCAGCCCGCGGCGGTCGCTCAGCAGCCGCGCCACCTTCGCCAGGTCGCCCGAGGCGTCGGGGTCGCTCGACCCGCGGCCGACCAGCACCACGCCGGCCGTCTCCGCCGGGGCGTCGCCGAGGGTGGCGGCGATCCGGTCCTCCGCCACCTCCAGCACCCGCGGCTCGATCCCCAGGTCGCGGCTCATGTGGAAGGTCACGCCGGGGTGGCGGATCCGGGCCCGGGCCAGCGTCGCCGGGCCGTCGTTCTTCAGGTGGCCGGCGGCCAGCAGCACGATCGGGACCGAGACGATCTCCGTCGCGCCGTCGGCCACCAGCCGGTCGATCGCCACGTCGGCCGAGGGCTCGGCCAGCTCGATGAAGCCGCCCGCGTGGTGCAGCTCCGGATCCAGCTCGCCGACGAAGCGGACCAGGTCCCAGAACTCCTCGACGTGGTCGGCGTCGCGCGAGCCGTGGCCGATCAGGACCAGCGACGGGCGGTCGGGGGAGGGATGGCCGGCGGTGCCGGCGCGCGCGTCTGAGCGACCGAGGGCCACCGCCGAAGGGTAGCCACCGCCGTTCGCCGGCCGCCGCGCCGGGGTAGGGGACGTCGCACCATGACCTCTCCCGAGTACTGGTTCGCCGGATCGACCGAGGAGTTCACCCCGCCCGAGCTGCTGGCTCAGGCGCGCGCCGCCGAGCAGGCCGGCTTCGACGCCTTCGGGCTCTCCGACCACTGGGCGCCGTGGTTCCCCGACGGCGAGGGCGCGAGCGCCTGGATGACCCTCGCGGCGGTCGGCCAGGCGACCAGCCTGCCGCTCGCCACCGGCGTGACCCCGATCGTCCACCACTACCACCCGGCGGTCGTCGCCCAGGCGTTCATGGGCCTCGAGCACCTGTACCCCGGCCGCGTGACGCTCGGGGTCGGCTCCGGCGAGTCGGTCAACGAGACGCCGCTCGGCCTCGACTGGCCGCCGGTGGCCGAGCAGCAGCGCCGCTTCGCCGCCGGGCTCGAGGCGATCCGGCGGCTGTGGGACGGCGAGACGGTGACCGTCGACGGCGGCTGGTTCCGGCTCCAGGAGGCGCGCCTCTTCACCCGCGCCGAGGGGCGGCCGCGGATGATCGTCTCCGCCTTCGGCCCGCGCGCCGCCCGGATCGCCGCCGAGCACGGCGACGGCCTGTGGACGCTCGGCGACCCCGAGCAGGCCCCGGCGGTGATCGAGGCCTACCGCGCCGCCTGCGCCGAGCAGGGGCGGCCGGCCGGTCCGATCGTGCTCCAGACCGGGATCGCCTGGGCGGCCGACCGGGCGGCGGCGATCGGTGGCGCGCGGCGCTGGAAGCCGACCCAGCTGCCGGAGCTGTACACCGACGACATCGCCGACCAGGAGGCGATGCAGCGGTTGGCCGACGAGCGGATGACCGACGAGCAGTTCGCCCGCGAGGGGTTCGTCGTCAGCGAGGACCCGGACGAGCACGTCGAGCGGATCCGCGAGATCGCCGCGCTCGGCGCCGACGCCGTCTCGCTGCAGCTGATCGGCCGCGCCGACCCGGCCGGCACGATCCGGCTCTACCGCGAGCGGGTGCTGCCGGCGTTGCGCGACTAGCCGACGACGATCCGGGCCGCGACGGTGATCGACGCGGCCAGCGCGGCGACCACCAGCGTCCCCAGCCACTCGACCCGGGTGGCGGGGACGGTCAGCAGCCCGGGCGGCATCCCGCCGTCCCAGCCGCGGCTGACCATCGCCAGCTGGACCCGCTCGCCGCGCTCGAAGCAGCGCACCAGCAGGGTCCCGGTCGAGCGCAGGACCGCCCGCGCCTGCCAGAGGAAGCGGGGGTCGTCGCCGCGCGCGATCCGGGCGATCCGCATCCGCCCCAGCTCGGCCAGCACGACCTCGACGTAGCGGATCGTGAAGCCGGCGATCGCGGTCAGGGCCCGCGGCGCCCGCAGCCGCTCGAAGCCGGCCAGGATCGCGGCCGGCGGGGTGCAGGCGGCGACCACGGCCGTGGCCAGCAGCACCAGCGTCGCCTTCGAGACGATCGCCCAGGCGGTCCACAGCCCCTCGACCGCCATCGGGATCCCGAGCACGTGGGTCCGCTCGCCCTCGGTCACGAACGGCAGGATCAGCACGAAGAGGACGAAGGGGATCTCGATCACCAGCCGCCGGGCCAGGTCGAGCGGCGGGACGCGGGCGACGGTGGCGGCGCTCAGCACCACCAGCAAGTGCAGCGCGTAGGGCCAGACGACGTGGGTCGGGGTCAGGGCGACCGCGACCGCGAACAGCACCAGCGCCGCCACCTTGCACTGGGGCGGCAGCCGGTGCAGCGGCGTGTCGAGGCCGAGCAGCTCCTCGTTGCCTCCGTGCGCCGCGCCGCTCATCGCGGAAAGGGTAGGCGGTTCAGTAGTGCAGCAGCGGGCGCTTGGGCCGCTGGCCCAGCACCGGGCGCTCCAGCTCGGGTCGCGGCTCGGCCGAGGGCGTCGCCGGATCGTCGTCGTGGCTGCGGGCGGTCGGCTCCGGCTGGTCGGTGGCGGTCATCTGCATCAGCATCGTCACGATGTAGGCGGCGCCGCCGACGACGGCCAGCAGCGCGACCACGGCCAGCCCGATGCCGACCTGGGCGCTGAGGGCCATCACGACGGTCACGACCAGGACGATCGCGGGCATCGCCACCAGCAGCCGCATCGAGCCGATGCCGGCGGGGTCGTCGGGCGGGGACAGCTCGGGCAGGGCGCGCTCGCCGGGCGGCGGGTTGCCGCCGGTCGCCGAGGGGTGGTCGCCGGTGCCCGTGCTCGCGGAGACGGAGCGGTCGAGGTTCGGGCTCATGACCGGCCGCTACCCGGCCGGCGGGAGCCGCAACCGTTCTACGATGGCCGCGTGTCCGTCCCGACCGCCAGGTCCCCGCTGGCGCTGCTGCTCGCGGTGCTGATGACGTTGGTCGCGTTGGCCGGCTGCGGCGGCGGCGAGACGACGACTGGGCCGGCGCCGGCGTCGACCACGGCGACCACCGCCACGACGACCACCAGCGGCGATCCGACGGCGCCCTACGACCGGGTCGAGGGCGGCGGACCGTCGACCGGCCGCTCGACCGCGACCCCGACCCCGACCCCGACGGGCGGGACCGGGACCACCGCGGCCCCGCCCGGGCCCTGCGCGGTGCTGCCGGGGAAGGGCCCGATCGCGCGGCTGCTGGTGCCGGGCTGCAGCGCGGCGATCGACGGGGTCGGGCAGGTGACGGCCGTCGCCCGCGACATCTCCGCCTGCCGCCCGACCGACTTCGCCTGCGGGGTGCGGACGATCGTGGCGATGCGGCCGCCGATCGAGCGGCTGATCCGCAGCGACCGTCAGCTCGAGCGGTCGCGGGCCTTCCGCCGGCTGCCGGCCCGCTGCCGGGCGGCGCTGCTGCGTCCGGCCGGCGCGCGGCGGGTGCTGCGCGAGGCGCGGGCGGGCGTCGACCGGGTCCTGCGCGCCCACCGCGCCGACGACCTGCCCCGGCTGGCGAGCGCAATGCAGCAGTTCGCCGGCGCGGCCGGGGAGCTGGCGGACGCGGTCGGCGCCACCGTCCGCCCGGCGGCGGTGCGGGAGGGGTGCGGGGTCGACCTGGGGTGAGCGAACCCCCGCGCAACCCCACCGCCCCCGCTCGGCGCCCGCGCCGGCTGCGCTAGCGTGGCCCGGGCCGCCGGCTCCGGACGCCCGGCGCGACCACCCCGAGCGACCCGGAGGACCGTGGTGCGACACGTCTCGATCATCGGCATCGGCGCCGGCGACCCCGACCAGGTGACGGTCCAGGCGATCAAGGCGATCAACGCCGTCGACGTCTTCTTCGTGATCAGCAAGGGCGCCGGCACCGACGAGCTGGTGGCGCTGCGGCGGGAGATCCTCGACCGCTACGTCGAGGGCGACGGGTACCGCACCGTCGAGCTGGTCGACCCGCCCCGCGGCCGCTCGGCCGACGCCCACCGAGCGGTCGTCGACGACTGGCGCCAGCGGCGGGCGGACCAGTGGCAGCAGGCGATCCGCGACGAGCTGGGCGAGGACGAGCGGGGGGCGTTCCTGGTCTGGGGCGACCCGGCGATCTACGACAGCACCCTCGGCGTGATCGACGACGTCCTGGCCCGCGGCGAGGTCGCCTTCGAGCACGAGGTGATCCCCGGCATCAGCAGCGTCCAGGACCTCGCCGCCCGCCACCGGATCGCCCTCAACCAGGTCGGCGGGACGATCCGGATCACCCCCGGCCGGCGGCTGGCCGAGCAGTTCGCCGACGGTGAGGACGTGGTGGTGATGCTCGACGCCCACCAGGCCTTCGCCGAGATCGACGACGACCAGGCCGAGATCTACTGGGGCGCCTCGATCGGCGCGCCCGACCAGGTCCTGATCGCCGGCCGCCTGGCCGACGTCAAGGACGAGATCGTGCGCGTCCGCGCCGCCGAGCGCGAGCGCAAGGGCTGGCTGTTCGATAGCTACCTGCTGCGGCGGCCGCGGAGGTAGCGGGGTTGGTGGCGGTCCGGCGCGGGATTGGCACCCGTCGCTAGCCTCCGTCCGTGGCCACGGTCGACATCGACGAGGCGAAGACGCAGCTCTCGCGGCTGGTCGAGCGGGCGCTGGCCGACGACTGGGACGAGCTGCCCGAGGACATGGCCCGGGCGCTCGGGATGATCGATTGACGTCAGCGCCGACCCGTGGGTCGGCGCCTACGACGTCGCGGTGCTGCGCTGACCGCCCTCACGCCCGCAGCTTGTACCCCGACCGGAACAGCCGCAGGTTGAGCAGGAAGAGCCCCGCGGTGACCACGGTCAGCAGGCCCAGCGAGAGCGCGATGTTGACCTCGGAGTAGCCGAGGAACCCGTACCGCACCAGGCCGATCATGTAGTAGACCGGGTTGAACTGGGTCAGGGTGCCGAACGGCTCCGGCAGCAGCGTCGCCGAGTAGAAGACGCCGCCGAGGAAGATCAGCGGCTGGAGCACGAAGGTCTGGGCGAACGCGACGTCGTCGAACTGCTCGGCCCGGACGCCGACCAGCACCCCGAGCTGGGCGAAGAACATCCCGACCAGGAACAGCGCCGGGATCAGGACCAGCACGTGCGCCACCGGCAGGTCGGTCAGCAGCGACGCCGCCAGGAAGGTCAGGGTCGAGATCAGCAGCCCGCGCAGGAAGCCGCCGAGCGAGAAGGCCAGCAGCAGCTCCGCGGGCGAGGCGGGGGAGGAGAGCTGGTCGTCGATCGCGCGCTGGAACTTCTGCTGCAGGATCGAGGAGGAGTTGTTCGAGAAGGCGTTGATCGCCCAGGCCATCATGATCAGGCCCGGCACGATGAAGACCACGTAGTCGAAGCCGTGGAGGGTGTCGATCCGACTGCCGAGCGCCGCGCCGAAGACGGAGATGTAGAGGAACGTCTCCAGCAGCGGGGCCCCGATCGTCTGGCGCTTGATCTTCAGGAATCTGTTGACCTCGCGCCGCAGCAGCGCCAGGAACCGGATCTGGGCGGCGCTCACTCCGACACCTCGCCGACCAGGCCGCCGCCGCGCGACAGCTCCTTGCGCCCGACCAGCTCCAGGTAGGCGTCCTCCAGGCTCGAGACGCCGTACTGCTCGGCCAGCTCGCCGCTGGTGCCCTCGGCCACGACCCGCCCCTCGTTGATGAAGGCGATCCGGTCGCAGAGCTGCTCGGCCTCCTCCAGGTAGTGCGTGGTCAGCAGGATCGTCGTCCCCTCCTGGTTGATCCGCTGCACGTAGTGCCACAGCTCCAGCCGCAGCTCGACGTCGACGCCGGCGGTCGGCTCGTCGAGGATCAGCAGCCGCGGCCGGTGCATCAGCGCCCGGGCCAGGATCAGCCGCCGCTTCATCCCGCCCGACAGCGTGCGGGTGCGGTCGTGGCGCTTGCCGCTGAGCGAGAACGCGTCGAGCAGCTCGGCGATCCGCTCCTTGCGCTCCTTGCGCGGCATCCCGAAGTAGCCGCCGTGGTAGTCGAGCGTCTCCTCGAGCGTCAGGAACCAGTCGATGTTGAGGTCCTGCGGGGCCAGGCCGACGGCGATCCGCGCCTGCTCGTAGTGGTCGACGGCGTCGTGGCCGAAGACCCGGATCGCGCCCGAGGTCGGCCGCGCCAGGCCGGTGGTGCAGTGGATCAGCGTCGACTTGCCGGCGCCGTTGGGGCCCAGCAGGCCGAAGAACTCGCCGGGCTGGATCTCGAGCGAGACGCCGCGCAGGGCCTCGGTGCCGGTCGGGTAGCGCTTGGTCAGGTCGCTGACCGCGAGCGCCGCCGTCACGCCGGGACCCTCGCGCGGGTCCTGGCGGCCGCCGGTGGACGAAGGGGTGAGGGGAGGGACATGCACCCCATGATGGCGGTTCGAGTGCGCTTGAAGTCAAGCCGCCAGCGGCGGACCGACGACGATCGTCTGCGGGTACTCGTCGGTCGCCCAGGCCGGCGGCTCGCGGCCCTCGATCCCGGCGGCCAGGCGGGCGAAGTAGCGCTCGAAGCCGCCCGGCGTGCAGACGATCAGGTACCGGGCGGGCCGATCGCTCAGGTTCGCCAGCGTGTGGACGCTGCCGGCGGGGGCGAAGACCGTCTCGCCCGGGCCGGCCGTCCGCCGCTCGTCGCCGAGCTGGAAGGTCAGCTCGCCCTCGAGGACGTGGAACGCCTCGTCGAAGTCGTGGTGGTGCAGCGGCGGGCCCGCCCAGCGCCCGGGCAGGGCGTTGCGGACGATCCCGACGCGGCCGTCGCTCTCCTCGCTGCGGACGAGGATCTCGATCGCGGCCAGCTGGTCGCTCATGGCGGTGCTCCTGGGTTCGGGGGTTCGGGGGTGGAGGTCAGACGGCGGGCCGGGCCGGGCGCGGGTCGGCGGCCGGGCGCGGCTCGGGGCGGCGGGCGCTCTGGAGCGGGACCTCGACCAGCAGCAGCGTCACCAGCAGCCCGAGCAGGGCGATCGGCGCGGCGACCACGAAGACCGCCTGGACGCCGTCGATCACCGGCGCGGCGGCCGTCGCGGCGCTGCCGGTGACGCGGGTGCCGCCGGCGTGGGCGGCGAAGACCGCGCCGAGGGCGGCCGCCCCGACCGCGCCGCCGAGCGCCCGGAAGAAGCCGGTGGTGGCGGTCGCCACGCCCAGCCGGCGGCGGTCGGTGCTGTTCTGGACCGCGACGATCAGCACCTGGCCGACCATCCCGAAGCCGAGCCCGAAGACGGCCAGCGCGACGCCGGCGGTGGTCCGCGAGGGGTGGCCGGCGACGATCGCCATCGCGGTCAGCGCGACGGTCATCAGCGCCAGGCCGGCGATCGGGAACGCCTTGTAGCGGCCGCTGCGGGCGATCAGGCGGCCGGAGACGTTGGTCGAGAGCGCGATCCCCAGCATCGCCGGGATCAGCAGCAGGCCGGCCTCGGTCGGCGACGCGCCGGTCGTCGCCTGCAGGAACAGCGGGACGAAGACGGTGATCGCGAACATCGCCGCGGTGGTCAGGAAGAGCGCGCCGCTGGCGACGGCGACGTTGCGGCTGCGCAGCAGGTCGAGCGGGACGATCGGGTCGACCGCGCGCCGCTCGCGGACCACCAGCGCGACGGCCAGCGTCACGGTCGCGGCCATCAGCCCGACGATCGTCGGCGACGACCACCCGTAGCGGTCGCCGCCCCACAGGCAGGCGAGCATCAGCGTGGTCGTGCCGCCGGCCAGCAGCGCGGCGCCGAGCAGGTCGAGCGGGGCGGCCGGGCGCTCGACCGGCGGCGACGGCAGCCGCAGCCGCAGGCCGGCGAGGGCCAGCAGCCCGACCGGCAGGTTGACGTAGAAGACCCAGCGCCAGCCGACGTGCTCGACCAGCAGCCCGCCGAGCAGCGGCCCGACGATCGTGGCGGCGGCGAAGGTGGCGGCGATGTAGCCCTGGTAGCGGCCGCGCTCGCGGGGCGCGACGAGGTCGCCGACGGCGGCCATCGCCAGCGTCATCAGGCCGCCGGCGGCGACGCCCTGGACGCCGCGGGTGACGACCAGCGCGGTGATGTCCTGGGCCAGCCCGCAGGCGGCGGAGGCGGTCAGGAAGAGGCCGAGCGCCAGCTCCAGCAGCCGCTTGCGGCCGAGCCGGTCGCCGAGCTTGCCCCACAGCGGGGTGCTGGCGGCCGCGGCGACGACGTAGGCGGTGACGACCCACGAGAGGTCGCCGAGCCGGCCGAGGTCGCCGGCGATCGTCGGCAGCGCGGTGGCGAGGATCGTCTGGTCGAGGACCGCCGGCAGCATCGCGAGCACGATCGCCGCGAACGGGATCGCGACGGCGGCGGTGGGATCGGGGGTGGACGGCGGGGTGGTGGTGGGCTGGCGCATCGGTCGCTCCTGGGACTCGGATGCGGCTAGATTAGATCTCTAACGATTAGATGTCAAACTGTGATCGACGGCGGGGCGGGCCGGCGCGATCTCGTAACCATTCGATATCGAAGTTTCGCTACGATCGGCGCATGTCCGGACCGCCCGCCGAGCCGCCGATCGGCCTTCAGCTGTCCCGCACCGCGCGGGCGGCCAGCCAGGCCTTCGAGCGCGCGCTGGCCGCGGCCGGCGGCACCACCGCCACCTGGCAGGTGCTGCTGCTGGTGCGCTCGCGCAACTGGGGCACCCAGTCGGAGCTGGCGAAGGCGATGGGGGTGACGGCGGCCACGCTCACCCACCACCTGAGCGCGCTCGAGCAGCGGGGCCTGATCGTCCGCGAGCGGCAGGCGGAGAACCGGCGGATCCAGCAGGTCGCCCTGACCGCGGCGGGCGAGGCGATGTTCGATCAGCTGCGCGGCGCGGCGCTCGCCCACGACCAGCGGCTGCGCGCGGCCCTCGACCCCGACGAGCTGACCCAGCTCCGGACCCTGCTGGCCCGCCTCGACGCCGCGCTCGCCACGCCCTGAGCGCTCGCGTGGCGGATCGCCCCCGCACGCCGGGGGTCAACCGCCACGCGAGGCGTGGGGGCGGGCGGAGGGGTCGGCTAGGGCTCGCGGTAGCGGGCGGGCGAGCCGAGGCGCCGGTAGCGGTGCCCGTAGGTCGGGCGGTAGACGTGCGAGCGGCGGTCCTGCTCGTCGTCGCGCAGCGCCGGGCCGAGCACGATCAGCGCCTGGGTGGTGATCTTCTCGGCCTTCAGCGTCGCGGCCAGCTCGTCGAGCCGGCAGCGGATGATCCGCTCGTCCGGCCACGACACCCGGTACCCGATCGCGGTCGGGGTGTCGGGCGCGTAGCCGCCCTCCAGCAGGTCGGCCTGCAGCTCGCGCGGGCGCCGGACCGACAGGTAGAGCGCCATCGTCGTGCCGTGGCGGGCGAAGTCGACCAGCTGCTCGTTGTCGGGCATCGGCACCCGCACCGCACGGCGGGTCAGGACCAGCGACTGGGCGACCTCGGGCACGGTCAGCTCCTGGCCGAGCGCCGCGGCCAGTGCCGACAGCGACCCGACCCCGGGCACGATCTCGTAGGCCAGGTCCATCCGCCGGCAGGCGTTGATCTGCTCGTGGAGCGTGGCGTAGAGCGCCGGATCGCCCGACTGCAGCCGGCAGACCGTCAGGCCCTCGACCTTCGCCCGCGAGAAGAGCGCGATCACGTCCTCGAGCGTGTGGTCGTCGCTGGTCAGCACCTCGGCGTTGGGCCGCGCGTGCTCCATCACCTCGGGCGGGACCAGGCTCCGCGGCCAGACGACGACGTCGGCCTCGCCCAGCACCCGCGCCCCGCGCAGCGTCAGCAGGTCGGCGGCGCCGGGGCCGGCGCCGACGAAGACGACGCGGCCGTCGCCGCTCACCGGACGCTCCCGGTCGCCGCGGCGGCGGCCAGCAGCCGGCCGGCGCGGGCCGCGTTCCACGGCACCACCACCAGGCTGGCGTGGAGGTCGGGCGCCGACCAGCCCTCGTGGCGGCGGCCGATCGTCCAGGCCGGGCGGCCGCCGGCGGTGACGTCGAAGGCGACCGCGGCCGACGGCTGGCCGATCCGCTTCTCCCCGATCGCGTGGACGGGGCCGTCGGCGGCGGCCATCAACTCGACCGCGGAGGGCACGCCGCCCGGTCCGGGAACGGCGGTGGCGGGAAGCAGGTCGCACATCGGGTGGCCATCGAGGGTCGTGGTCAGGTACGCGGCGCCGGCCCCCTCGGCGACGATCGGCGCACCGCGCCGGTGGAGCGCGACGACCGCATCGCGCAGGCTGGAGTTGGCGGAGAGCGCGGCGGCGTGCGGCACCGGGGCGCCGTCGCCGAGCACCAGCGCGGCGGTCCCGGCCGGCAGCGCGGCGTCGGCCACCAGGTCGACCGTCGCGACCGCGGCGCCGGCGGTGGTCAGCGCCTCGCGCAGCGCCCGCGAGGGCTCGAGCAGCGCCGGCCCGGCGGCGACGGCGACCAGCGGCCGGCTCATCGCGGCGCTCCCGCGGGGCGGGCGCGGCCGGCGGCCAGCGGCTCGCCGGTCAGGACGCCGACCGGCAGCAGCCGGGCGCCGGCGCGGTCGGCGATCCGGCGGCTGAGGCCCAGCCGCACCCGTCCCTGCTCGCTGTCGAAGACGACGACCCCGTCGGCCACCTGGCCGAGCCGCTCGGCGGCCCGCTCGGCCGCGGCCAGCCCGGCCTTGCCGCCCGACGCGCGGCCGTCGGTGACGACGACGCAGAGCGAGCGCCGCTGCGGGTCGCGGCGGCGGTGGGCGGCGACCAGCGTGGCGGCCGCGTCGAGCCCGGCGGCGAGCGGGGTGCCGCCGCCGGTCGGCAGCTGGGCCAGGCGGACGGCGGCCCGCTCGACCGAGCCGGTCGGCGGCAGCACCACCTCGGCGCGGCTGCCGCGGAAGGTCACCAGCGCCACCCGGTCGCGCCGCTGGTAGGCGTCGAGCAGCAGGCCGAGGGCGGCGTCCTTGACCGCGGCCATCCGCTTGCGGGCGCCCATCGAGCCGGAGGCGTCGACGCAGAAGGTCACCAGCGTGCCCTCGCGGCCGGCCCGGATCGGGGTCCGGTGGTCCTGGGAGGCGACGGCCAGCCGTGAGCGCTCGCCGCGGTCGCGGTCGTGGCCGACGCCGGCCGTGGTCGCGCCGCGGATCGCCGCCGCCCGCAGGGTCGCCGGCACGGCCAGCGGCTCCTCGGCGGTCTCGCGCGGGCGGACGTCGACCGGGTGGCCGTGGGCGCCCGAGGTCCGGCCGCGGCGGCCGGCGACGCCTCCGCCGCCGCGCGCCAGCTCCAGCAGCGGCGCCAGCCCGGCGGCGCCGCCGGGGGCGTCGGTCCGCTCCCGCGCGCGGGCGGAGGGATCGAAGGGCCGGTCGCCGGCGGGGGCGCCGGACGGGGGCCGCTCGGCCGTCGGGCCCGGCCCGCCGTCGTCCGCCTCCGGCGCGGCCGCCGGCTCGGGCCGGTCGTCGGAGGACGGCGGCGCCGACGCCGCGGGGCACCCGCGGTCGGGCGCGGCGGACGACGACGGCGGCGGCGCGTCCGACCCGGCCGGCGGCGGGCTGGCCGGACCGCCGGATCCGGGCCCGGGCCCGTCCTCGTCGTCGGGACCGCCGTCGGGATCGTCGCCCGGCCCGCCCGCGACCGGCGGCGGCTCGTCGTCGCGGGCCTCGTCGAGCGCGCCGTCCAGCTCCTCCGGCTCCAGCCCGGGCGGGTCGAGCGGCCCGCGCCGGCGGCGGTGGGGGAGCGTCAGCAGCAGCGCCTGGCGGACGTCCTCGTCGGTCACCTCGTCGCGGCCGTCGAGCGCGGCCAGCGCGCGAGCGCAGCGCGAGGCGACCAGGTCGGCTCGCAGGCCGTCGACCTGGAGCCGGGCGCAGGCGCCGGTGATCAGCCGCAGCATCCGCTCGCCGAGCGTCACCCGCGGCAGCAGCGCGACGGCGTCGAGGATCGTGCGGGCGACGGCCGCCTCGTCGTCGCGGAAGCGGGCGGCGAACGCCTCGGGGTCGGCCTCGAAGGCCAGCCGCCGGCGGACGACCTCGGCCCGCACCGCCGGGTCGGTCGAGCCGGCGACGGTCACCGACAGCCCGAAGCGGTCGAGCAGCTGCGGCCGCAGGTCGCCCTCCTCCGGGTTCATCGTCCCGACCAGCAGGAACCGCGCCGGGTGGCGGACGGAGACGTTGTCGCGCTCGACCACCGCCTCGCCCTGGGCGGCGGCGTCGAGCAGCACGTCGACCAGGTGGTCGCCGAGCAGGTTGACCTCGTCGACGTAGAGGATCCCGCGGTGCGCGCGGGCCAGCAGGCCGGGCTGGAGGACGGCCTCGCCCTCCTGCAGCGCGCGCTCCAGGTCGAGCGTGCCGACCACCCGGTCGACGGTCGCCCCGACCGGCAGCTCGACCAGCGGCGCCGGTCGCCGCTCGCTGCCGCTGATCGGCGCGCCGGCGCGGGCGCGCGCCTGGCGGCCGTCGGCGACCAGCGCCGCGCAGGCCGGGCACGGGCAGCGGTCGGCCTCGGCCGGGGCCGAGCCGTAGGGGCAGCCGGCGACCACGTCGACCGCCGGCAGCAGCCCCTCGAGCGCCCGCACCGCGGTGGTCTTCGCCGTTCCCCGCTCGCCCCGCACCAGCACGCCGCCGACCTCGGGCGCGACGGCGTTGATCAGGAGCGCGCGGCGGAGGTCGTCCTGGCCGACGAGCGCGGTGAAGGGGAAGCGGACGGTCGGCACGAGCCCGTGACGCTAACGGGTGCGGCGCGGCGACCGTGGGCACGTGCGCCCACCGCGGGCCGGCCCTAGCGCGGCAGCACGGCCTCGATCGCGGCGATCAGCTCGGGCGCCTCCGGCTCGGTCTTCGGGCGGAAGCGGCCGACCACCTCGCCGCCCGGCGCGAGCAGGAACTTCTCGAAGTTCCACTGGACGTCGCCGGCCTCGCCGTCGGCGTCGGCGGTCGCGGTCAGGGCGGCGTAGAGCGGGTGGCGGTCGTCGCCGTTGACGTCGCTCTTCTCCAGCAGCGGGAAGCTGACCCCGTAGGTGGTCGAGCAGAAGGTGGCGATCTCCTCGGCGCTGCCCGGCTCCTGGCCGGCGAACTGGTTGCTGGGGACGCCGATCACCTGCAGGCCGCGGTCGCCGTAGGTCTGCTGCAGCCGCTCGAGCCCGGCGTACTGCGGGGTCAGGCCGCAGCGCGAGGCGACGTTGACGATCAGCAGCACCTTGTCGGCGTGGTCGGCGAGCGAGGTGGGCTCGCCGGCGAGGGTGCGGACGGGCGTGTCGAGCAGCGGCATCCGCCCACCCTACGCCGCCGCCGGCGCGACCCCGGCGGATCGCCCGCGAACGGCCCGCGACAAAAGGTACGTGCGCTGTACCACAGAAAGCCGATCTGCTTTTCTGTAATTATCTCCCGTCCGCCCGTGATCCAGGTCGAGTCCCTCCGCAAGACGTTCCGCCGCGACGGCCACGACGTGGTCGTGCTCGACGACGTCTCGCTGACCGTCGAGGCCGGCCGGATCGCCGGCGTGATCGGCCCCAGCGGCGCCGGCAAGAGCACGCTCGCGCGGACGATCAACCTGCTGGAGCGGCCGACCTCGGGAACGGTCGTCGTCGCCGGCCAGGAGCTGACGCGGCTGCGCGAGCGCGAGCTGCAGGCCGCCCGCCGCCGGATCGGCACGATCTTCCAGTCGGCCAGCCTGCTGAGCGCGCGGACGGTCAGCGGCAACGTCGCGCTGCCGCTGGAGCTGGCCGGCATCGGTCGCGCCGAGCGCCGCCGCCGCGTCGCCGAGCTGGTCGAGCGGGTCGGCCTGACCCACCACGCCGACGCCTACCCGGCGCAGCTCTCCGGCGGCCAGCGGCAGCGGGTCGGGATCGCCCGCGCGCTGGCGCTGCGGCCCGACGTGCTGCTCTCCGACGAGGCGACCTCCGGTCTCGACCCCGAGACCACGCGCACGATCCTGGCCCTGCTCCGCGAGCTGCGCGACGACCTCGGCCTGACGATCCTCCTGATCACCCACGAGATGGACGTCGTCCGCGACGTCTGCGACGAGGTCACGCTGCTGCGCGACGGGCGGGTGGTCGAGTCCGGTCCGCTGCAGCGGCTGGTGACGACGCCGGACTCCGTGCTCGGCCGCGGCCTGGTGCCCGAGCGGCCGATCGGCGCCGCCGGTGCCGGCCGCGAGAGCTGGCGGATCGGCTACGCCCGCGCCGACGTCGATCCGGCCTGGCTGGCCACGCTCCAGGCCGAGCTGGACGCCCCGATCGAACTGCTGGGCGCCGCGGTCGAGGCGATCGACGGCCGCCCGGCCGGGCACGTGACGATCGCGCTGCCGGCCGGCGGCCCCGACCTGCGGGCGCTGCTCGCCGGCCGCGGGCTCGACGCGCGGCGGATCGACGGCGACGCGGCGGCCGCGGCGGCCGACCGGCTGGCGGCCGCCGCCGCCGGCGATCCGCTGGCCGTCGCCGCCGAGGGGGCCGATCGATGAGCGCGCTCGCCGCCAGCACCCCCTGGGGCGAGATCTGGCCGCTGCTCTGGCCGGCGCTCCAGGACACGCTGAAGATGGTCGTGATCGCGACCGCCATCACCGGTCTGCTCGGGATCCCGCTCGGCGTGCTGCTGCACGTCACCGCGCCCGGCGGCCTGCGGCCGCTGCGGCCGGTCAACGCCGCCGTCGGGCTGGTGGTCGGGGTCGGTCGCTCGGTGCCGTTCATCGTCCTGCTGGCGGCGATCATCCCCTTCACCCGGCTGGTGGTCGGCACCTCGCTCGGGACCAGCGCGGTGATCGTGCCGCTGGTCGTGGCGCTGGTGCCGTTCTACGCGCGGGTGGTCGAGCAGAGCCTGCGCGAGGTCCCCGGCGAGCTGGTCGAGATGGCCCGCGCGTCGGGCGCCTCGCGGCTCCAGACCGTCCGCAAGGTGCTGCTGCCCGAGGCGGTGCCGGGCCTGATCGGCGGCCTGACGATCACGCTGGTGGCGATCGTCGGCTTCTCGGCGATGGGCGGCGCCGTCGGCGGCGGCGGCCTCGGGGCGCTCGCGATCGACTACGGCTACAACCGCTTCGACGGCAACGTGATGCTGGCGACGGTGGTGCTGCTCGTGGTGATCGTCCAGATCTTCCAGTTCGCCGGCGACCTGCTGGTCCGCCGGTTCTCCCACCGATGACCCTCCACCGGAGCATCTCCATGCCACGACGCATCCGACCGCTGCTGATCCTCGTCCTGGCCCTCGTGGCCGCCCTCGGCCTGGTCGCCTGCGGCAGCGACGACTCCGGCGATTCCGGCTCGTCCGCCGACGCCCCGCTGAAGGTCGGCGTCAGCCCCGTGCCCCACGGCGAGATCCTCGACTTCGTGAAGAAGGAGCTGGCCCCGAAGGCCGGCCTGAAGCTCGACGTCGTCAGCTACGACGACTACGTGCAGCCGAACGTGGCGCTGCAGGAGGGCAAGCTCGACGCCAACTACTTCCAGCACGTGCCGTACCTGGAGTCGCAGCAGAAGGACAACCCCTCGTACGGCGACCTGGTGGCGCTGAAGCCGGTCCACCTGGAGCCGCTCGGCGTCTACTCGAAGAAGCTGAAGGAGATCGGCCAGGTGCCGAACGGCGGGACCGTGACGCTGTCGAACGACCCGGCCAACGAGGCCCGCGGCCTGAAGCTGCTGCAGCAGGCGGGCCTGATCACGCTGAAGCCGGGCGCCGGGCTGGAGGCGACGCCGAAGGACATCGCCGAGAACCCCAAGGACCTGAAGTTCCAGACGATCGCCCCGGCCAACCTGCCGCGGACGCTCGACGACGCCGACCTGGCCGTGATCAACGGCAACTACGCGATCGAGGCCAAGCTCTCGCCGGCCAAGGACGCGCTGGTGCTGGAGTCGGCGAAGGACAACCCCTACGCCAACCTGGTCGTCGTCAAGAAGCAGAACGTCGACGACCCGCGGGTGAAGAAGCTCGAGCAGCTGCTGCACTCGCCCGAGGTCCGCAAGTTCATCGAGGACAAGTACCAGGGGTCGGTGATCCCGGCCTTCTGAACCGGCCGCGGCGGCGGACCTACTCGCCAGTAGCGTTCTTGGCTACGGGGGAGTAGGATCCGCCGCATGTCGAAGAGCGTCACGGGCAAGGTCGTCCTGATCACGGGTGCGTCGCGGGGGATCGGGGCCGAGACGGCCCGGATCCTGGCGCGGCGCGGCGCGAAGCTGTCGCTGGTCGGGCTCGAGCCCGAGCGGCTGCGCGAGCTGGCCGCCGAGCTCGGCGCCGGGCACGTCTGGTTCGAGGCCGACGTGACCGACCAGGCGTCGATCGAGGCGACGGTCGCCGGCACGGTCGAGGCGCTCGGCGGGATCGACGTGGTGGTGGCCAACGCCGGCATCGCCAACAACGGCACCGTCGCGATCAACCCGGCCGACGCGCTGGTGCGGACGATCGACGTCAACCTCAACGGCGTCATCCGGACGGTCAGCGCGGCGCTGCCCCACGTGACCGAGCGCAGGGGCTACGTGCTGGTGGTCGCCTCGCTCGCCGCCTTCACGGTGATGCCCGGGATGGCCGCCTACTGCGCGTCGAAGGCCGGTGCCGAGCAGTTCGCCAACGCGCTGCGGCTGGAGGTCGCCCACAAGGGGGTCAAGGTCGGCAGCGCCCACCCCTCGTGGATCGACACCGACCTCGTCCGCGACGTCGAGAAGGACCTCTCGACCTTCCGCGACGCCCGCTCGAAGCTGCCCGGCCCGCTCGGCTCGACGACCTCGGTCGAGGCCTGCGCGACCGCCTTCGCCGACGGCATCGCCAAGCGCAAGCGGCGGATCTACGTGCCCCGCTCGCTGGCCGTCGTCCAGGCCCTGCGGACGATCGTCATCAGCCCGCTGAGCGACATCGGCCTCAAGCTCCAGGCCCGCAAGATGGTTCCCCAGCTGGAGGCCGAGGTCGCCGCCCTGGGCCGCTCGTTCAGCACCACCACGGTCGCCGCCGGCGGCGACGAGCGGGTCACGGTGGCCCAGGCCGAGGCCCGCCGCGAGGCCGCCGCGGACGCCGTGTCGGTCGCGGCGTCCAGCGAGGTCGGCTGAGGCCGCTGGACGATCATTCGGGGGACGCGCCGGATCCCGCGGCCCAGCCGCGGGACGCCGTCCACCGGAGCCGTGCCGCGGGCCGTCGCGCTTGACGGACGCGGCCCGACTGTTCACGCTGCCCCGGGTCCATGCGCGTCGCCCTCCCATCCCCGCCCCAGCTGATCCCGAAGATCGAGCGGGCGCTCGACGCCGTGATCGCGCTCGAGCGGACCCTGCGGACGCTGCCCGACGAGATCCGCGCGCTCCAGGTCGAGCTGGCGATCCTGACCGAGGTCCGCGACGACATGAAGGGGATGCGCTCCGACATGCGGGACGTGATCGCCTCGGTCGAGGGCCTGCGGAGCGAGATCGCCGGGCTCCAGCCGGACAACCTGCGGCGGGCCGTGGTCGGGATGAGCGGCGGCGTCGGCCGGATGGAGGAGGCGGTCTCGCCGCTCGCCGACGTCCTCGCCGGGGTCGAGAAGAGCATCGGCGAGATGAGCGAGTCGCTGGTCCAGATCGACCGGATCGCCCGGCGCTTCGCCAACCCGCTGCGGCGCCGCTCGCGCATCCGCGGGGCGGCCGACGAGGGCGGCGGCGACGCGCTCGAGGGCGGATCGGCTGACGATCCCGAGGGCGAGAACGGCCTCGACGCCGGCGAGGCGACCGGCCTGGCCGGGATCGATTCGCCCCGGTCCCCGAGCTGACGGCGGGGAGCGCTCAGCGGCCGCGGACCGCGTGGACGCCGACCTCGGTCGGCACGCCCTTGGCCCGGAACCGCCGCCGGCGCTTGGCCACCACCCGCTCGGGATCGAGCAGCTCGACCGCGCGGTCGGAGGCCAGCAGCTCGCCGGTGCCCGCCGCCTCGGCGACCCGCGCCGCGATGTTGACGTCGATCCCCAGGTAGTCGCTGCCGACCCGCCGCGGACGCCCGTGGTGCATGCCGGCGCGGATCCGCGGCTGGTAGCCGGCGACCTCGATCGCGCCCAGCCGCTCGTGCCCCTCCTCGACGGCGGCCAGCGCGTCGGCCGGCTGCCGGAAGACGGCCATCATCCCGTCGCCCAGCCACTTCACCACCCGGCCGTGGTGGCGGCCGACGGCCGGGTCGAGGACCGCCGCGACCTCGCGCAGGAGCAGCAGCGTCGCCTGGTCGCCCGCCTCCAGCGCCCAGCGCGAGAAGCCGACCAGGTCGGTGAAGAGGACGGTCAGCTCGACGTCGCCGCGGCCGCGGCCGCTCGACTCGGCGGCCGCCTGCCAGACCTGCAGCGCGCCGAGCCCGAGCTCGTGGAGGACGCCACCGCGCTGCTGGCCGGCGAGCCGCGCGATCTGCCGCCGCAGCGCCGCCGAACCGTGGGCCTCGCCCGTCTCCGCCGTCGACAGCGGGTCGCCGAAGCGGCTGTCGCCCGGTAGCCGGTTGCGGAGCGTGGAGACGGCGCCGAGCAGCCGCTCGCTGTCGTTCAGCGCCCGCAGCCGCCCGACCACGCCGCCGGCCGCGGCCGCCGCCGCGGGGGCCGATCGGGCGACCGCCGAGCCGGGCGCGGGCGGCGATCCCTCGTCCGCCTCCGGCGTTGCGGCGTCGGGATCGGGCAGGGGAGTGCGCGGAGGCTCCTCGGCCGGCGGCTCGGGCATCGGCACGGACCCTTGCACACCGGCGGGCCGATCACGAGATCGGGGATGAAACCGCGGCCCGACCGTGTTAGGTTCAACGCAGTGCCGGTCGTCGCAGCGCGACGCCGAACGACGCTCACTCCTCGCTAGGGGTGGACGACGGAGACGAACGCGGGGGGGGGTCTCTCCTACGGCGACGGGCATGACGAGCATCGGTGCACCGTCATCGGAACGTCCCCCTACGTTCCCACGGCGCGCGCCCGCCCGATCGCCACGTCACAAGGAGGCTTTCGCATGCGCGAGAGCACCAGCGGCCGTGAGCAGCGCGACATGCAGCTGCTGCGCCGTTACCACCGTCAGCACGACCCCGCCGACCGGGAGCAGATGGTCCATCGCGGCCTGCCCCTGGTCCGCTCGCTCGCCCGTCCCTACGCGGGCAAGGGCGAGCAGCTGGAGGACCTGGTCCAGGTCGGCTGCGTCGGGCTGCTGAAGGCCATCGATCGCTTCGATCCCTACGCGGGCACGCGCTTCGTGACCTTCGCCGCCCCCAACATCACCGGCGAGATCAAGCGCCACTTCCGCGACCACTGCTGGTCGGTCCACGTCCCGCGCGGGATCCAGGAGCTGGACGCGCGGGTCAACCGCGCCGCCGAGCGGATCGCGGCCGACCGCGGCCGCACCGCCACCACCGAGGAGATCGCCCAGCACCTGGCCGTCGACCCGGCCCAGGTCGAGGAGGCGGTCCGCGGCGGCCAGGGCTACCGGCCGCTGTCGCTCGACCACCCCGCCGGCGAGGCCCGCGAGGCGCTCGACCTCTGCGGCGAGGACGAGGACGGCTTCGCCGCGGTCGAGCGGCGGCAGCTGCTCTGGTCAGCCTGCGAGGCGCTCGACGAGCGCGAGCGCGAGGTCGTCCTGCTGCGGTTCTTCGACGGCCGTCTCCAGCGCGAGATCGCCGAGCGGCTCGGCGTCTCCCAGATGCAGGTCTCGCGGATCCTGCGGCGGGCGCTGGAGCGGATGCGGGCGGCGCTCGACGCCCGCGACGCCGACGCCGAGCTCGGCCCGGCGTCGAGCGGGCCGCAGGTCGCCGCGGGGGCGGGCACGTGAGCGGCGACGATCCCCGCGAGGGCCGGCTCTCCGAGGCGCCGCCGCCCCAGCGCCAGTCGCAGCCCGGCCGCGAGCACGAGATGGAGCCGCGGCCGGCGCCCCGCGCCGAGGACCGGCGCGGGTCGGGGCGGCTGCGCGAGCGGGCGGTCCTGATCTCCGGCGGCGACAGCGGGATCGGCCGCGCGGTCGCGGTCGCCGTCGCCCGCGAGGGCGCCGACGTGGCCCTCCTCTACCGCTCGCAGGAGGAGGACGACGACGCCCGCGAGACCGTCCGGCTGGTCGGCGAGGAGGGCCGCACGGCGGTCTGCGTCCGTGGCGACGTCGGCGACGTCGGGGTCGAGGAGCAGGCGGTCGCGACGGCGATCGAGGCCTTCGGACGGCTCGACGTGCTGGTCAACAACGCCGGCGAGCAGCACGTCCAGGAGCGGCTGGAGGACGTCACCCCCGAGCAGGTCGAGCGGACCTTCAGGACCAACGTCTTCGGGATGTTCGGCCTGACGCGGGCGGCGCTGCCGCACCTGCGGGCCGGCTCGACGATCGTCAACACGACCTCGGTGACCGCCTACGCCGGCCACCCGGCGCTGGTCGACTACGCGGCGACGAAGGGCGCGATCGTGGCCTTCACCCGCTCGCTGGCGCTGCAGCTGGCCGACCGCGGCGTGCGGGTCAACGCGGTCGCGCCGGGGTCGATCTGGACCCCGCTGATCCCGGCCACCTTCGACCGCGAGCACGTCGAGCGGTTCGGCGAGGACGTGCCGCTCGGCCGTCCCGGCCAGCCGCAGGAGGTCGCCGAGTGCTTCGTCTTCCTGGCCTGCGACGACAGCTCGTACATGACCGGCCAGGTGCTGCACCCGAACGGCGGCCGGATCGTCGGCGGCTGAGCGCCGGCCCGGGTCAGAACGCCCCCGAGCTGAGGCCCGGGGGCGGCTCGGGGCCATCCGGCCTGGGCGGCTCGTCGTCGAGCAGGAAGACCTCGGCCGAGACGTCGGCGCGGGTGTCGATCCCGCTGACGAAGGCCCGCACCCGGCGGCCGGTGGCCGCCTCGACCGGGCGCTTCAGCTCGTCCTCGGTCGCGTACTGGAAGAAGAGCCGGACGTCGCGCAGCCGCTGGTACTCGCCCAGCTCGACCAGCCGCCGCTCGGCCGGCGTCTGGGTGTCCTCGAGCACGCAGACGACGGTGTCGGGGCCGGCGAAGAAGGTCCGGACCTTGGTCGGGCCGCGGCCGAACTGCGACTTGTAGATCTGCGCCATCGCGTTCGAGATCGACTGCAGCGGACTCTCGTGGTTCTCCGTGTAGACGGAGTCGGGTGGATGCACGGAGGCTCAGTCCCTGGGACGCGGATGCTGGACCGGGGCCGGCCGATCGCCCTCGCCCGCGGGGGGCGACGGCTCGCCGGGCCAGTGGCCCTCGCGTTCCAGGGTACGCCTCGCGGCCCGCTCGTGGTCACGATCTCGCTGACTGCCGATCGCGAGCCGGATGATCCGGTCGGTCACGAAGGCGATCACCGCGACCGCGGCGAAGATCCCCGCCAGGCCGGACGAGCCGGCGATCAGGGCGACGACGGCCGCCGCCAGCAGCGCCAGCGGCAGGCCGACGCGGGCGAACCAGCGCCCGTCCCGTCCCGGTCCCGAGCCGGCTGCCGGCTCGGGACGCGGGTGGGGGGGATCGGCGGAACGGGACACTCCATCCACCCGTACCCGCGGCGACGGAGCGCCAAACCGGCGCCGGTCAGCGGAGCACGGCGCCGGCCAGCCGCTGGCGCTCGTGCTCGATCCGGTCGTGCTGGTCCTCGGCCCGGGCCACCAGCCGCGGCAGGTCGACCGCCGCCAGTCGCGGGTCGTCGAGCTGCTGGAGCGCGCGCCACAGGCAGCGCTTGCCCTGGACGGCGATCGCCAGCCCCTCCAGCTCGACCAGGCTCGACAGCGGCGAGCGGCGCAGCAGCCGGCCGTTCGGCTTCAGCCGCCCGAGCTGCTCGGCGGCGACGGCGGCGGCCTGCTTGAGCGGGTCGCGGCGGACGCCGAGCAGGTCCATCGTCCGCTCCAGCTCGCCCTTGTCGGCCTCGATCTCGTCGGCGATCCGGGTCAGGGTCCGGCCACGCTCGTCGGCCTGGGCGTCGCGGGCGCGGCGGGCCAGGCGGGCGCCGCCGGTCGACGCGGCGAGGTGGTCGTTCAGGTAGATGGCCAGCGGGCGCATCGCGGTCCTCCGGGGTCGTGGTTCGGGTCAGCGGTGGCGCAGCTCGGCGAGCTTGCCCCGCAGCGTCTGGCGGACGATCCGGCTGGCGGCGGGGTCGCCGCGCAGCAGCGCGCGGCCGAGCCCCTGGGCCATCTCCAGCCGCACGTGCGGGGGCAGCGGCGGCACCTCCGGATCGGTCCGGACCTGCAGCAGCACCGGTCCCTCGGCGGCCAGCGCGCGGTCCCAGGCGCCGGCGACGTCCTCGGGCCGGTCGACGAGGATCCCCTCGAGCCCGATCAGCCGCGCGTAGCCGGCGTAGTCGAACGGCGGCAGCGTCTGCGACGCCTCGAGCTTCGCGTCGCCGGCCATCACCCGCTGCTCCCAGGTGACCTGGTTGAGGTCGCCGTTGTCGAGCACGCAGATCACCAGCCGCGGGTCGCGCCAGCGGTCGCGGTAGCGGGCGACGTCGATCAGGGCGTTGATCCCGAGCATCTGCATCGCGCCGTCGCCGATCACCGCCACCACCGGCCGGTCGGGCAGCGCCAGCTTGGCCGCCAGCGCGTAGGGCACCGCCGGGCACATCGTCGCGAGGGTGCCGGAGAGGATCGCCTCCATCCCCGGCCGCAGCTTCAGGTGCCGGGCCCACCAGTCGGTGCTCGACCCGGAGTCGGCGGTCAGCACGCAGCCGTCGGGCAGCCGCGGGCTCAGCTCGTGGAAGACCAGCCGCGGGTTGATCGGCTCGGCGGGCTGGTGGGCCTGCTCCTCGAGCGCCGTCCACCAGGCGTCGACGTGGCCGGCGATCTCGTCGCGCCACGAGCGGTCGTCGTTGCGGCGCAGCAGCGGCAGCAGCGCGGCGAGGGTGGCGGCGGCGTCGCCGACCAGGTCGACCTCGGTCGGGTAGCGGTTGCCGACCCGGCGGCCGTCGACGTCGATCTGGACGGCGCGGGCCTGGCCCGGCTCGGGCAGCCACTCGCTGTAGGGGAAGCCGGTGCCGACCAGCAGCAGCGTGTCGCAGCCCTCCATCAGCTCGTAGCTCGGGCGCGTCCCCAGCAGCCCGATCGAGCCGGTCACCCACGGCAGGTCGTCGGGCAGCACCGCGCGGCCGTTGAGGGCCTTGGCGACGCCGGCGCCGAGCCGCTCGGCGACCGCGGTCAGCTCGTCGGCGGCGTCCTTCGCCCCGCGACCGGCGAGGATCGCCACCCGCTCGCCGCCGTTCAGCAGGTCGGCCGCCGCCTCCAGCGCCCCGCGGCCCGGGATCGGCGCGGTCGGCTCGCGGTGGTCGGGGGAGGAGAACGTCGCCCCGTGGACGCGGCCCGGCGGGTCGAAGCGCTCCTCCTGGACGTCCGACGGCAGCACCAGGCAGGTCGGGGAGCGGGTCGCGCGGGCGATCCGCAGCGCCCGGTCGACCAGGTGCGGGGCCTGGGCCGGGGTCATGCAGGTCTGGACGAACTCGCCGGCGACGTCCTTGAAGAGCGACGGCAGGTCGACCTCCTGCTGATAGTCGGAGCCGAGCGAGATCCGGGCCTGCTGGCCGACGATCGCCAGCACCGGCTGGCGGTCGAGCTTGGCGTCGTAGAGCCCGTTCAGCAGGTGGATCGCGCCGGGACCGGAGGTGGCCGCGCAGACGCCGACCTCGCCGGTCAGCTTGGCGTGGGCGCAGGCCGCGAGGGCGGCGATCTCCTCGTGACGGGTCTGGATCAGCTCGACGCCGGCGACCTGGTGGAAGGCGCCGAAGAAGCCGTTGATCCCGTCGCCGGGGTAGCCGTAGATCCGCCGCACGCCGGAGTCGTGCAGCCGCTGGAGCAGGAACTCGCCGGTGGTCGTCGTCATGGGGTCCGCCTCTCGCCAGGGGTCCGGCGGCCGCTACCCGGCGCGGCGCCCGGGCACACCGCCGCGGCGCTCGTTTCGCCGCCGGAGGGCCTGGGTACCGGCGGGATCCGCAGCCACCGAGCACGAGGAGCAGACGATGAGCAGCACCGTCGAGCAGTCGATCGAGGTCGCCGTCCCGATCCGCACCGCCTACGACCAGTGGACCCAGTTCGAGGAGTTCCCGTCCTTCATGGAGGGGGTCGAGGAGGTCCGCCAGCTGGACGACACCCACCTCCACTGGCGGGCCGAGATCGCCGGCACCGAGCGCGAGTGGGACGCCGAGATCACCGAGCAGCGGCCCGAGGAGCGGGTCGCCTGGCGGAGCACCGCCGGGCTCACGAACGCCGGCGTCGTGACCTTCCACAAGCTCGACGACGGGCACACGAAGGTGATGCTCCAGCAGGACGTCGAGCCGTCCGGCTTCGCCGAGCGGGCAGCCGAGATGCTGGGCATCATCGAGCGCCGCGCGAAGGGCGACCTCGAGCGCTTCAAGGACCTGATCGAGCAGCGCGGCGCCGCGTCCGGCGGCTGGCGCGGCGAGGTCCCGCGCGAGGGCGGCGGGACCGCGACGCCGGGAGCGTGACCGCGGCATGCGGGCGCTGTGCCTGAACTGCACGCTGAAGCGGTCGCCGGAGCCGTCCAACACCGGTGACCTGGCCCAGGTGGTCCTCGACGCGCTCGAGGGCCACGGGGTCGAGACCGAGCAGGTCCGGGTCGTCGACCACCAGGTCGGCCCGGGGGTCGTCTCGGAGCCGGTCGACGAGGGCGACGAGTGGCCCGCGCTGCGCGAGAAGGTGGTGGCGGCGGAGATCCTGCTCGTCGCCACCCCGACCTGGCTCGGCCAGCCGTCGAGCGTCGCCAAGCGGGTCCTGGAGCGGATGGACGCGATGCTCTCCGAGACCGGCGACGACGGCGAGACCCCGATCGCCTACAACCGCGTGGCCGGCGTCGTCGTGACCGGCAACGAGGACGGCGCCCACCACTGCATCGGCGAGGTCTGCGCCGCGCTCAACGACATCGGCTACACCGCGCCGGGCCAGAACTGGACCTACTGGAACAAGGGTCCCGGCCCCGGCGACGAGCAGTGGCTGAGCAGCGACGAGCGCGACTGGACGGTCAGCACGGCGAAGGCCGCGGCCGGCAACCTGGTCGCGGTCGCCCGCGCGCTCGCCGCGCAGCCGATCGGGCCGCCGGCGTCCTGAGCGGCGGCGAGGCGATCAGCGGACCGCCGCGACCGGCCGCGGCGCGGCGGCCTCGCCGCCCGCGATGTCGGGCGCCGGGCGGCGGGTCGCCGTCACCAGCCCGCCGTGGAGCGGGACGACGACGGTGGCCCGCTGGACGGCCCGCTCCGGCCGCGGCGACAGCGGCCGCAGCCGCAGGGCGGCGAGCACCGTCGGCACGATCGCCGCCCGCTCGACCGCGGTCAGCGGGGCGCCCGGGCAGCGCCGGGTGCCGCCGCCGAAGGGCAGGAAGCTGGCCGGCCGCTCGTCGGAGCCGGCGAAGCGGTCGGGCCGGAAGGCGTCGGGGTCCGGGAACGCCCGGGGGTCGCGGTGGAGCAGCGAGATCGGGACCAGCACGTCGGTCCCGGCCGGCAGCAGGTGGCCGGCGGCGTCGAACGGCTCGCGCAGCCGGCGCAGCGCCCCGAGCGCCGGCGGGTGCAGCCTCAGGCACTCGTCGAGGACCGCGTCGAAGGCCGGGTGGTCGGCGCCCTCGACGGCGATCGCCTCGGCCAGGTCGCCCTGGCGCGCGATCCGGTCGAGGGTCCAGGCGAGCGCGATCGACGACGGCTCCTGGGCGGCGGCGAGCACCACCAGCAGCTCGTCGACCACGTCGTCGGGCGTCGCGTCGGGGCGGGCGGCGAGCAGGTGGCCGAGGACGTCGATCCCGGGCACGTCCGGTCCCGAGGCGTCGCTCGCCCGCCGCTGCGCCAGCTCGTCGGCGATCACCCCGCGCAGCGGCCGCAGCCGCTGGCGCAGCAGCGCGTCGACCGTCCGGCCGAACGGCTGCCCGCGGTCGGGTGGGGTCAGCGGCGGGTTGCCGGGGGTGGCGAGGATCCGTTCCATGGCGTCGACGGCGCGGCGGGCGCGGGCGTCGTCCTCGATCGCCAGCACCAGCCGCACGAAGCAGTCCTGGAGCAGCCGCCGCAGCCGCGGCAGCAGCCGGAAGGGGCGGCCGGTCGGCCAGCCGGCGACGTGGCGGGCGGTCAGCTCGACCACCGCCCGCTGGTGGCGGGCGACCGCCTCCGGGGCCAGCGGCGGCGCGATCCGGCGGCGGGCCCGCTGGTGCTCGGCCCCGTCGGCGCCGAACATCGACCGCGGCGAGGCCTGCGGCAGCACGGCCCGCCGCGCGGCCCCGGCGCCGGCCCGCTCGGGATCGCCCTCGACCAGCCGCAGCGCGGCCGCCGGATCGGCGACGACGACGGTCCGGCGGCCGAGCGGCACCGCCAGCGTGAAGACCGGCCCGTAGCGGTCCTGCGCCCGCCGCAGCGTCCCGATCGGGTCGCGGGCCAGCAGCGGCGCCTGGACGGCGGAGGGCGCGGTCGGCCCCGGCGGCGGGGCGGGCGGCAGCGGCGGACGGCTCATGCTCCCGCCGGTGCCCGCCGCGGGCGCGACGGAAACGGATCCGGGGGAGGAGGGGCGAACGTCACATGGGCGGCGCCCCCGCCGGCCCGTGCGACGTTCGCCCCCGCCGGCGTCGGCGTTCGTCGCATGGCCGGGCGGGACGGCGCGGCGTGCGACGTTGCCCCCTGCCCGCTCGCGTCCCGCGGTGGCCGGTCACCCGCCCTTCCGCTCCGGCAGCGGGCGGACGGCGGGGCCCTCGAGCACGCGGCCGTCGCGGGCGTCGAAGCGCGAGCCGTGGCAGGGGCAGTCCCAGCTCCGCTCCGCCGGGTTGAAGACGACCTCGCAGCCGAGGTGGGTGCAGACCGGCGAGCGGGCGTGGACGCGGCCGTCGTCGTCGCGGAAGGCGGCGGTGCGGCGGCCGCCGACGCGGACGATCGCCCCCTCGCCCGGGGCCAGGTCGTCGCTGCCGTGCGGCCGTGGGCGCCGCAGCCGGTCGCCGACCAGGTGGGCGGCGACCTGGGCGTTCCAGTTCGCCAGTCGCAGCGCCGAGCGCGGCGCCAGCTGCCGCCAGCGGTCGCTGTCCCAGAGCGCGCGGTGGCGATCCTCGCCGCCGCCGATCCGGGCGGCCAGCGCGTGCGCGGCGGCCGTCCCGCCGCTCAGGCCCCACTTGCCGAAGCCGGTCGCCGTCCACAGCCGCGAGCTGCCGGGACGGACCGGCCCGACCAGCGGCACGTCGTCCGCCGTCCGCGGATCCTGCGACGACCAGCGGTGGGTCGTCTCGCAGCCGCCGAAGCGCTCGGCGGTCCACCGCTCCAGCCGCCCGTAGCGGGCCTCGGTGTCGCCGCCGCGGCCGGCCGGGTGGCCCTCGCCACCGACCACCACCAGCGGCTCGCCCTCGGGCCCGCGGGCCAGCCGCAGCGACCGCATCGGCGGTCCCGCGTCGTAGTACATGCCGGGCGCCGGCGGCTCCGGGACGCGGGCGGCGATCGCGTAGGAGCGCTCGGGGTGGCAGCGGGCGAAGAACAGCCCGCGGTCGAGGATCGGGAAGTGGGTGGCCAGCAGCACCTGGCCGGCGCGCAGCTCGCCATCGGTCGTCCGCAGCCGGCAGGGGTCGCCCTCGTGGACGGCGAGCACCCGCACGCCCTCGGCGATCCGGGCCCCGTCGGCCTCGGCCATCCGCGCCAGCGCCTCGGCGTAGCGGCGGCCGTGCAGCTCGCCGCCGTCCTCGACGCGGACGCCGGCCAGCATCGGCGTCGGGCCCGGCTCGTCGGCGACCGGGCGGGCGGGAAGGCCGACGGCGATCGTCGCCTCGGCCTCGTCCTCCAGCGACCGGCGCTCGGCGTCGACGCTGGTGAAGGTCCAGGCGGGCAGCGCCCGCCAGTCGCAGTCGATCCCCTCGGCCTCGATCAGGTCGGCCATCCGGCCGACCGCGGCCTGGTTCGCCTGCGCGTAGTCGCGGGCCAGCTCGGGGCCCGATCGTGCGCCGCAGCCGCGCGTAGCGGACGCCGTGAGCGGCGGTCGCCTTGCCGGTCGTGTAGCCGGTCACCCCGCGCCCGACCCGGTCGGCCTCGACCACGGTCACGCGGGCTCCGGCCCGGGCGAGCAGCAGCGCGGCGGTGGTGCCGACGATGCCCGCCCCGACGACCACGACGTCGGCGGTGCGGGCCTGCTCGTCGAGCCGCCGGGGCGCGACCGCCGCGTCGGCGGTCGCGTCCCACAGCGAGCGGCTGGCGGCGGGCATCGGCCCGGCTCAGGCGCTCAGCCGCTTGGCCAGCAGCGCCTTGCCCTGCTCGCCGCCCTTGCGGCTCGCCTCCTGGGCGCGGCGGAAGAAGTCGGCCAGGTCGCCGTCGCCGGAGCGCTCGGCGTCCTTGGCGTAGATCTCCATCCGCAGCGCGTTGCTCAGCGACTGCTCGGTGAACCAGAGCAGGTTGTAGTCCTTGTCGGTGGTGCCGGTGATCTCGCCGGTCTCCGAAGCGGTGATGCTCATCGTGGCCTCCGTGGGGTGGGGAGTGGACGTGCCGCCGCTACCCGCCGGTTCGCGACCGCACACACGGGCGCGGGTTTCCGCCCGCGGGGCGGCGGGTAGGCATGCAGCACGCACGCCAAACGCACCGACGGAGGGAGACCAGGTGTCGGACGGCATTGCCCACTGGACCACCGATCACGAGCAGATCCGGCGATGGGTGGAGGAGCGCGGGGGCCGGCCCGCGACCGTGGCAACGACCGCCGACGGGGACTGGCCCGGGATCCTCCGGATCGACTTCCCCGGCCACGGCGACGAGGAGGCCCTGGAGCCGATCGACTGGGCCGCGTTCTTCGCGAAGTTCGAGCAGGAGCAACTCGCCTTCACCTACGAGGAGCGGACCGCGAGCGGGGAGGTCAGCCGCTTCTCGAAGCGGATCCGCCGCTAGCGCGACGGTCCTCGCGGCCGCTCGGCGCCGCGAACCGGACCAGCTTGTGGGATCCGTCGCAGAACGGGCGCTGGCGCGAGCGCCCGCAGCGGCAGAGCGCGACCGTCTCGCGGCCGGCGGCGATCGGCGCGCCGTCCTGGTCCCGCAGCTCGAACGGCCCGCGGACGATCAGCGGGCCGTCACGGTAGGGGGTGATCCGGGCCGGGTCGGTGCCGCTCACGGCGCCACCGCCTGCCGCTCGCGATCGTCGGCCGTGGCCCGCAGCGCCGACCGCCCCGCCCGCCAGCGGTCGAGCACGCCGGCCGCCCAACGGGCCTCGAGCGCGGCCAGGCAGCGGGCGCCGAAGAGCACGTCGCGGGCCAGCTCCGGCTGCTGCCGGACCAGCCCGCCGGCGAGGTCGATCGTGGCCAGCTGCTCGTGGACCGCGTCGGCCTCGACGTGCTCGTCGAAGAAGGCCGTCGCCCGCGGGTCCGGGACGGCGAGTCGCCGGAGGCCCTCGGCGTAGCGGCCGTTGGGGATCGACGAGGTCGACTCGAACAGCGCCAGGTGGCCGACGATCGCACCCCGCCAGCGACGGTGGAGGCCGAAGAGCGACATCAGGTTGACCGTCGCCAGCGCGGGGGCGGGGATCCGGTCGAGGTAGGCGCCGTAGGTCGGGTCGAGCCCGAGCGCCTCCATCGCGTCGGCGAAGAGCCGGGCGTGGATCCGCTCCGGGCGGCCGTTGCCGTACTCGTCGACCTGGATCTCGACCAGCGCCGCCTTCGGCGGGCCGTCCAGCCGCGGCATCGCCCACGAGTGCGGGTCGGCCTCCTTCAGCTGGTAGGCCGAGCGGTGGATCAGCACCTCGCGGTAGTGGTCGAGCGTCGCCTCGCGCTGGAGGAAGCGCGAGAGCGACGGCGCCTCGGCCGCGGCGATCGCGCGGATCGCCAGGTCGATCTCGTCGGGCGCGACCGGCCCGTCGCCGTCGTCGTCCGGCACCAGCGCCCGCAGGCCGGCCTCGAAGCGCGCCTCCAGCCGCGCCCGCAGCGCCAGCAGCGACGGCTGCCACTCCCAGGTCGGATCGACGCCGTCGAGCCCGCGGTAGTGCAGCTCGTAGGCGCAGTAGAGCGCCAGCTGCTGGTCCTCGTCCGCGAACGGGTCGGCGGTCGGCGGCGGGGCGACGTCGGCGAGCGGATCGTCGGCGGGAGCGGGTGGTGGACCGGTCAGCGCGGCGAGCAGCCGCTCACTGACCGGGCCGCGGGGCGAAGGGATCGCGGGCACGGCCGGCGTCTACCCGCAACGGCCCCCGATCATGCGGCGGCCGGCAGCGCGGCGGTCAGCTCGTCGGCGCAGCGGCCGGCCAGCCAGGCGGCGGCCGCGCGCGGGTCGCCGGCCGCCGCCGCCCGCTGCCGCGCGG